>JBEEJT010000245.1:0-13881 GCA_041169085.1 Pseudomonadota bacterium | reverse complement strand
GAGTGCAGGGCACCAACAAGGCCCGTAAAAATGGCGAAGCCATGGGCCTTGTTGGCGTCCGCTTGACCGGACGGTTAGGCAGAGGCCGCGTTGGACGCGCCAATGTGCTGAGGTACTGACCTACGAGCTTGAACTGGATGTTCATAGGCATGAGCCAACCTGAATGTTTGTTGTGACGCTTGAAGCGATGAGACCACTGTAACCGGCAACAGCAAAGACGCCAAGCAGTGACGGCGCAAGCCGTGGCTGCGGGATGTCTGCGCGGTGGCTTGCCACGGCGCAAAACCCGACGCTGGCCGCCAAAGGACGGGCAGCCCGACAAAGCTGTGGCGAATGGCACTTTGGCGCCGCTGGAGTTAGCGCTGGCTGCCGCAGGACAGACAGCAGGCTTGAGCCTTGAACATGCGCCCCTTGGCGCGGCAGAGAAGACCTTAGCGCTGGGCCTGTGCAGACGCCAGGCCGATGATGAGCTTGGAGCGGCTTGGGAATGAAAAACTGCTCTCGCGAGCGGTGCCTAAATAGATGAAAACCTATTGCCAACTTCGCCTGGAAATTGGTGTTGCCTAACGCCCAAGGTAAGCTGCGCCGGAAGGAGCGAAGCGAGTGGAGGGCACCGACATGGCCCATGAAAATGGCGAAGCCATGGGCCATGTTGGCGTCAGCTTGACCGTAATGTTAGGCCACGGATCTTGGAATTGGTGTTGCACTTGATGTGTGAAACCGCGCCACAGACATCGGTTTTCGGTGGTGTACTCCAAGCGTGACTCCGTGTATTATTTTTGAATATGTGGCTGCATTAATGAGCCCGATGAGGAAATTTGTCTTCAATCATTGGATCGGTGGGCGTTGGATCAGTCTAATTTGATTTTTGAAAACGTTGCCTCGACTGTGCAACTTTGGCCGTCGTCAAAGATAAGTGTTCCGTAGCCTCCGGGGCTGATTTTTAGAAAGGCTTCATCACCAAGGGTCAGGCTTAGGCACATTGAGGTTTGAAGGAAGATATTTACCCCTTGTACCTCGTACCAATCATCAGATTCGTGCGTGACGTTGATTTTGTACTTTCCTGGTTTGGGGTCATTCTTGGTGTAAATGGCCTTTATATCGCATTTGTCTTTGCTTTCTAGGAATATGAGATCGCCGCCTCCATATCCATTGGACTTCAATATGGCTTCTTCTGAATATGCGTAAGCGTAGCAATATCTTGTGATGATTCGAATGCTTTTCCCATCTACTTGGTAGGAATTGCTGCCCTTGCGGGTGACGTTGACTTCATAGCTTGCTGCCTGCGCAACATTTGATGTGAGGCATACGATAGCTATTGCTAAGAATGAAAATGTGCGCATGTTGAATTTTGTAGGCTTATGAATCGTTGGCCCCGAACTTTGTGTGGCCTAACGCCCTAGTTAACCGGCGCCGGAGCACGAAGTGCGGAGGGTACCGCTACAGGCCATGAAAATGCCGAAGGCATGGCCTGTAGTGGCGTCCGCGTTGAACGCCGAGTTAGGCTGGTGAACGAAGGAGAGGGCGACGGGTACACAGTAGCGATTCCGTGGTTCGATTTATCTGATGATTGCAAGTCGCTTGCTTGTGGTCGCCATATAGCGCCGATAGAGCCAAGTCCAGTGCGCTGCCACCAAGATGCACAAGAAGCTGGGGTGTTCAAAGGAGAACGCGTCGATTACCGGTAGGCAGTTCTTGCAGTCTGGCGTTTCAGTGAGCGTTTGCCAATTTGCGGATAGTGATGAGAATGCTCCCACCGCCAAGCTCAACCAAGTCCGAATACCTGGCGATGTCCTGCCGAAGACTAGATTCGTAAACACATTCACTAAGCCAAGCAACCCGATCAGCCGCCGAGGTACATGGGGATAACAACTGGAAACGCAGGTGCCAAAAAGATAACCGGTAACGCACTGACCACAAGGAGAAAAGCCGAGGGCATTACAACGAACACAAGTTCGAGGAACACCAGGATGGTTTGTGCAACTGGAATTTGTGTACGGCTAGAGATTTGCACGATAGCCACCTTAGTTAGGCCTAACGCCCGAGGTAAGCGGCGCCGGAGCGCGAAGCGCGGAGGGTATAAAACCGCGAAGCGGTTTTACGTCCGCTTGACCGAAATGTTAGGCTGGCGGCAGGTGCTAGAAAAGGTGAGCTTGCACCGGCCTGAAAACCTTTAAAGACGCTTGGCGTGGAATACGCCAAAATCCTTGCTTGCATTACGGGCTGTTGAGCTTGTAATGCGGCGCTTCCAAGCATGAAGGTGCAAGTAAACCGGTGGTGCGCTGGCCGCGGGAGACGGACAGCCCGTTTGGCCTGGACAAGCTTATGGCATAAAGCGAAGCCAGCCGAAGCACGACCAAAGGAAGCGGCCTGAGCCCGGCTTGGCCCTTGCGCGAAACCACAGGCTTTGGTTCGATGAACTTGAACTTCAAACATGCGCTTGGAGTTTCCAGAGAGTGTTTTTGGAGAGGCCTAACGCAATGTAGACATCACAAACGCCGCCATTGCCCGTTGTCACCCTCAAGTACGACGCCTAACTCGGCTGACTCCCATGAGGCCAAGTGATTGATCTGCTTGCTGAAATTGCTGGCTTTTGCCATCAGGTTCCCTCGATTTACGACTGTTGTTACAAATGAGGCTACCGGAAGGCTTGTGCTCGGTCAATCGGTCACAAGGGTGGTGACACAACAAGTTTGGCGCGGGCCGCAGATGCGGTGATCGGCATGCTCGGAGGCTTCCGGCTGCCTCATTCGGGGCCAATCATCCATGGCCCATCGGCAACCGCCAGAACGATGCCTGTCTGAGTGGCCGAACGGATTGGGCGACGCCGCGCTGGACCCATTCCTGCGCACAAGGCATGTCGAACAACTTTGTGCCGCTGGGCCAGGTAATTGGGCCCGATGCCGGTGGCTCGCGCGGATCGCTGATTGAAGCGATGCGCGACAAGCAAACAACCCTTGGGGCTGGCCAGTCACAGCCGCTGGGGCATTCCCTGCTGACTGGCTGGATGGGCATGTGAAATGCCGCTGCGCGAAGGCTCAGCCTGCCTTGGAGCTGCCTGCCTTTGTTGACGCAACCCTCTTCGGCGGGTATTGCTTCGTCACCGAGTCGCGCATCCTGCGGTCTTGCCTCCAGAAGCCTTTCGCAACATGAGCACAGCGCCAACCTTACCGAAACTGACCTCGGTGCGCCTGTTGGACCAAGTCCGGGAACGGTGTCGGTACCGTCACTACAGCCTGCGCACCGAGGAAGCCTATGTGCATTGGGTGAAGTGCTTCGTGCACTTCCATGGCTGCAAACACCCTCAGCATTTGGGGGCCCGCGAAGTCGAAGCCTTCCTCAGCCATCTGGCCAATGACCGTGAGGTCGCTGCCGCCACGCACAAGCAGGCGCTGTCGGCCCTGATATTCCTGTTCGATCAAGTGTTGGGGTTGCCGATGCCCTGGTTGCAACACATCGGCCGCCCCAAGACCGAACGCAAACTGCCGGTGGTCCTGCAGCCTGAAGAGGTGCAACGCGTCTTGAACGCGCTCGACGCGCGTCACAAACTCGTGGGTCAGTTGCTCTATGGCACGGGCATGCGGCTCATGGAAGGCCTGCGCCTGCGGGTCAAAGACATCGACTTTCCCCACCAGACCATCGTGGTGCGCGATGGCAAAGGGGGCAAGGACCGCGCAGTGATGTTGCCCAGCCGACTGATCGCCCCGTTGAACGCCCATTTCGAACGACTGAAGCTGTTGTATGCGGAGGACCGGAGCACCGGCCTGGCCGGCGTGTGGATGCCACATGCCCTGGAAAACAAATACCCCAGACGCGGTGAAACCTGGGGCTGGCAGTGGGTGTTTCCATCTGACCACCCGGGGGTGTGTCCGCGCAGCGGTGTGGTGAGGCGCCACCACATCCAGGACGTCACCTTTCAGCGGGCCTTTCGGAAGGCCACCCAGCTCTCAGGCTTGTCCAAGCCCGCGACGCCTCACACCTTGCGGCACTCTTTCGCGACGCATTTGCTGCAAGCCCGCTATGACATCCGCACGGTGCAGGAACTCTTGGGCCACGCTGACGTCAGCACCACCATGATCTACACCCACGTCTTGAAGGTGGGCGGCGGTGCGGTGCAAAGCCCGCTCGATGCCTTGTGACCCTCAGAGGATCAGCACCATCGTCAGGCGATCGAAGTAGCGCACCTGGCCTGGGCCATCGATCAACTTGATCGCGTGGGGGCGGACGCCGCAAGGCTGGAAGCCAGCGCGCTCGTACAGCCTCACGGCCTGGTTGTTGGCGCTGCTGACGCGCAAGATGATTTGCTCCAGGCCGATGGCCTGCCGAGCCTCGGCGATGGCGGCCTTGAGCAGCAGGGTGCCAATGCCCCGTCCGGTGGCCCGGGGCGAGACCATCATCGAATTCAAGTCTGCCGTGTGTCGCAGTTTGGCCAGGCTTTCACGTTCCACGCCAATCAAGCCCACCAACTCGCGGTCATCCCAGGCGCCAAGCAGGAAGGTGCCGCCCAAGCTGTCGCCCAGGCCCAACCTGCCAATGAAGCTTTCAGGGGGGCGCGCCCTCTCGCTGTCGACGTCGGCGTCGAAAGCCTCCGGGTGCAAGGCCAGCCCTTCGTCGCGCAGTCGCTTGTAGGCGCCCAGATCGGCTGGCGAAATGCGGGCGATGCGGACGGGCCGCTCATCGGGGGGCATGGGAAGTCTCCAGGGCGTTGATGTTGGCAAAGCCATCGCCTACGTCGAAGGATACGCTGCGCCAAGCACTGGCGCCGATCCAGCGTGAGACTTTTCTTTCGCCATCGGCGAATTGGCTGGCCAGGGCAGGCAACGTAGCGCGTCGCACGAGGGCGCAGACCCAATGCAATCGGGGGGCGTCCGGCTCGTCCGGGGTTTGGGGCACGACGATGTCGACCCCTGGCTTGGCCGCCGCCAACAGGCGTTCGACGAGGTCGGTCGGCAAATTCGGGCTGTCGCACGGCACGAACTGGACCCACTCGGTATCTGCTCGCCGCAAGGCCGTGAGCATGCCGGCCAGGGGGCCGCTGCGTGGCGGCAAATCAGCGTCGTCGGGGAACACGTGGTCTGGCGACCAAAGTCGCTCCCCTTGAGACTGTCGCCAAAGTTCGGCGTAGGCTTCGGCGTTGCGGTTGGCTGAGACGATGACCTGCGGCACTTGGGGCGCCATCCGCGTCAGCACGGCCAAACCAAGGGCTTGTCCGCGCCAAAGCACCAGTCCTTTGTCCTGGCCACCCATGCGGCGGCCTTCACCGCCAGCCAACATGCAAAGGGTCACATCGGGGGCACGCAATTCAACCTCCGATGTAACTCATCTCGATGCGGCGGGCCAGGCCCGGCGCGGCCCGGGGGGGCGCGGTCTGCGCGGTGCGCAATTGGGAGTAACGGTCCTGGCGAGCCCGCCAGAGGCTTCGCACGCCTTCCGCGAGTTCATCGTCGCGCCAAGGCTGCGGCGCACGCAGGGCCGCACGCAGGTCGTGGCCCTGGTTGGCAAACAAGCAGGTGTAGAGTCGCCCGTCGGTGGAGAGGCGCAGGCGGCTGCAGTCGCCACAAAAAGCCTGGGTCACGCTGGAAATGAAGCCCAGCTCGCCCGAACCGTCGGTGTGGGCCCAACGCTGGGCGGTTTCACCGGGGGCGTCGGCCACCAGGGGGCGAAGCGAGAACTCAGACTGCAGCAACTTCAGCACGTCCGCGCTGGGCAGCACCTGGTCGAGGCGCCAGGCGTTGGATTGACCCACGTCCATGAACTCGATGAAGCGCAGGGCAATGCCTTGGCCTCGGAAATGGCGCGCCATCGGCAGGATCTGGTGGTCGTTGACGCCGCGCTGCACCACCATGTTGACCTTCACCGGGCCCAGGCCGACGCTTTGCGCGGCATCGATGCCCGCCAGCACCTCGTCGACCGAGATGCGGGCGTCGCTCATGCGCTGAAAGAGCGCGTTGTCCAGGGCGTCGAGGCTGACGGTGACGCGTTGCAGGCCGGCGGCCCGGAGCGCGGACGCTTGCCGCGCGAGCAAGGTGCCGTTGGTGGTGAGCGCCAAGTCGAGCGCCTGGCCGTCCGGCGTGCGCAACTCGGCGAGTTGGGCGATCAGGGTGGGGAGATCTTTGCGAAGGAGTGGTTCGCCGCCGGTGAGCCTGACCTTGCGCACGCCCAAGCTGACCATGACTCGGGCCACGCGGACGATCTCTTCGAAGCGCAAGAGGTCGGCGTGGGGCAGGAAGGCGTGGTCAGGCCCGAAGACGTCGCGGGGCATGCAGTAGCCACAGCGGAAGTTGCAGCGGTCGGTGACCGAAATGCGCAGGTCGGTGAGCGGTCGGCCCAAGCGATCTTGCAGCGGAGCGGAGCTGGGCGCTGCGAAGTGGGGGCGGCTCAGGGGCAGCAAGCTGGGACTGGCCGGACCGGCTGCCGCGATCGGGATGCGGCTCAGCGGCGTCGTCCGTGGGGTTTCTGGCAAGGACATGTCTGCGACAGCTTAAGCCGCTCGCGGCACTTTTGCCTGAGGTCAGGCCAGTGGCCCGGCATGGGGCAGGGGCAAGCGGCTCTCGGGGGGCTTCAGTTCGCGGCCGCAGCCGTGGCGGCAGCGGCGGCTCGGGCGCCCATCCCAGGGGCGCGGCGGGCGCCGTCGTAGCGCTGCTGCCAGTAGGCTTCGCGCATGTCTTCCACGCGCACTTTGCCGCCTGAACGGGGCGAGTGGATGAACTTGTTGTCGCCGATGTAGATGCCCACGTGCGAGAAGGTGTTGCGCATCGTGTTGAAGAACACCAGGTCACCAGGCTTGAGTTCGGTCTTGGCGACCGGGGCCAAGTCGGGGGAGTTGGCTTGCTCGGCCGCACGGCGCGGCAGGATCAGGCCCACGGTGTTTTCGAACACATGGCGGGTGAAGCCGCTGCAATCGAAGCCGGCTTCGCGCGATTGCCCCCCGCGACGGTAAGGCACGCCCAGGAAGGTCATGGCGCTGACGACCAAGTCAGAAGCCACGTCGGTGGCTTTGTTGCGCACCTGCTGCGCCATTTCGACCACGGGCCGCGTGTTCGGCAGCAGGCCTTTGTCGTTCAGGTAGCGCAACACCGGGTCGGACGTGTCGGCGGTGGACGCGCCGCCGCTGTTGTTGCTGGTGGCTGAACTGACCAATTTGGGGATGAGGTCGGCGGGCAACCAGGAGAGGTCGCGGCCTTCGCCTTCATTCTTGCGGGTGGCTTCCGTGGCCTGAGCGCCGCCCGATGGGTTGCCGGAGCCGCTGTTGCCACGCGGGGCTGGGGTGCCGGCGGCGGTCGGAGGCAGGTTCACGGGGCCGTTGCCTGCGGTCACCGCAGGGGTGGCGGCAGCGGTCGTGGCGACCGCCGCAGCCTGCGCGTGGGCCGCGTCTGCCAGCACCATCAGGGTGCACAACAGCGCGCCAAGGAGGCTGGAGCGTAGGGCTGACCGGTTCCAAAAATGCATGGGTCGCAAGACTAGTGGCGCGAGTCGCGCTCGTCAACCTTGTTGAATCAACGATTTAGTGAGATTAGCACTGAAAACTGGCGATTTGACCGCATGGCGATCCCGGGTTTTTCAGCATGTGGGCCCGATGGGCGCAGCGGGGGCGTGGGCGGCCCGCCACGGCAGCGAGGCGAGGGTTGATGTGCGGCAAGGGCAGCGCTCAGGGCTTGTCCTAGTCTGAAGGCGAGGGCGGTCGTTGACCGCCCGCCGAACCCCCAAGAGGAGCAGACCATGAGCCGCACCACCGTGCAAACCGACCGCTTGAGCCCGGCCAGCCACGAAAACCTGCGCTTGCGCTTGCAGGAAATGGCGGTCGAACTCGACCAAAGGGAGGCGGAATTGCGTGGCCGCCTGGCCGAGCCCCCTTCTGAAAGCAGCAACGCGTTCATCGCGGGCTCGGAGGCGGGCCTGGCGGCCGAGACGCAGGACGAAGTCATCGCCCAGATCCACCACGAAGACGGCTTGCTCGCCGAGGTCAAGTTGGCCCTCGCGAGGATGGCCGAGGGGCTCTATGGCGAATGTGCCGACTGTGGTGAGCAGATCGAGGCGGCACGACTCCATGCCGTGCCCTGGACCACGCATTGCCTGAGCTGCCAGGAACAGGCGGAAAAGATCAAGTTGCGTCTTCACGCATGATGTTGTCGATCTCTTCGCTCAGGCCCAGCCAGGTCAGTTCGGCTTCTTCGATCTGATCGGCCAGGGCCTTCAGGCGCTTGCCCACCTCCGCAAACTCGCTGGTGCCCAACGCGCCTGAGGCCAGCTTGTCGTTGAGCTCGGCCTGTTCGGCCTGGTCCTTCGCCATGGCGGCTTCGACCTTGGCGAGCTTAGCTTTGAGCGGCTTGGCCTGCTCGGCCTTGCGCTGGCGGGCCTGGGCCTGGGCTTTGCGGTCTTCCTTGCGGTTGCCGCCCGAGGCGGCGTCGGGCAGGGCGGTGGCGGCGTTCGTGGCGCCGGCAGAGGCCGATTCGGCCGCTGCAGCTTCTGCCGCCAATTGCTTGGCCTGGTCTTTCAGCCAGCGCTGGTAGTCGTCCAGGTCGCCGTCAAACGGGGCAACGCCACCGCGCGTCACCAGCCAGAACTCGTCGCACACCTCGCGCAGCAGTGCGCGGTCGTGGCTGACCAGCATCACGGTGCCCTCGAACTCGTTCAAGGCAATGCTCAGCGCCTCGCGGGTGGTGAGGTCGAGGTGGTTGGTGGGTTCGTCGAGCAGCAGCAGGTTGGGGCGCTGCCACACCACCAGGGCCAGCACCAGGCGGGCCTTTTCGCCGCCTGAAAACTCGCCCACGGGCTGGTTGACCATGTCGCCGGTGAAGCGAAACCGCCCCAGGAAGTCGCGCAGCTCTTGCTCGCGGGCGTTGGGGCTGACCTGCTTGGCCAGGCGGATCATGTGCGTCAGCGGGCCGTCATCCGGGCGCAGCACGTCCAGTTCTTGCTGGGCGAAGTAGCCGATGCTCAAGCCCTTGCCCTCGGTCACCACGCCGGCGACCGGCGTCAGCATGTGCGCCAGCGTCTTGACCAGGGTGGATTTGCCCTGGCCGTTGGCACCCAGGATGCCGATGCGTTGGCCCGGCAGCACCGAGCGGTTCACATCCTTGACGATGGTGACGGGATCGCCTGCCTCTTGCGCGTAGCCGCAGTGCAGGCCGTTCATCACGAGCATCGGGTTGGGCAGGCTGTCGGGCTGGGGGAACTCGAACTCGAAGTCGCTGGCGGTGAGCACCGGGGCCAGCTTTTCCATGCGCTCCAGCGCCTTGACGCGGCTTTGCGCCTGCCGGGCCTTGGTGGCCTTGGCTTTGAAACGGTCAATGAACTTTTGCAGGTGGGCGATGCGGTCTTGCTGCTTCTCGAACGCGGCCTGGTGCTGGGTCAGGCGCTCGGCGCGCATGGCCTCGAACGCCGTGTAGCCGCCGGTGTAGCGGGTGAGCTGGCCTTCATCGAGGTGCACCGTCACGCGGGTGATGGCATCCAGGAACTCGCGGTCGTGGCTGATGATGAGCAGCGTGCCTTCGTAGCGCTGCAGCCAGCCTTCCAGCCAGACCAGGGCGTCGAGGTCCAAGTGGTTGGTGGGCTCGTCGAGCAGCAGCAGCTTGGAGGGGCACATCAGCGCCCGGGCCAGCTGCAGGCGCATGCGCCAGCCACCCGAAAAGCTGTTGACGGGCGATTGCAGCTGCGTGGGCCGAAAGCCCAGGCCCAGCAGCAGCGCCTGCGCGCGGGCCGAGGCGTCGAAGTCGCCGGCATCGGCCAGTGCGGCATGGGCATCACCGATGGCATGGCCGTCGTCCGCCGCTTCGGCCGCCGCCAGTTGAGCGCGGGCGGCCATCAGGCGGGTGTCGCCCTGCAGCACGAAGGCGGTGGCGGGCTCGTCGGTCTCGGGCATGTTCTGCGCCACTTCGGCCATGCCGCCGGGCTGCAGCCAGCTGGGCGGGATGCTGCAGTCGCCGGCATCGGGCAGCAGGCGGTTGGTCAGCATGGCGAACAGCGACGATTTGCCCGCGCCATTGCGGCCGATCAGTCCGACCTTTTCGCCCGGGTGCAGGGTGACGCTGGCGTCTTGCAGCACGGGCTTGCTGCCGCGCAGCAGGGTGACGTTCTTGAGGACGATCATGCGCGCAACCTCAAGCGGTGACGATGGTGAAGCCCGATTCGGACAGCATCTCGGCGGTGATGAGCATGACTTGCTCGTCGCCGCTGCTGGTGGGCAGCCAGAACACGGGCAGGTCGGGGAAGGCGGCTTCGAAGTTCGCCTGTTCGTTGCCGATCTCCAGCACCAGCACGCCGTTGGGGCTGAGGTAGCGGGCGGTGTCGTCGCGCAGGGCCTGCAGCAGGGTGCGGCAGAAGTCCATGCCGTCGGTGCCCGATCCCAAGGCCATGGCCGGCTCGGCCTGGTATTCGGCGGGCAGAGCGGCCATGGATTGCGCGTTCACATACGGCGGGTTGCACAGGATCAGGTCGTAGGGGCCTTCAACGCCTTGCAGGCCGTCGCTGTGCAGCAGGCGGATGCGGTCTTGCAGGCCATGCTTGTCGACATTGATGCGGGCCACGGCCAGGGCGTCATCGCTCAAATCGGCGGCGTCGACGGTCACGTCGGGGTAGGCCATGGCGGCCAGTACGGCCAGGCTGCCGTTGCCGGTGCACAAGTCGAGCACGCGCTGGGTCTGGTCGCTCAGGGCTTCGTCGGCGGTGCCCAGGGCCAGCACCTCGGCGATGAACGAGCGCGGCACGATGCTGCGCTCGTCGATGTAGAAGGGCACGCCTTGAAGCCAGGCTTCTTGCGTCAGGTAGGCGGCCGGCTTGCGCGTGGCGATGCGCTGCTGCACCAGGGTGTCGATGGCGGCTTGTTCCTCGGCGGTTACGGGGCGGTCGGCCACGCCATCGAGCTCGTCCAGCGGCAGGCCCAGGCGCCACAGCACCAGCCAAGTGGCTTCGTCGTGGGCGCAGGCGGTGCCGTGGCCATACGACACCTGGGCGGCGTCGAGTTGGGCGGTGGCCTGGGCGATGGCGGTGGCGACGGTGGGGGCTGGGGTGGTCATGGCAGCAAGACAAAGGGCGCCAGTCAGGCGCCCCGGGGAGTCGGATCAGGGATCGGCAAGGGCGGGAGGTTAACAGCCCTCGCGTGCGCAGTCACGCGGCTCAGGCGTCCGGCAGCAGCTTTTCCAGCGTGCGGCGGTAGATGTCCTTGAGCGGATCCAGGTCGGCCACCTTCACGTGTTCGTCGATCTTGTGGATGCTGGCGTTCAGCGCGCCAAATTCCACCACCTGCGGGCAGATCTGGGCGATGAAACGGCCGTCCGAGGTGCCGCCGCTGGTGGACAGCTCGGTGGTCACGCCCGTGGCTTCCTTGATCGCGGCGCCGATGGCGGCCACCAGCGGGCCTTCGCCCGTCAGGAAGGGGCAGCCACCCAGCGTCCAGTCGATCATGAAGTCCAGGCCATGCTTGCGCAGCACGTCTTCCAGGCGCTGCTGCAGGCCTTCGGGCGTGGATTCGGTCGAGAAGCGGAAGTTGAAGTCGATGACCAGCTCGCCCGGGATGACGTTGTTGGCGCCCGTGCCGGCGTGGATGTTGGACATCTGCCAGCTGGTGGGCGGGAAGTGGGCGTTGCCCTGGTCCCAGACGATGGTGGTGAGCTCGGCCAGGGCCGGTGCGGCCAGGTGGATGGGGTTCTTGGCCAGGTGCGGGTAGGCGATGTGGCCTTGCACGCCCTTGACGCGCAACTTGCCCGACAGCGAGCCCCGGCGGCCGTTCTTGATCATGTCGCCCAGGGTTTCGACCGAGGTGGGCTCGCCCACGATGCAGGCGTCCAGCCGCTCGCCGCGCGCCTTCAGCCACTCGCACACCTTCACGGTGCCGTCCACCGAGGGGCCTTCCTCGTCGCTGGTGATCAAAAAGGCGATGCGGCCGGTGTGCTCAGGGTGGGCGGCCACGAACTCTTCGCAGGCCACCACCATGGCCGCCAGCGACGACTTCATGTCGGCGGCGCCTCGGCCGTAGAGCTGGCCGTCGCGGTGGGTGGGCACGAAGGGCGGCGAGCTCCACTGCTCGAGCGGGCCGGTGGGCACGACGTCGGTGTGGCCGGCGAAGACCAAGGTGGGGCCGGCGTCGGTGTCGCTGATGCGGCGGCCGGTGCGCACGGCCCACAGGTTGGTCACCGGCGCGTCTTCAGGGCCCCAGGTCAGGGTGGTCGACTCGAAACCGATGGCGCCCAGGCGCTCGCTCATCATGGCCTGGCAGCCTTCGTCTTTCGGGGTGACGGAGGGGCGGGCGATCAGGGCTTCAAGCAGACGAAGGGTGGCGCGGTCGGACATGGCAGCTGGCAAATGAAAAAGGCGCCGCAACCTGAGGTGGCGCGGCGCCCGAGAGTGTGCAGCAAACTGATCAGAAGCGCGTGGCGTTGCCCTCGTCGTGGTGCACATCCAGGGTGATTTCGGTGAACGAGGGGCCGTCGTCGTCCTGATCCTGGGGTTGCGCGGCCTTGGTCTTGGTGGTGAGGTCGTTTTGCATGCGCCACATCAGGTTGGTGGGCGAATCGGCGTTGATCAGGCCTTCGTCGCGCGAGATCTGGCCTTCGGTGATCAGGCGCGCCAGGTCTTCCTCGAAACTCTGTGACCCTTCGGCCATGGACTTTTCCAGGATCTCGCGCACACCGGTGAAGTCGCCCTTTTCGATCAACTCACCCACGAGTTGCGAGTTCAGCAGCACTTCCACGGCGGGCACGCGCCCGCCCGAAGTCGACTTGATGAGCCGCTGAGAGACGATGGCCTTCAGGCCCGAAGCCAGGTCGGACAGCAGGGCGGGGCGGGCTTCCGGCGTGTAGAACGACAAGATGCGCCCCATGGCGTGGTAGCTGTTGTTGGCGTGCAGGGTGGACAACACCAAGTGGCCCGACAGCGCATAAGACAGCGCCGCGGTCATGGTCTCGCGGTCTCGGATTTCACCGATCAGGATGCAATCGGGCGCCTGACGCAGCGCGTTCTTCAGGCCAATTTGCAGCGATTGGGTGTCGCGGCCCACCTCGCGCTGGTTCACGATCGACTTCTTGTTGGAGAACAGGAACTCCAATGGGTCTTCGATGGTGAGGATGTGGCCCGTCATGCGCTGGTTGCGGTGTTCCAGCATGGCGGCCAGCGTGGTGCTCTTGCCGGAGCCCGTGGCACCGGCCAGCAAGATGAGCCCGCGCTTTTGCAGCACCAGGTCGCTCAACACGGGCGGCACGTTGAGCGTGTCCAGCGCCGGGATGTCGCTGGGGATGTGGCGGAACACCGCAGCCACGGAGCCGCGCTGTTTGAACGCGCTCAAGCGGAAGATGGCCACGCCAGGGATGGTGATGCCCAGGTTGAGCTCGCCGGTCTCGTCGAGCTCTTCCATCTGCGTGGGCGAGATCATTTCGGAGAGCAATTGGCGCGGCTGCGAGGGCGTGAGCACCTGGTCGGTCAGCTGCATGATCTGACCGTGGATCTTGATCAGGATGGGCGTGCGCGCCGACAGGAAGACGTCAGACGCCTTTTTTTCCGCCATCAGGCGCAACACGCGTTCGAGATTGCCACCGCTCATCGATCAACTCCTGAAGGGGAATGCCAGGCCCGCATCATGAAAAAAGGGCCGCAGCGCGAAGCATAGCGGCCCCTTCGGGAAACCGGTTCCGGGAGAACCGGTGGTTTTGTGGCTCAGGCGCCGCGCAGCAGGTCGTTGATGCTGGTCTTGGAGCGGGTTTGGGCGTCCACGCGCTTGACGATCACGGCGCAGTACAGGCTGTACTTGCCATCGGCGGAGGGCAGGTTGCCCGACACCACCACCGAGCCGGCGGGGATGCGGCCATACGACACTTCGCCGGTGGCGCGGTCGTAGATCTTGGTCGACTGGCCGATGTACACGCCCATCGAGATCACCGAGTTCTCTTC
>JBEEJT010000244.1:0-2760 GCA_041169085.1 Pseudomonadota bacterium | reverse complement strand
CCGTCATCGAGAACGAGTTCGGTGAAGAGAACATCGACAACGAGATCCTGGTGGCCGACACGAATGAACAGGTCATCCAGATGAGCAACGGCTGCGTCTGCTGCACCATACGCGAAGACCTGCGCAGCACGCTGAGCGACCTGGCCGAGAAGCGCCGCAAGGGCGAATTGGTGTTCGACCGCGTGGTCATCGAGACCACCGGCCTGGCCGACCCTGGCCCCGTGGCGCAGACCTTCTTCATGGACGACGAGATCGCCGAAAGCTACCTGCTGGACAGCGTGCTGACCCTGGTGGACGCCAAGCACGCCGACCAGACGCTGGACACGCGCCAGGAAGCACGCCGGCAGATCGGTTTCGCCGACCAGATCTTCATCAGCAAGAGCGACCTGGTGGACGCGGCCGAGGTGGACGCGCTGATCCACCGCATCAAGCACATGAACCCGCGTGCACCGCAGCGCAAGGTGCACTTCGGCGAGGTGCCGATTGCCGAGGTCTTTGACCTGAAGGGCTTCAACCTGAACGCCAAGCTGGACATAGACCCCGACTTCCTGAAGGCCGACGACCACGGGCATGACCACCACCATGGCCACGACCACCACCATGATCACGACCATGAGCATGGTGAGCACTGCGACCACCCGTCCCACAAGCACCACGCCCACGACGACGATGTGAAGAGCTTCGTCTTCCGCAGCAAGAAGGCCTTCAACCCGGCCAAGCTGGAAGACTTCCTGGGCGCCATCGTGCAGGTCTACGGGCCCAAGATGCTGCGCTACAAGGGTGTGCTGTTCATGAAGGGCAGCGACCGCAAGGTGATCTTCCAGGGTGTGCACCAGCTGATGGGCAGCGACCTGGGCCCCAAGTGGGCGCCGGGCGAGGAAAAGGGCTCCAAGGTGGTGTTCATCGGCATCGACCTGCCCAAGGACGTGCTGCTGCAAGGCCTGGAGCAGTGCCTGGTCTGACCCCCGTGGGCCCTGGGAAGACGCCTGGGCGGACGCTCACGCGAAGCGGCCGAAAGGCGTGGCTACAATCCGCGCGCCTTGAAGGTCAGCCCGGCTTTCAAGGACGCATGCAAAAGCATGCGGGCGAGACGGTCTGATCCAGCGGTCTGTACTAGCGTTCCCGAAAGGGGAGGAGGTCCCCGTGAGCAAGCCAACGGCCAAGGCAGCGGCCAACAGCAAGACAGCTGCCGTCGCGGCGACGGCGGCACCCGCCAAGACCGCGCCCGCCCAGCAGGCGGCCAAGACCCCGACCGCCGTGGCCAAAACAGCAGCCAAGCCCGAAACAAAGGCTGCAGCGGCGGGCAAGACCACGTCCGCCAAGGCGGCCGCAAAAGCTGCGGCCGTCATGCCCCAACCCGCACCGGCGCCCCTGGCGAACCGGTTCACTGATCGATTTGCCCCCGCGGCCAAACCCGCCGCAAGACCGATGACTGAGACGGCCGAATTGCCCAAGACTGCACAGAAGATAGACCCCAAGCTCGCCAACGCCTGGAAGGCCAAGGCCGGCCGCGAACTGACCGACGCCGAACTCCAGGCCATGCCGGAGTCGGAGTACATGAACGAGAAGCAGCTTGACTTCTTCCGCGCCCGGCTGCAGCAGCAGAAGGACGACTTGTTGTCCAGCGCCGGCGAAACCACCGAGCACCTGCGCGAGGACACCTCCATCGTCCCCGACCCGGTGGACCGCGCCACGATCGAGGAAGAGCATGCGCTGGAGCTGCGCACGCGCGACCGCGAACGCAAGCTGCTGAAGAAGATCGCCCAGTCGCTGGCGCGCATCGACACTGGCGAGTACGGCTACTGCGACGAAACCGGCGAGCCCATCGGTTTGGCACGCTTGATTGCGCGCCCCACGGCGACTTTGTCGCTCGAAGCCCAGCAACGCCGTGAAATGAAGCAGAAGATGTTCGGTGATTGAGCGCTAGCGAGCTTGGGGGCACCGTAATGGCCGAGAACGAGAGCTTTTTCCGCAAGGTGGTGCGCTTCGTCGCGAACCCGGCGACCGACTGGACGGAACTCAGCTCGCCCCAAGCCGACGCGCAAGATCTGGAGCTCGAAAAGTCCGAGCTCAAGGCCATGATCGAGCGCAAGCGGCGCAACGACTTCGTGCGCAAGCGCGAGTTCGACATGCTGCGCCGCGTGCGCCGCGAAGGCCTGTCACCGGAACAACTGGCCACGCTGGGTACGTCGTCGCGGCTGGACGATTCCGAAGTGCGCCTGCCCGACGCCGGCACGGCCCGGCCAGACGGCGTGAAAGCCAAGATCGACGAGATCGAGCAGCAGATGGTCGGCGGCGATGCCGGCTTCAGCAGCAACACCGGCCGCGGTCGCGGGCCTGGGGCCTACAGCCCGCCCCTGCCCCCAGCGGCCCCGGCCAGGGCGGCCCTGCCGCCCATGTCCTTTGACGAACCGGCCTTCCGCAGCCCGGCCCAGGCTCCGCTACCGGACTTCGCCATACCGCCTGCGTCAGCACCGGCGCCGGTCACCATGCACTCTGGGTTGCCCCCGCTGGCACCGGTGGTGTTCGACAGCGCCATGCCGCCGGGTAGAGAGCCCGCGCTGCCGGCGCAGCCCGCCCCTGGCATGCTGGCGGAGACCACGGACTTTTCCAACCCGTTCGCGGTGGAAGTCAGCGAAGCGGTGCACGACCCCGAACTGGACGAAGCCGTCATTGCCTTCGCCAACGCCGACTTCTCGCAGTGCGAAGAGGCGCTGCAGCGCATCACCAGCACCAGCGGCGACCGTTCCCAGCACGCGG
>JBEEJT010000243.1:0-2871 GCA_041169085.1 Pseudomonadota bacterium | reverse complement strand
AGGCTTGCTCCTTCAGCTGGAATTCGGTGATGCGCTGACGCAGGGGCTCCAGCTCGCGCTCCAGCGTCAGCCGGCGCTCGTCACTGGCACGCAGTTTGGCAGTCAACTCGTCGTACTCGCTGCGCTTGGCACCCAGCGCCCGCTCGCAATCCAGCTTCAAGGCCAGTGCATTTTGCAGCCCCGCCTGCGCCGCAGCGTCAGTTAGCCGCGACAGTTCGTCGTGCGCACGTTGCAGCTCCGCCTGCACCGATGTGGCCTGCTGTATCGCCGTGTCGATGGTGCGGGTCAGCTCGGCGCGGCGGGCATCCAGGGTACGCAGGGAAAACGCAGCCTCCTGCGCCTGGCGTTCCAAGCCGCGTTGCTGCTCACGGCAGACCTGCAGCTTGCGCTCGGCTTCCATCACCCGGTCGTCCAGTTGGGCATGCCGCTCCTGGGCATCTGCCAACTGCAGGTCCAGCTCTTCAAGCCGTGCCTCGGCCATGACTCGGCGCTCCTGCAGGCCGTCAAGTTGCTCATCCACTTCCGCCAGATCGCTTTCGATTTGCTGGCTGCGGGCCCGGGATTGATCAGCCAGTTGCTGCAGACGCAGCAGCTCCACTTGCAAGGTGTGGGCTTGCTGGCGGGACTCGGTGGCCTCTCGCCGCGCGCCCATCAGGCGCTGGCTGGCATCGGCATAAGCCGCCTCGGCCCGCACCAGACCGGAGCGAGCCTCCTCACAAATCAGGGTCTGGGCCCGAAGCTCCTTGTCCAGGTTGTCGATTTCCTGGGCCCGGGCCAGCAGGCCAGCTTGCTCGCTGTCGGGCGCATAAAAACTCACGCTGTGTCGGGTCACGGCGTGGCCCGTGGGCAGGTAGATGGTCTCGCCGCTCTGAAGCTTGTCGCGCAGCGCCAAGGCGTCTTCCAGACTGTTGGCCACCAAGCACACGTGCAACCAGTCGGTCAGCACCGCACGCAAACCCACGTCGGGCACACGCAGCAAATCCGCCAGCCGCGCCAAGCCAGACACGCTCGGCCCTGGCGGCACATCAGGTGGGCTGAAAAAAGCCAGCTTGGCGGGCGGCGCATCCTGGGCGTTTTGACCCAGGAAGCCGCGCACCATCTCCAGCCTGGACACTTCCAGCGCCCCCAGGCGCTCGCGCAGGGCGGCTTCCAGGGCGTTTTCCCAGCCGGGCTCGATGTGCACGCGCGTCCACAGGCCACTCAGGCCATCGAGTCCATGCTTGGCTAGCCAGGGCTTGAGCTTGCCGTCGGTACGCACTTTTTCCTGCAAGGCCTTGAGGGCCTCCAGGCGGGCGGCCAGCTCAGACAGGCGGGCAGTGTCGGTATTCACGGCCTGCTGGCAGCGGCGGCGGGACTCGTCCAGCACGGGTACCGAGTCCTGCAGCTCGTGCAGGCGCGCGTCGGCCACATCGGCGACCTCCTGAGCCTGGCCCAGCTGCGCTTGCAACAGATCCAGACGGGCGTCGTCGGGCGCAGCCAGGGCCTTGCGATCAACAGTCAGCCGCTCGCGTCGCTGCCCCAACTGACGGGATTGCTCGTCCATGCTGCGCTGCTCGGCCGCCAGGACCTGTATTTGCTGCTGCACGGCGGCTACGGAGGTCCGCTGCTCATTGGCGGATTTCTGGGCCGCACGCACGGCATCCTCCAGGTCCGGCAGAGCCAGGGCCTGCTCCTCTACTTGCGCGGCCAGCAACTCGGCTCTTTCTTCGCCCACCAAGGCGAGCTCAGCCAGGTTCTCCAGTTCGGTTTGCGCGTCGTCCCGTCGGCTGGCCCATTGTCCGGTTTGTTCATGCAGGGTGGCCAGGCGTTGCTCCACGCGCTGACGCCCCTCCACCACGAACCGGATCTCGGCCTCTAGCCGGCCCACATCGGTGCTGGCTTCGTAAAGGCGGCCCTGGGCCTGATTGACCAGATCACCCGCGGCGTAATGGGCCTGGCGTATCGCTTCCAGATCGGCCTCGATATGGCGCACGTCTGCCACCCTGGCCTCCAGAGCGGTTTTGGCGCTTTCAGCTTCTAAATGCACGCGGGTCTGGTCGGCCAGGGCATCGGCGCGCTTCAAAAACCACTGCTGGTGTTGCTTGAGCGTGACCTCGGACTGCAAGGCCTTGTAGCGCCGGGCGACCTCGGCCTGCTTTTCCAAGCGTTCCAGATTCGCGTTCAGCTCACGCAGGATGTCCTCGACCCGGGTCAGGTTCTCTCGCGTGTCGTGGAGCCGGTTTTCGGTTTCACGCCGGCGTTCCTTGTATTTGGAGACACCGGCAGCCTCCTCCAGAAACAGGCGTAACTCCTCGGGGCGGGATTCAATGATGCGGCTGATGGTGCCCTGGCCAATGATGGCGTATGCGCGCGGCCCCAGGCCCGTGCCCAGAAAGACGTCCTGCACATCGCGCCGCCGCACCGGCTGGTTGTTGATGTAGTAACTGCTATTGCCATCGCGGGTCAGCACCCGCTTGACGGCGATCTCCAGAAACTGGCTCCATTGCCCGCCGGCACGGTGATCGGCATTCTCGAAGACCAGCTCCACGCTGGAGCGGCTGGCCGGCTTGCGGGTGGTCGTGCCATTGAAGATGACGTCCTGCATCGACTCGCCGCGCAACTCGGACGCCTTGCTCTCGCCCAGCACCCAGCGCACGGCATCCATGATGTTGGACTTGCCGCAGCCGTTGGGCCCCACCACACCCACCAGTTGCCCGGGCAGCTGAAAGGTGGTGGGTTCAGCGAAGGACTTGAACCCTGAGAGCTTGATGGAATTGAGACGCACGAAACGAGCTTGATAAACCCAAGCGATGAATTGGTGAGGACAACTGGTCAAGACCCGCACGGCCAGCCGGGGCGAAATGATAACTTGCCCCAAGTGCTCGGCCGATG
>JBEEJT010000242.1:0-19882 GCA_041169085.1 Pseudomonadota bacterium | reverse complement strand
GCGTGGCTCAACTTGACCGTGTAGACGATGTCTTCGCCTTCGGTCACGGCGTCACCAGCCAGGCCAGGCGCCCCCGCCTCGACCGACTGGATCGTGGGCGTGGTGTCGTTGTCTTCGATGGTGCCGGTGGCGGCCACACCGCCAATGGTCAGGGGCACCGTCTCGGCGGCCTCCTTGGTCGTGTCGTCCACCGTCGGCACCGTGACCGAGAAGCTGGTCACGCCGCCCGGCACGGTGATGGTGCCGTCGGCATTGAGCACCACGCCATCGCTGAACACTGGCTTGCCCATGTCGCCAGCGCCAGCCGTGCCTGCCCCCAGTTCGAAGGCAAAGGTGGTCGGCGAGGCAGAAGCATTGCTCAACGCCACATTGAAGACCAGCGGCGAGCCTTCGGTCACGCTGTCGTCGCCAGTGCCGGGCTCGCCTGGCTCCACGGACTGGATGGTCGGGGTGGCGTCGTCGTCGAGGATGGTGCCGTTGGCGGTCTTGCCGCCCACGGTCAGCGGCAAGGTCTCATTGGTTTCCTTGACATCGTCCTGGATGGTGGGGACGGTGATGGTGAAGCTGGACACACCTGCCGGCACGGTGATCGTGCCGTCGGCATTGATCTCGACGCCGTCGCTGAACGCGACCGTGCCGATGTCGTCGCCGTCCACGGTGCCGCCGCCCAGGGCGAAGGCATAGGTCGTGGGCTGGTCGCTGGCCTGGCTCAGCACGACCTTGTAGATCAGGTCGGCGCCCTCAGCCACCTTGGCGTCAGACACCAAGGGGTCGACGCTGACGACCACGGTGTCCGGGTCGTTGTCGATGATCGCGGCCTGGCCGCTGGCTTCGGTGTTGGCGGTCACGCCAGACTCCACCTTGGCCTGCAACTTGAGGTATTCGGTGTTTTCGTGAGCGGCGTCGTCGGTGGTGGCCACACGCACACGCACTTCGGTCACGCCCGGCTCAAACGTGATGGCGTTGCCGTTGACCGGCACCCACACACCAGGCGAGGTTTCCATTTCCAGCAGGCCGCTGGTGTCGTCGGCCACGGACGCGGCTTCGCTGCCGGCGCCACCCGGCGCCAAAGTGAGCGACACCTTGACCGCCGTGGTCGAAGGCTGCGACAAGCTCACCACAAAGCCCAAGGGCGAGCCTTCGTCGGCGTTGTCGCCAGCCACCGCCAGCACCGGACGGTCATCGTCAGGCTGGGCATCGGGCTGGTTGAACTTGCCCGTGCCGTCGTCATTGATGATGACGAGGGCCACATCCTGGCTGGCAGACTTGTTCGCGCCGGAGACGCTGTCGATCTGCACGGCAAACGACTGCGGGCCTTCGTAGGTGTCGTCGTTGGTGACCTGGATGGTGACGGTCTTGCTCGTCTCACCTGGCTGGAAGGTCACCGAGCCTTGCTTGGCCACGTAGTCCTGGCCGGCGACCGCCGTGCCGTCCTGCGTGCTGTAGTTCACCGTGACCGGCTTGTTGGACGCCTTGTCCAAGCTGATCACGAAGCTGATCGTGCCCACGCCTTCGTTGACCGTCACCGATTCGGCGATGGACACCGTGCTGCCCTTGCTGCCAACGCGCTTTTCTTCGCCGTCGAAACGATCACCGCCACCGCGGCGCGCGCCGTCGTCGAATCGGAACTCCAACTGCCCAACCGATTCTTGAACGCGGTCAACACGCAGGCCGGGCAACATGCCGCCACTGGCGCCGCCCGGGCCCGCAGCAGGTTCGATTTCGATTTCTGGCTGCGCCAGCACCGGCTCTGGGTGAAGCTTGGCCAGGATGGGGTGGCCCTTGGCCGGAGAGATCTCGACGATGCCGTCCTGGCTCGTGATGACCTTCTCGCCCCCCAGCAGCTTGTCGCCCACCTTCAGGGCTTGCAGTTTGCCGTTGGGGAGCTTCAGGAAAGCCTGGCCCCAAATGGCAGTGACTTTACCGGCGGACATGGCGAGCGTGGGCATGTGAAATCCATCCTCTTAAGGGAGATACCCCGAGAGTTTAGGGGCAATGCAACCCCGGCTCCGGGGGGAATGCCCCCCAAATCGGGCCCCTACTGCAACGAAATGCTCGCCCGATGTGCGTTAGTGCACACTCGGCTGAGGTCGAGCGCCAAACCCGACCGAGGAGGATTACCGAGCGCTGCGCTGCCGGATGCGCTCGATGTAGGCTTCGCCATCAAAAGGGCGGCCAAAGCGCTGGGATTCCCAAACCATTTCGCCGAGCGCTTCCATCACCTCGTGGTGTGCCTCGTGCAAAGAATGGCGCCGTTCGGCCAAAGCCCGCACGGCTTCGCGTATGCCGCGCGGCTGGTCAATGCTGGTTTGCTCCGTGATGGAGAGGTGCATCGACAGGTGCAGAAAGGGGTTGGTTTTCCCCTCCTGAACGGTGAACTGCGCCGCCAGGGCGGAATCCACGTCTGCAAAATCGCTGTCATATTCCGGATGCTGGGCCAGCCAATCTGCCGCAATGGTTTCCAACGGCGTCAAAGGCTGTCCAGCCCGGGATTTGGCCCAGGTTTCACAAAAGAAACGGCGAACGTGTTCCTGGCTGGGCGCAAACATGTGAATTAATACCGCGAACCGGACTCAAACGCCCAGCAATTCGACTTCGAACATCAGGGTGGCGTTGGGCGGAATCACGCCGCCAGCGCCGCGGGCACCATAACCCAGCTGGGGGGGGATGACCAGGATGCGGGTGCCGCCGACCTTCATCCCTTGCACGCCTTCGTCCCAACCACGGATCACGTGGCCAGCGCCCAGCGGGAACTCGAAGGGGTCGTTGCGGTCCTTGCTGGAGTCGAACTTGGCGCCACGCTCGCCGTTCTCATACAGCCAGCCCGTGTAATGCACGGTGACATAAGCGCCGGCCTTGGCTTCGTCGCCGGAGCCGACGACCACGTCTTCGTATTGCAGGCCGGAGGGTTGGGAAATCACGGGCATGGGGGCAACCTTTCAAGATGCGAAATCAGCGAGACCGTCGGGCTTGCCAGGAAGCCGGTGGCCGAAAGGCTGCGAGTCTACCGGCGAACGTCCACCCACCCAGGGAAAATGGGCTTCGCGCAGCACGCCCCCGTCAGATCGACATGAGCTGGCGCACCCCGTCGGCTTCCATGTTTTGGCCGCGGCCACGCTGGATGATTTCACCCCGCTCCATGACCAGATATTGATCGGCCAGCTCGGCGGCGAAGTCGTAAAACTGCTCCACCAGGACCACAGCCATCTTCTGGCCATTGAGCCCCTCGTCGGCCAGCTTGCGGATGGCGCGCCCGATGTCCTTGATGATGGAGGGCTGGATGCCTTCTGTCGGCTCGTCAAGAATCAGCAATTTGGGGCCCGCCGCCAGGGCGCGGGCAATCGCGAGCTGCTGCTGCTGGCCGCCAGACAGGTCGCCCCCGCGGCGGTGCAGCATTTGCTTGAGCACCGGGAACAGCTCAAATAGCTGAGGCGGCAGCGGTGTGGAGCCCGGCTTGGAAGCCAGCCCCATGTCCAGGTTTTCGGCCACGGTCAGGCGCCCGAAAATCTCGCGGCCCTGTGGCACGTAGCCCACACCCCGGCGCACCCGTTCGTAGGGCTTGAGCTTGTCCATGCCCTGCCCGTCCAGGCTGATGCTGCCGGATTTGATGGGCACCAGGCCCATCAGGCTCTTGAGCAAGGTGGTCTTGCCCACGCCGTTGCGGCCCAGGATGACCGTGACCTCGCCGACCTTGGCTTCGAAATCCAGGCCGCGCAGGATGTGCGAGCCGCCGTAGTACTGGTTGACTGATTCGACCTTGAGCATGTTGATCTCGCGATGGACTCGTGTTGTGGCGCGTGCGGTTCAGCGGCCCAAATAGACTTCGATGACCTTCTCGTTGGCCTGGACGTCGGCCAGCGTGCCTTCGGCCAGCACCGAGCCTTCGTGCAGCACGGTCACCTTCTTCTTGGCGGCGTTGGCGCCATTGGTGGTCAGCTCGTGGATGAACTTCATGTCGTGCTCGACCACCACCAGCGAGTGCGCCCCCTCCAGCGACAAGAACAGCTCGGCGGTGCGCTCGGTCTCTTCGTCGGTCATGCCGGCCACGGGCTCATCGAGCAGCAGCAGCTTGGGGTCTTGCATCAGCAGCATGCCGATCTCCAGCCACTGCTTCTGGCCGTGCGACAGCAGGCCGGCCGTGCGCTGGGCCTGGTCCTTCAGGTGGATGAGCTGCAGCATGGCGCCGATGCGGTCGAGCTGCTCGCCGCTGAGCTTGAAGAACACCGAGGCGCGGGCGCGGCGGTCGGCCTTGAGCGCCAGCTCGAGGTTCTCGAACACGCTGAGCTGCTCGAACACCGTGGGCTTCTGGAACTTGCGGCCGATGCCGATCTGGGCGATCTCGTTTTCGCGCTTCTTGAGCAGGTCGATGGTGGAGCCAAAGAAGGCCGAGCCGCTGTCCGGGCGGGTCTTGCCGGTGATGACGTCCATCATCGTGGTCTTGCCCGCGCCGTTGGGGCCGATGATGCAGCGCATCTCACCCACCGAAATGTCCAGGCTCAGCTTGTTGAGCGCCTTGAAGCCGTCGAAGCTGACCTCGATGTCGTCGAGGTACAGGATGGAGCCGTGGCGCACATCCAGCTGGTCTTCCTGGAGCACATGGCCGTAGCTGGCTTCGCGGCCACCCGACTCACCGGCTTGGGTCTCCACGCCCTTGGCCTTGTTGAGGGTGCGCGTGCCCTCTTCCATCAGATCGGGGGTCATGCTTTCACCTCGGCGTTCTTGTTGAGCAACTTGCGCACACCGCCTACGATGCCGTCGGGCAGGTACAGGGTGACGACCACGAACAGCGCACCCAGGAAGTACAGCCAGAACTCGGGGAAGGCCACAGTGAACCAGCTCTTGGCCCCGTTGACGAAGAAGGCGCCGATGATGGGGCCGATCAGCGTGGCCCGCCCACCCACGGCCGCCCAGATGGCGATCTCGATGGAGGCCGCCGGCGACATCTCGCTGGGGTTGATGATGCCGACCTGCGGCACGTACAAGGCCCCGGCGATGGCGCACATCACGGCCGACAGCGTCCAGATGCCCAGCTTGTAGGCCAGCGGGTTGTAGCCGCAGAACATGACGCGGTTTTCGGCATCGCGGATGGCCTGCAGCACACGGCCGAACTTGGTGTTCACCAGCCAGCGCGACATCAAAAAGAAGCCGATCAGCGTGAGCCCGGTGATGACGAACAGCACCATGCGGGTGGACGGCTGGGCGATGGTGACACCCAGGATGCGCTTGAAGTCGGTGAAGCCGTTGTTGCCACCGAAGCCGGTTTCATTGCGGAAGAACAGCAGCATGGTGGCGAAGGTCATCGCCTGCGTGATGATCGAGAAGTACACGCCCTTGATGCGGCTGCGGAAGGCGAAGAAGCCGAACACGAAAGCCAGCAGGCCAGGCACCAGCAGCACCAGCAGCATTTGCCCCAGGAAGGACTCGCTGAAAGTCCAGTGCCAGGGCACCGTCTTCCAGTCGAGGAAGACCATGAAGTCGGGGATGTCTGCGTGGTAGCTGCCGTCGCGGCCGATCTGGCGCATGAGGTACATGCCCATGCCATAGCCGCCCAGTGCGAAGAATAGCCCATGGCCCAGCGACAGGATGCCGGTGTAGCCCCAGATCAGGTCCATGGCCAGCGCGCAGATGGCGTAGCACATGATCTTGGCCACCAGCGCCAGCAGGTAGTCCGACAAGTGCAGCGGGCTACCCTCGGGCACCAGCAAATTGAGCACCGGCGCCAACACGGCCACCACGACCAGCGCGGTGAACACCGCCATCCAGCCCTTGGCCCCCAACATGAGCCCGCCTTTGGGGCTGGGCATGACAGAACTCGTCGTCATACAAACCTTTTTCGAATCAGGGGTCAAGCCTCACGGCCTTTGAACGCGAAGAGGCCTTGCGGACGCTTCTGGATGAAGATCACCACCAGCACCAGCACCATGATCTTGGCGAGCACGGCACCCGACCAGCCTTCCAGGAACTTGTTGATCAGGCCCAGGCCGAGTGCGGCGTACACCGTGCCGGCCAACTGCCCCACACCGCCGGTCACCACCACCATGAACGAGTCCACGATGTAGTTCTGACCCAGGTCAGGCCCCACGTTGCCCACTTGAGACAAGGCACAACCCGCCAGGCCGGCGATGCCAGCCCCCAGCGCGAAGGCCATGGTGTCGACGCGGGCCGTGTTGACGCCCATGCACGAGGCCATTGGCCGGTTCTGGGTGACGCTGCGCACGAACAGGCCCAGGCGCGTCTTGCTGATCAGCAGCGAGATGCCCACCAGCACCAGCGCCGCGAAGGCGATGATGGCCAGACGGTTGTACGGCAGCGTGAGGTTGCTCAGCACATCAAAGCCGCCCGACAACCACGACGGGTTCTCGACCTGCACGTTCTGCGCGCCGAACACCGAGCGCACCGCCTGCATCAGCACCAGGCTGATGCCCCACGAGGCCAGCAGCGTCTCCAGCGGACGGCCGTAGAGGAAGCGAAACACCCCGCGCTCCAGGATGGCTCCCACCGCCGCCGCAGCCAGGAAGGCGCAAGGGATGGCCACCACGATGTAGTAGTCAAAAGCGCCCGGCAGGTGGTTGCGGAACACGTTTTGCACCAGGTAGGTGGCGTAAGCGCCCACCATCATCAATTCGCCGTGGGCCATGTTGATCACGCCCATCAGGCCATAGGTGATCGCCAGACCCAGCGCGGCCAACAACAAGATGGAGCCCAGGCTGATGCCCGTGAACAGCACACCGGCGTACTCACCCCAGGCCAGCTGGCGGTTGACCTTGTCCAGCGCAGCCTGCATGGCGCCCTTGACCGCTGCGTCGGTCTCGCTGGCATCGGCCATGCGTTCCATCAGCAAGGCACGTGCTTCGGGCGAGCCCATGTCGCCCAAGGCCTTCACCGCCTCGATGCGCTTGTCAGCTGCCTGGGCACCCAACATCGCCTTGGCGCGAACGGCCAACAACTTGACCTTGAGCTTGGGGTCGGATTCTTTCTGGAGGGCTTGCTCAATGGCCCCCAGCTTGGATTCGTCGGCGGCGTTGCTCAGGGCCTCGATGGCCTCGGCGCGCACGGCCGCATCGGTGGACATGAGCTTGCCGGCGGCCAGGGCCGCGTCGATCTCGCTGCTCATGCGGTTGTTGTTGACCACGTCTTCGGCACCGTCGGGCAGCTTGGCTGCTGCGCCCGTGGCCGCCTCTTTGACGTCATCGCCATAGACGATGTACGCACGGTTGCCCGCCACCTTGACCTGGTCACCCGCCAAGGCTTCCAGAAAGGCCGGCAGCGCGGGGTCGCCCTTGGCGACCACCTTCTGCAGCGCCGCCACACGGTCGTCGTTGTCGCCGGCGGCGATGGCGTAAGCCTCTTCGGGGGTGAGCGCGTGGGCAGCGCCCCAACTCGCCCAGGTCAGCGCGCCCACCAGGGTGGCCGCGGCCAGTTTGCGTAAACGTGGCATCACTTCTTGTCCTGAAAAAAAGCACCCCGCCAGGACTGAGCCCCAGCGGGGTGAACCGCTCCGTGCGCTGACTGTCGACACCTCAGTGGGCGCCGGTCGTCAACAGATCACTTGGTGTCAGGCTCGTCCTTCTTCTTGTCGTTGCCTTCGATGAAGGGGCTCCAGGGTTGGGCCTTGACCGGGCCCGGGGTCTTCCAGACCACCTTGAACTGGCCGTCGGCCTTCACTTCGCCAATGAACACCGGCTTGTGCAGGTGGTGGTTCTTCGGGTCCATGGTGGACATGAAGCCGCCCGGGGCCTTGAAGGTTTGACCGGCCATGGCGGCGATCACCTTGTTCACATCGGTGGACTTGGCCTTGGTCACGGCCTGGGCCCACATGTTGATGCCGATGTAGGTGGCTTCCATCGGGTCGTTGGTCAGGGGCTTGTCCTTGTGACCGGCGATGTTGTGAGCCTTGGCGTAAGCCGACCACTTCTTGATGAACTCGTCGTTGGTCGGGTTCTTGATCGACATGAAGTAGTTCCAGGCGGCCAGGTGACCCACCAACGGCTTGGTGTCCACGCCGCGCAGTTCTTCTTCACCCACCGAGAAGGCCACGACCGGCACGTCCTTGGCCTTCAGGCCCTGGTTGCCCAGTTCCTTGTAGAAAGGCACGTTGGAGTCGCCGTTGATGGTCGAGACCACAGCGGTCTTCTTGCCTTCGGCAGCGAACTTCTTGATCTTGGCGATGATGGTCTGGTAGTCGGAGTGACCGAAGGGGGTGTACTCCTCCATGATGTCGGCGTCAGCCACGCCCTTGGACTTCAGGAAGGCGCGCAGGATCTTGTTGGTCGTGCGCGGGTAGACGTAGTCGGTGCCCAGCAGCACGAAGCGCTTGGCCGAACCGCCGTCCTTGCTCATCAGGTACTCGACGGCAGGGATGGCTTGCTGGTTGGGGGCGGCGCCGGTGTAGAACACGTTCTTCTCGAGCTCTTCACCTTCGTACTGCACGGGGTAGAACAGCAGGCCGTTGTTTTCCTTGAACACCGGCAGCACCGACTTGCGCGACACCGAAGTCCAGCAGCCGAAGGTCACGGCCACCTTGTCTTGCGTCAGCAGCTGCTTGGCCTTTTCGGCGAACAGCGGCCAGTTCGAAGCGGGGTCCACCACCACCGGCTCCAGCTTCTTGCCCAGGAGACCGCCCTTGGCGTTGATCTCGTCGATGGCCATCAGGACGGTGTCCTTGAGCACGGTTTCCGAGATGGCCATGGTGCCCGACAGCGAGTGCAGCACGCCCACCTTGATGGTGTCGGCGGCTTGAGCCATGGTGCTGAATGCCAGACCGGCAACGCCCATGGAAACAGCCGTCAGGGTTTGAACGGCGGCACGGCGAGAGATGTTCATGTCTAAGCGCTCCTTTGAAGCGGTTTGGATGCAAGTGGGTGGGCTTGTCTCCTGATCGACCCCGGCTTGATCTGTGTTTCGAGCCGTTGCTGATCAGATGGGTTCAGTGTGCCGAGGGGCCCTGGAACGCTCCATACGCCACATGGCGTATCGGTGCCGCAGGTGTCGCTTGTGAGAGACTGCGCGCCCGAGCCGGAACACCATGACCCAGACGCCTTTTGACCCCAGCGAGGTGGAGCCCCACCTGCACGAGAACAGCCAGACCTTGTCGCTGAGCTTCGAGGGCCGACTGATCCAGAGCTGCATGAACCGGGATCGCCCGGAGGAACTGGTGCTGGACTACACCCGCGCGATGATGGGCGCCCTGCTCTTCAACCCGCGCCCGAGCCATGTGTTGATGATTGGCTTGGGGGGCGGCTCGATGTTGAAATACCTCCACCGCCACCTGCCCGACTGCGACTTGACCACGGTGGAGATCAGCCAGGCCGTGATCGACCTGCGCGGCAGCTTCCTCATCCCGCCCGACGACGACCGACACCGCATCGTGTGTGCAGACGGCGCCGCCTTCGTGCGCCAGCCGCCGCGCCGCTACGACCTGATCCTGGTGGACGGCTTTGACGGCCAGGGCATCCCCGAGCCGCTTTGTTCCCGGGGCTTTTACCAACACGTGCGGGCGGCGCTCAAGGCAGACGGCCTGATGGTGGCCAATGTGCAGGCCGAAACGGCACAGTCGCGGATGATCCGCCAGCGCATCGAGAAGGCCTTTGACCGCCAATTGATCGCGGTCGAATCGGACGAAGGTGGCAACGACCTGGTGACCGCCGCCAACGACCGCACCGTGTTCGACGCGACCCTGGCCGACTTCCAGGCGCGCTGGCTGGCGCTGGACGCCGTGCACCGCGAGACCTTGGGCGAAACCGCAGGCGCCATCGAACACGCACTCAAGCGCGGCGGCGGGGGCATGCCCGTGCGCTGAGCGGCAGCGCTATGCTGTCAGGCCAACCATTCCAACAGGTTCGCCATGCGCTTTCGGTTTTGCCCCATGTGTGCCCAGCCCTTGTCGGATCAGCCAACGGACGGGGCCATTCGCCTGCGCTGCACCGCCTCCGAATGCAGCTACGTCCATTGGGACAACCCGACGCCCGTGGTCGCGGCGGTGGTCGAGCACGAGGGCGACGTGATCCTGGCGCGCAATGCGGCCTGGCCTGTCCCGTTTTACGCCTTGATCACCGGTTTTCTGGAAAAGGCGGACCCCAGCGCTGAAGAGGCCGTGGCCAGAGAAGTGCAGGAGGAGTTGGGCCTGCAGGCCCAGGCGGTGAACTTCATTGGCCACTACAAGTTCGACAAGCTCAACCAGATCATCCTGGCGTACCACGTGCCGGCGACCGGCGTGATCACGCTCAACGCAGAGCTGGTGGATTACAAGCGCATCCCACCCGCCAAGGCGCGCTACTGGCCTGCGGCCACCGGCCTGGCCCTGCGCGACTGGCTGCGAGCGCAAGGCCATGACCCGCAGGCCATGGACTTGCCCAAACTCTGAGCCTGGAGGTCAGACCGCGCCCAGGCTGCGCAGGCCATAGAGCAGCGACCAGGTGCCGCACTGGTGCGCGCGCTGGAAGGCGCCCCACTGCTGCGTGGTGATGGCGTCTGGCACCAGCGTGAGGTAAGGCGTGGTCAAGCCGTTGTAGGCAGGCCAGACCGGGTCGGTCGTGCTCGCGTCGTTGGGCTGGCCGGTTTCCGCAAAGCGCTTCCAGTAGCGCATCATCTGATCAGACAGACGCTTCTGGGCGGGGTTGAGGGTGAGCGGGGCGTCGGCCACCGCCGTCTGGAACCAATACAGCAGGTCGCCGGCGTGGAATGCCCCCGAAGCCATGTAGGGGTCATGGATGAACTCTGGCGCGGTGCGGTCTGCAAACTCATAGGCATAGGTGGGCACCTTGCCATGGGTGCGGCCAGCGAGTTCGTTGACCTGGCAGGCAAACCAGCCGTCGGTCACCGCTTGTGACCAGGCCAAGGCCGGGCTGCCCCACTTGCTGCTGGTGTACATCAGGTTGGTCAAAATGAATTGACCACTGCCCAGGAACTTGGTGGCCGCGGTCACGTACTCTTCCTGCGTCATCGGGGAGCCGTCCATGTCAAAGGACACCGGCACGAAGCCACGCCCCTCGTCCTTGGTCGAGCCCACCATGATGGGCACCTTGTTGAAGGCCCCCTTGGACAGCGCCGGCATCACGTCGCCGGTGATCAACTCACCGTCGATGAAGTTGGGCCAATACAGGCTGTCGCGGCCGATGCCCGTGTAGTCGGGCGACACCTGCAGCAGCTCAGCGGTTGATTTGCCGCGCAGACAAGCCATCTGCTCGGCCCCCGCCGGGCACCCCACCTTGCTGGCAAAGGCGTCGCCAAAGGCAGCCGCCTGGCTCGACGTCAACACCCCAGGCGGGTTGATGCCACTGGCCAGAATCGCGCGGTGAAACAAGCCCGCAGAGGTGGGCGACACCAGGTGCAGCGACGCAGAAATGCTGCCCACCGATTCCCCAGCCATGGTCACCTTGCCCGGGTCGCCGCCAAACGCAGCGATGTGGCGTTGAACCCAGCGCAGGGCTTCTTGTTGGTCTTGCATCCAGAAGTTGTGCCCCTTGCTTTCGCCGGCCATGCCGGTCGTCCACAGCCAGCCCAAGGCGCCCAGGCGGTAGTTCATGGTGACCACCACGGCCTGGGTGGCCTGGGCCAGCCGGCTCACATCGTATTGGCTGCCCGCACCCAGCACCTGGCCGCCGCCGGGGATCCAGACGATCACCGGACGCGGCCCCTTCGATACACCCGTGGGGGCGTAGACGTTGAGCGACAGGCAGTCTTCGCTGGTGGCCGGCGGCGGGCTGCCAAACGGGTCAGGCACTTGCGGACAGGCAGCGCCGAAGCGGCTGGCGTCCCGCTGGCCCCGCCAGGCGGCTGCCGGCCGCGTCGCCGCCCAGCGCAAGGCCCCCACCGGCGGCTCGGCGTAGGGGATGCCCCGGAACTGGTCGACGCCATCCAGCGTCACACCCACCAGGTCGCCCACCGTCAAATGGACGGTGGGGCGGGTTTGGGCCTGCGCCACGCCCGTGGCGGCGCAGACGAAGGCGACAGCGGCGCCCAAGCGCCAGGTCCAGGAAGGTTGCATGTGGGGTCCCCAAGTTGGAAGGCGGGTGATGAAGCCGCGTGGACATCGGCCACCAATCTGGGCCTCAGCCCCGGCCTGGCCAAGCCTTTGGTGACCAACCGCGAGGCCAGCAGATGAACCACCCCGCCTGCGCGGTGAAATGCGCAGGGGCCGCCGTTGACACGCCCTCTTGCAACTCACTCCCGCCGGACAGCCATTCACGCCGTGCTGGCTGCCGTTGGCACCAGCGCGACAGGGCACCGGCCAGATTGCGTTAGGCTGAAGAGCCATGTTCGAGCCGGCCACGCCTTACCCTCCCAACCTCACCCGGCTGCGCGTGCTGCCCAGGCTGTTCGTGCTCAACCAGATCCTGCTGGTGGTCGGCGCCTTGTCGCTGGAAGCCACGGCGGCGCTCTCACCGGCCCCCACGGCGGGCGTCAACCTGCTGTATTACTGGGTTTGGCTGCAATGTGTGGGCCTGATCTCCTGGCTGATCACCGCCAACGCCATGCTCGCCGTGGCCCGGCAGGGCTGGCGACACATGCCCGAAGCCCACCTTTGCTACCGTCGGGCGGGCCTCTACCGCAGCTTGCCCTGGCGCAGCAAAGCGCTCATGGTGTTGACCACCGTGGCCTGTGTCTGGCTGAGCGCCTGGCTGGCACAAGCGTTGTTCATCGACATCCAGGGCACCACCTGGGGGCTGGCCCACCTGGCCCAGGCCCGGCCTGCCTTCAAGATGACTTTGTTCAACGCCTGCTACGGCACGTTCATGATCTACGTGTTCGAGTACTTCCATGACCGGGCTGCGGTGGCCGAGACCCGCGCGCGTCTGGCCCAGCAGTTGTCGGACGAGGCCCAACTCAAGCTGCTGCGGTCTCAGTTGGACCCGCACATGTTGTTCAACACCTTGTCCAACCTCTACGAACTGATCGACGACTGCCCCCAGCAAGCCAAGGCCATGTTGTTGAACTTGATCGGTTTTTTGCGCTCCACCCTGCAAGGCAGCCGCGCCACCCGGCACGCGCTGGAAGAAGAGTTCAAGCTCGCTGCCGACTACCTGGCGCTGATGCAGATCCGCCTGGGCGACAGGCTGCAAGCGCGCCTGGAGTTGCCCGCCGCCCTGCGGCAAGCGCTGGTGCCCGCCATGCTGTTGCAACCCTTGATCGAGAACGCCATCAAGCACGGCATCGAGGCCCGCAAGCAAGGTGGCGATTTGCACGTCCAGGCCAGCACGCAAGGTGACCAACTCTTGCTGACCGTGAGCAACGCCGGAGGCGCCCACCCGCGCCGCGCCCACCAGGCGGCTCCGCGCATGGCGGAAGACGGCGGCGGCTTTGGCTTGCAACACGTGCAAGACCGCCTTCAGGCCTTGTATGGCGATCTGGCCCGCTTCGAGTTGCAACACCGCGCTGACATCGACACCACCCTGGTCACCCTGAGCCTGCCCCTGCAACACGCCGGCCACCCCAGCCCATGAAGAGCCCCACCCCGACTGCCTTGATCGCCGAAGACGAGCCCGTGCTGGCCAGAGGCTTGCTCAAGGCGCTGAACAAGGCCTGGCCGGCTTTGCACGTTTGCGCGGTCACCCATGACGGTGACACGGCCGTGGAGGCCGCGGCGCTTCACCTGCCCGACATCCTGTTCCTGGACATCCAGATGCCCGAATGCAGCGGACTGGATGCAGCAGAGCAGATCGTGGACCACTGGCCCGCCCAGCGCGCCTTGCCCCTCATCGTGTTCGTGACCGCCTTCGACCGCTTCGCGGTGGACGCGTTCGAGCGTGCCGCCGCTGACTACGTCCTCAAACCCGTGGAGCCGCTGCGCCTGAGCAAGACCTGCGAGCGCCTGGTGGCCCGGCTGGCAGAGCGCCAGGCCGGGCACCACCTTGTCGCGCAAGACGACGACGGCGCTGCGCTCGCGCCATGGCGCGTGTTGCAGGCCCCGGCCGCGCCGGAGCCGCCCCTGCAGTTGATTCAGGCCGGGCTGGGCGCCACCGTGCACATGGTGCCCACCGCCGACGTGCAGTATTTCGAGGCAGACGACAAGTATGTGCGCGTGGTCACGTCAGAGCGCTCGCTCTTGATCCGAACGCCGCTGCGCGAGCTCTTGCCTCGCCTGGATGCGCACCAGTTCATGCAGATCCACCGAAGCACGGTGGTGCGCGCGACCTTGATCGACAAGGTGGTGCGGGACGACGCCGGCAAGGTCCACCTCTACCTCAAAGGCCGCAGCGAGAAGCTGGCCGTGAGCCGCAGCTACGCTCACCTGTTCAAGCCCATGTGAGGCGCCGTGGCGGGCCCGCCCTCACCTGGCCTTGAGTTGGGCCACGCGGCTCATGGCCAGGCCCGCGGCCGCGGTGCGCGTCTCCACGCCCAGCTTGGCAAAAATGTGCTCCAGCTGCTTTTTGACCGTGGCCGGGCTGCTGCCCAGGATGTCGCCGATGTCGCGGTTGGTCTTGCCCTTGACCACCCAGTACAGCACCTCCCCCTCGCGGGCGGTGAGCTTGAACTCGGCACACAGCGCGTCCATGGCCGCCTGGTCAGAGGTTTCCTGCATGACCAGCAGCCACTCGCCTTCGCCCGTGGGCTGGTGCATGGTGAAGCTCAGGCGCTTGCCCCCTGAGTTGACTTGCCAACTGGGGGGCGACGCGCCCCCAACCGTGCCCCCCTCCGCCGCCCCGTCGGCGTCGGCCACACGCCTGCGCAGCCAATCCACGAGTTCGAGCGGTGCCACGGACTCCGGCGCGTCGAAGTAATCGGCCATGAGCTTGCGCGCCAGAGGCGTCTGCCAAAGCACGCGCCCCGAACTCAGGCTGACCGTCAACGAAGCGTGGCCAAACGCGTCCAGCGCGTTGCGGGCTTGCCGGGCCTGACGGGCCCCCTGCATGTGGGCGGCGATGCGCGCCAACACCTCTCTGGGCCGGATGGGCTTGGTGACGTAGTCGACGCCCCCGGCGCTGAACGCCGCCACCACGTGCTCCGTTTCGGTCAACCCGGTCATGAACACGATGGGGATGTGGCTGGTTTCGGGCTGCGCCTTCAGCCGACGCGCCACCTCGAAGCCGTCCATGCCAGGCATCAAGGCGTCGAGCAGGATGATGTCGGGCACCGCCTGGGATGCCCGTTGCAAAGCGGCCTCGCCATGGGTGGCCACCAACACGGTGTAGCCCTCATCGTCCAGGGCGTCGTGCAACAAGGACAGGTTGTCGGGCACATCGTCGACGATGAGCACGACGTCTGTGTGGCTGCGGTCTAGTCTTTCGAACATGGGGGTACTTCGGCCAGTGCCGCTTTGAGCCTCACGGCGAGGGCGTCCAATTGGAACCCACGTGCCATGGCACGGCACTCCTGCACAAACAAGGCGCATTCGGGCTGCGCCGCTTCAATCTGGTCCAAGGCCTTGTGCACGCCACGCACATAGCCCGCGTGGACCTGGTCTTCCAGCAAGCGCAAGGCTGCTTCATCAGGCAACGCCAGCTTCTGCGGCGCCTGGGGCTCGACACCCGCCACCTGCACGACCTCGGCTTTCCAGCGCTCCACCTCGATCCATTGCAAGCGCAGGTGTCGGCCCAGCCAATCCAGCAACTCAGCCACCCTCACCGGCTTGACGAGGAAGTCTTCCGGGCTGATGCCCACGTCGTTGTCCAAAGACTTGTCGAAAGCGTTGGCCGACACGATGGCCGCAGGCGCCTGCGTGAGCTGCTCGGTGCGGATGGCGCGCAAGGTGGCCCAGCCATCGAGCCCGGGCATGGCCAGGTCCATGAACAGGGCATGGGGCTGGGGCGCCAGGCCTTGACGCAAGGCGTCCAGGCAAGCCAGGCCTGAGGCAAAGGGGGTCACCTCGAAGCCGAGGGGCTCCAGCACGCGCACCAGCAAGCCACGGTCGGCCTCTTCGTTGTCCACCACCCAGATGCGGCGACGTTCTCCGACATAGCCCGTGCGCTGGCCCGCACGGCCGGGTGCCGCCACATCCGCCGCGCGCACCTGGGGCAAGAACAGGCGGATGCTGAACGTCGTGCCCTGCCCCACTTCGCTGTGCACCTTCAACTCGCCCCCCATGAGGTCGGTGAGCATCTTGCTCACCGTCAGGCCCAGGCCCGTGCCCCCGGCCACCGCCGTGACCGCCGAAGACCCGCGCGCGAACGGCTCGAAGATGCGCTCCAGGTCAGCCGCCGACATGCCCGGACCGGTGTCGGTGATGTCGATGCGGGCCATCTCACGGGCGTAACGCACCTTGAGCGTCACGCCACCTTGCTGGGTGAACTTCACCGCATTGCCCAGGATGTTGAGCAAGATCTGGCGCACCCGCCGTTCGTCCGCCCGAACAGCCTCCGGCAAGGCCACGTCGAGGTCCGCCACGAAGGTCAAGCGCTTGGCCCGGGCCTCGTGCTCGATCAAGCCCGTGATCTGCCGCAACAGCTCCGCGAAGCGCACGGGCTTGACGTCCAGCGTGAGCTTGCCGCTTTCGATGCGGGCCAGGTCCAGGGTGCCCTCGATGAGCGACAGCAGGTGGTCACCGCCCCGCTTGATCACGCCCACGGCGTGTTTGACGTGCTCGGGCAAGGCCGCGTCTTCATCCAGCAGCTGGGCGTAGCCCAGGATGCCATTGAGTGGCGTGCGCAACTCGTGGCTGATGTTGGAGATGTAGCGGCTCTTGGCCTGGTTGGCCTGATCGGCGGTTTGCTTGGCTTGTTGAAGCTGGGCGTCGGTTTGGCGGTGCGAGGCGATTTCCTTCATCAGGGCCTGGGTCTGCCGGTTCGACTCCTCTTGCGCCACCTGCCGGCTCTTGTGGGTGAGGACCACCCACCAGGCCACCACCCCCGCCACCAGAAACAGCGCCACGAACACCTTGACCATGGCGGACTGCAGCAGCGCTGCGGCGGCTTCGACCGAGGTCAAGTCCAGCACATCGAGCTCACGCGCCTCTTGCTGAAACACCAGCCCGAACACCGCCGCCAGCAAAGGCCCGAGCACCAGCATGATCAACAGGAACTGGCCCAACTCGGTGTCCACGCGCTCCCAGGCTGAGCGGGGCAGCCAACGTCTGGCCAGCAGTCGCCACTGCTCCGACCACCGAGCGTGGGGCTTGCACAAATCCTGGCAACGGACATCGAGCGAACAACACAAGGAACAGATGAAGCCTTGGTAGGCGGGGCAATGCGCCACGTCGTCGGCTTCGTATTCGCGTTCGCACACGGTGCAACGGTGCAACGCCCGCAGCCGGATGACCTTGGACAAGGGTTGGCTTGGCGAAGTCTCCGGCCCCATGCCCGGCAAGGGCGCACGCGCCAGGTAGTACCGCCCCTGTGTGCACCAGGCGATCAGGGGCGAGGCGACCAAAGCCACGACCATGGCGATGACGGCCGAGAACGCCTGGGCCAAATCGCCCAGGGCCCCCATGTACGCGGCCACGGACACCGCCGACGCCAACACCATGGCACCCACCCCCACGGGGTTGACGTCGTACAGGTGGGCACGCTTGAACTCGATGCCCGGCGGCGACCAGCCCATGGGCTTGTTGATGACCAGATCGGCCACCACGGCCATGATCCAGGCGATCGCGATGTTGCCGTACAAGCCCAACACCTTGCCCAGGGCCTGAAACAGGTTGAGCTCCATCAGCAACAAGGCGATCAGCGCATTGAACACCACCCAAACCACCCGCCCCGGGTGGCTGTGGGTGACCCGGGCAAAGAAGTTCGACCAGGCCAGCGAGCCGGCGTAAGCGTTGGTCACGTTGATCTTGATCTGGGACACCACCACGAACAACGCCACGGCAGCGACCGCCCAGGCCTGGCGCGGGAAGATCTTTTCCCAGGCCACCAGGTACATCTGGTTGGGGTCCACCGCCCGGTCCACAGGCACGGAAAAGCTGATAGCCAGCCAGGCCAACAGCGCGCCCCCCAGCATCTTCAACACCCCTGGGATCACCCAGCCAGGCCCACCCACGAACACCGCCAACCACCAACGCGACTGGCCCACCTTGGCCACTTCCGGCATGAAGCGCAGGTAATCGGCCTGCTCGCCCATCTGCGTGATCAAGGCCACCCCCACCGTCAGGGCAGAGCCGAACGCCAGCAGGTTGAAGCCCGCATGCTCGCCGTCGGCGCCCGGGTACAAGCTGAGGTGCTGAAGGATGTCCGGGTGCTCGCGAAACACCACCACGAAGGGCAACACCAGCATCAACAGCCAGATGGGTTGCGTGATCAACTGCAAGCGGCTGATGGTGGTCACCCCGTGGGTGACCAGCGGCACCACCACCAAGGCGCAAATCAAATAGCCCCACGCTGGCGGGATGTCGAACACCAACTCCAGCGCATAGGCCATGACGGCCGCTTCCAGCGCAAAGAAGATGAACGTGAAGCTCGCGTAGATGAGCGAGGTGATGGTCGAACCAATGTAGCCAAAGCCGGCCCCGCGGGTCAGCAAGTCCATGTCCACGCCGTGGCGCGCGGCGTAAACGCTGATCGGCCAGCCGGCCAGCAAGATGATCAGCCCGGTGGCCACGATCGCCCAGAAGGCGTTGACGAAGCCGTAGTCCACCAGCAAGGTGGCCCCCACCGCTTCGAGCACCAGGAAGGCCGCTGCGCCAAAGGCCGTGTTGGCCACCCGGGCGGCGCTCCAGCGGCGCGCGCTGCGGGGGGTGAAACGCAGCGCGTAGTCTTCCAGCGTCTCCGAGGCCACCCAGCTGTTGTAGTCACGCCGCACCTTCACCACGCGCTGCAGCGCATCGGCCACGGGCGGGGCGGTCAGGGTGGCGTTTTGCGGGTCTGGCTCTTGCATGGGGCTGAACGAGGTACCCTCTTCTTTCCGCAAGAACAGTGCCGTGCGCAAGCCTGCGCGCCCTGCCCCCCCCGACATCGCCCAACCGCTGACGCCATGGAACTCACCCCACGCGAGAAAGACACACTCTTGATCTTCACCGCCGCACTGCTGGCGGAACGGCGCAAGGCCCGGGGCCTGAAGCTCAATTACCCGGAAGCCGTGGCGCTGATCACGGCGGCCATCATGGAAGGCGCCCGCGACGGCAAGAGCGTGGCCGCCCTCATGAGCGACGGCAAGACGGTGCTCACCCGCGCCGACGTGATGGACGGCGTGGCCGACATGATCCCGGAGATCCAGGTGGAAGCCACCTTCCCGGACGGCACCAAGTTGGTGACCGTGCACCAACCCATTGCATAAGCGTCGATGCATGCGCCTTGTTGGTGCATTCATTCCAACCTGCCCAGCATCTCTGCACCACAAGGCCCCACACCATGCCCATTCCTGGCGAATTGTTGACCGACGGCCCGGACATCGACCTCAACCCCGGCCGCCGCACCTTGACCTTGGTCGTTGAGAACAGCGGCGACCGTCCCATCCAGGTCGGCTCGCACTACCACTTCGCAGAAACCAACGGCGCCCTGAACTTCGACCGCGTGGCTGCACGCGGGATGCGCCTGAACATCGCCTCGGGCACGGCCGTGCGATTCGAGCCTGGCCAGCAGCGCACCGTCGAACTCGTGGACTACGCCGGCGACCGCGCCGTTTATGGCTTCCGCGCCCTGGTGCAAGGCAAGCTCTGAAGGACAAGAAACATGGCAACCATTCCCCGACGCGCCTATGCCGAGATGTTCGGCCCCACCACCGGTGACCGCCTGCGCCTGGCCGACACCAACCTCGTGATCGAGGTCGAAGACGACTTGACGCTCAAGGCCGGTGGCTATGGCGAAGAAGTGAAGTTTGGGGGTGGCAAGACCATCCGCGACGGCATGGGCCAGAGCCAGCGGCCCAACGGCCCCGGCGCTGCCGACGCCTGCGACTGCGTGCTCACCAACGCCCTGATCCTCGACCACTGGGGCGTGGTCAAGGCCGACATCGGCATCAAGGCTGGCCGCATCGTCAAGATCGGCAAGGCCGGCAACCCCGACGTGCAGCC
>JBEEJT010000241.1:0-3949 GCA_041169085.1 Pseudomonadota bacterium | reverse complement strand
TTGCAGCGCATCGTGACGCGCTCGGCGGGTTTGCTGGGTGCCCCCATCGACGAAGAAGGCGCCATGGAAGTCGCCCGACGGTCGCGGGGCACGCCGCGGATCGCCAACCGGCTGCTGCGCCGGGTGCGCGACTATGCGGACGTGAAGGGCGATGGCCGCATCACCCGCGAGATGGCCGACAAGGCCCTGGCCATGCTGGACGTCGACCCGCTGGGCTTTGACGTGATGGACCGCAAGCTGCTTGAAGCCGTGATCCACCGCTTCGATGGCGGCCCTGTGGGCCTCGACAACCTGGCGGCGGCCATCGGCGAAGAGCGCGAGACGATCGAAGACGTGATCGAGCCTTACCTGATTCAGCAAGGCTTCCTGCAGCGCACGCCGCGCGGGCGGGTGGCCACGGCAGCGGCCTTCCGCCACCTGGGCTTGTTGGCGCCCTCACCCAAGGACTTGCTGGGCTGACGGTCAGCGGCGACGCAAGACGTGCACGAATTCGTCGCGGCCTTCCGCAGCCAGGGTGTTCTGCTCGACGAGGTCGTTGCCGGTCTGACGGGCAAAGGCCTGGAAGTCGCGCACCGAGCCAGGGTCGGTGGCCAGCACCTTGAGCAACTCGCCACTGAGCATGTCGGACAAGGCCTTCTTGGCCTTGAGGATGGGCAAGGGGCAAGTCAGGCCGCGGGCGTCAAGTTCCTTGTGGATCTGCATGGCTGTGGGCTCAAGGGAGGTGGGTCAGGCGGGGAACACGCCTGTCGACAGGTAGCGGTCACCGCGGTCGCACACGACGAACACGATGGTGGCGTTGGTCACCTGCGCGGACAGCTGCAACGCGGCCCAGCAGGCACCAGCGGCTGAGATGCCACAGAAGAGCCCTTCTTCACGGGCCAGGCGGCGGGCCATGTCTTCGGCGTCGGCCTGGCTGACGTAGGTGAGCTCGTCGACACAAGTCGCGTCGTAGATCTTGGGCAGGTAGGCCTCTGGCCACTTGCGGATGCCAGGGATGCGCGAGCCTTCTTGCGGCTGGGCCCCGATGATGCGCACAGCCGGGCTCTTTTCCTTGAGGAAGCGCGACACGCCGGTGATGGTGCCGGTGGTGCCCATGGCGCTCACGAAATGGGTGACGCGGCCCTGGGTGTCGGCCCAGATTTCGGGGCCGGTGGTGTCGTAGTGGACCGCCGGGTTGTCGGGGTTGGCGAACTGGTCGAGCACCACGCCCTTGCCTTCACGCACCATCTGGTCAGCGAGGTCGCGGGCGTGCTCCATGCCGCCACTCTTGGGCGTGAGGATCAACTCGGCGCCGTAGGCCTTCATGGTCTGGGCCCGCTCGATGGAGAGGTCTTCCGGCATGATCAGCACCATGCGGTAGCCCTTGATGGCGGCAGCCATGGCGAGCGCGATGCCGGTGTTGCCGGAGGTGGCCTCGATGAGCGTGTCGCCGGGCCGGATCTGCCCCCGCTCTTCAGCACGCCGGATCATGTTCATGGCCGGTCGGTCTTTGACGGAGCCCGCCGGGTTGTTGCCTTCGAGCTTGGCGAGGATGACGTTGCCGCGTTCGGCGGCGTCCGCGCCGGGCACACGTTGCAGACGCACCAAGGGGGTGCGGCCAATGGCGTCTTCGAGGGTCAGGTAGGTCATGGTGACCGCATTGTCTCAGGCTCACGCCCACCGAGCGATGCGTGCAGGCATCAGCCGATGCGATTGGTGGGATGCGGAAGTCAAAAGCCGGACTGCGTGGATGTCCGGTGGTGCCCCGGGCCAGACTCGAACTGGCACACCTTGCGGCGGGGGATTTTGAATCCCCTGCGTCTACCGATTTCGCCACCGGGGCGCCGGTGAAGAGGGCAAAGGATAGCACAGAGCCCGGGCCTTGCCGCGGGTTGACGCATGCGCGAAACAACAGGCCAAAGGCGGCCATTTGTCCGCGTTCCGCGGCATCCGCTGCCCTTGTGTCAGGCCGGACACAGCGCCACACACACGCGCTACATGGGGTTCCAAGAATGGTCCTGGCTGGCGCGCCCCACGCCGGGCAGCGCGCCGGCACAAGCTGCGACGCCGACGCGTTCGGCCGCTGCAGGTGTGCATGACTCGGTCAAGAAAGGACCCCACCATGACGACCATTTCCAGTGGCATCTCGAATGCCAACGCCACGCAATGGGGCGGCCCGCCGCCCCGGATGCAACGCTCGGGCGAGGCGCAGCAAGGCCCATCGCTGGACGAGCTGTTCAGCAAGATCGACAGCGACGGCGATGGCAGCATCAGCGCCACCGAATTGAAGACGGCGCTGACGCCCAGTGCATCTGCCGACGGCACGGGCAGCACCGAGGCGGCCGGCAGCGAGGCCAGCGCCAACAGCCTGTCCGGCCTGGGCCTGGACACCCAAGGCTTCGCTGCGATGATGGGCGGCGGCATGCCGCCGCCACCGCCCCCACCTGCTGGCGGCAGCGCGGCAGGGGGACGACACGCCTGGCAAGGCAGCGACAGCACGGCCGTGGCAGACAGCGGCACGTCACTGAGTTGGGTGGCCTGAACCTCGCAAGCTCGTCGTTGAGCGCCTGGCGCCTGGTCAGTGCTTGAAATCAACCTGCGCGGGGCGCCCGGGCAGGTTCAGCCTGGCCTCGGCCGGGGGCGTTTGGGCCACCACCTGACCGCGCCGCCAGACCATCAGGCGTGTGGCCCGAAGCCTGATGGCTTCAATGGGGTCTCGGGCCTGGAGCAGCACCAGGTCGGCCCAACACCCAGGCGCCACCCCATAGCCCTGCAGGCCCAGGATGCGGGCAGGCGTGGCCGTGACCGCGTCGAAACACTGGCGCATGGCCTGTTGGCCCGTCATTTGTGCCACATGCAGGCCCATGTGGGCCACCTCCAGCATGTCACCGCTGCCCAGGCTGTACCAAGGGTCCATCACGCAGTCGTGACCAAAGGCCACCGGTACGCCCGCGGCAAGCAACTCGGGCACACGGGTCATGCCCCGGCGCTTGGGGTAGGTGTCGTGCCGCCCTTGCAGGGTGATGTTGATCAAGGGGTTGGCGATGGCCGCCACACCAGCCTCGTGCATCAGCGGCAACAGCTTGCTGACGTAGTAGTTGTCCATGCTGTGCATGGAGGTGAGGTGAGAGCCGGCCACCCTGCCCTGCAAGCCCAGGCGCTGGGTTTCGCAGGCCAGCGTTTCGATGTGGCGCGACAGCGGGTCGTCCGACTCGTCGCAATGCATGTCCACGCGCAGGCCGCGCCGTTCGGCTACTTCGCACAGCAGGCGCACGGAGGCGGCACCGTCGGCCATGGTGCGCTCGAAGTGCGGGATGCCGCCCACCACGTCCACGCCCATGTCGAGCGCCCGGCGCAACTGACCGAGCGCGCCGGGGCTGCGCAGCACACCGTCTTGCGGGAAGGCCACCAGTTGCAGGTCCAGCCACGGCTTCACCCGCTCGCGCACATGCAGCAGGGCCTCGACGGCCAGCAGGCGCGGGTCACACACGTCCACATGGCTGCGGATGGCCAGCAAGCCTTTGGCCACGGCCCAGTCGCAATAGGCCAGTGCCCGCTCGACCAGGGCGTCTTGCGTGAGCTGCGGTTTGAGTTCGCCCCACAACGCGATGCCTTCGAGCAAGGTGCCCGACTGGTTGACGCGGGGCAGGCCATAACTCAGCGTGGCGTCCATGTGGAAATGGGCGTCCACAAAGGGGGGGCTCACCAGTTGGCCTGCGGCATCGATGACCTGCGTGGCGGGCGCCGACAAGCCAGGCTCGACCGCCACGATGCGGTCGCCCTGGATGCCGATGTCGATGCCCTGACGGCCGTCGGGCAGGTTGCAGTGGCGCAGGATGAGGTCAAGCATGACTTCATTCTGTGCCGAAGATGCGGTCCCCTGCGTCACCCAGGCCCGGCACGATGTAGCCGTGCTCATTGAGGTGGCTGTCGAGTGCCGCCGTGATCACCGGCACGTCGGGGTGGTGGT
>JBEEJT010000240.1:0-3448 GCA_041169085.1 Pseudomonadota bacterium | reverse complement strand
CGCCTGGACATGGAGCTGTACGCCGAGAACACCGGTGAAACGAGCTGGCCCTTCGCCGCCGCCTTGCATACTTACCTGGCCGTGTCCGACCTGTCGGTGGTGCGGCTGCAGGGCCTCGAAGGGTGTGTCTACCAAGATCGCGTGCTGGGCACGGAGACAGAGGAAGACCACCCCGAAAAGCGCTTCCATGGCGAGATCGACCGCATCTATGCCAAGGCCAACAACCTGCTGTTGCGCGACGGCCCTCGACGCATGATCATCGAGACCGACCAGATGCCCGACGTGGTGCTGTGGAACCCCGGCCCCGAGAAGTGCGCGTCGCTCAAGGACATGCCGCCAGACGGCTGGCGCCACATGCTGTGTGTCGAAGCGGCCCGCATCCATGCACCGGTCACCCTGGCGCCCGGCGAGAGCTGGTCAGGCCGTCAAAGCCTGATCCTGCAAGACAGCTTCAGCGCTTGACCGGGGCTGGCGCCGACGTCAGCAGTTGCTTCACGTCGGCCGTCAAGTCGTCGACTTTGGTGCCATAGCGCACGAACAGGCGCACCTGGCCAGCCGGGTCGAAGAGGAAGCCGCCCGCCGTGTGGTCCATGGTGTAGCCGTCCTTGTTGTGCACCTTCTGGAAGAACACCTTGAACTCGCGGCTGGCGGCTTCGAGTTCGTCGGCGTTGCCACGCAGGCCAAGGAAACTCGGGTCCAGGCTCTGCAAATAAGCTTTGAGCACGGCGGGCGTGTCGCGCTCCGGGTCCACGGTGACGAACACGCCCTGAAGCTTGTCGCCGTCGGCGCCCAGGCGCTGGCGCACCTGCGCGAGCTCGGCCATGGTCGTGGGGCACACGTCCGGGCACTGGGTGAAGCCGAAGAACACGAACACCACCTTGCCCTTGAACTCGGCGAGGTCACGCGGCTTGCCATCCACATCGGGCAAGTGCAGGCTGCGCGCATAGTTGGCGCCCGTGATGTTCACGCCATGGAAGGTGGGCGACGCTTCGGCGGCCTCTGAGGAACCTGATGCCCCGGCACTGGCGGCACCACCGCCGCGTTCGCAAGCACTCAGGGCCACCAAGCCCAGGGCCAAGGCCACAGCCAGGGCGATCCGGGTCGGCCCACTTGCCTGCGGGCGACGGGCAAGGCGTTCGGCAAGTCGTGCGGCAAACGGCGCGGGGTCGAGGGGGCGTTTCATGGGCGTGTCCTGGCGGGGCGGCATTCAAGCGGTCCTGCACTGTAACGCTGCCCGGGGCCACGGCAGGCCACACCACCGCATGCCGCTCAGCCCGCGCCCTTGCGACGCACCAGACGGCGCATGTCTTCCAGAGACACCGTCGATTCCGGCTGCATGGGGGCGCGCAATTCAGGCTTGATGGCGTGGCCATAAATGACCTCGACCGTGAGCCTCACGCGCCCTTCGGTGTCGCACAGCTCTTCGCCCACGGCGTGCAGCCAGGCCCGCTCCCAGGCGCGGCTGCGACAAGCGCCAAAGCGCCCCGCCGCCACGTTGCCTCCCCAGGTGCGCAACTCTTGCAGCAGCGCTTGCGGCGAGGCCCAGGTGAGCTGGATGCGCTCCATGTCCATCACCGGGTCGGCGAAGCCCGCTTTGACGAGCTCGTCGCCCAGGTCGTGCATGTCGATGAAGTCGACCGTGGGCAAGCCCCAGCCGCGACGGGCGTACAGCGCCCGCAACTCGCGCGCCGTGTCAGGGCCCAGGCCCGAACACATCAGGAAGCCCTGTGGCGCGAGCTGTCGATGCCACTGGCGCAGCGTCGCCGGGACGTCGGCCGTCGTGTGCAAGCTCATGTTGGCCCACAGCATCTGGGCGCCGGCACGGGCCCAAGGGGCCTGGTCTGCATCGGCCAGGGACCACACGCGGGCGTCCAGGCCGGTCCACCACTGCTGAAGGGTTTGGCGCAGCCCTTGCAGCCCCCCACCAGCCGGCCGGCCCCACACGGCGCCCGCCTGGGCCAGCGGGTCCAGGCGACCGTGGTGCGCCTGAGGGTAGCGCGCGGCCACCAAGGCGCCACCGCCACCCCAGGCGGGCGCCCATTCCACCCAGGCGTTGGGCTGGAGCTTGATCCAGTCCAGCTTGCTGTCGAGCCTGCGGGCCACTTCCTGGTTCAACCAGGGCGTCTCCGTCAACCTTTGCAGCCGCCGCACCTGGCGAGCAAAAGCAATGGGGTCGAGGGCGTTGGGGGGCAAGGATTCGGTGACCATCTTGTAAGCAGCTGGAGACGGCACGCGCCCCCCACCAAGGGAGCGCCCCCGAGGGAAGGAAGCCGGCACACAGGCGCGTCAGTATATTGAGCCGATGCACTTTCGACCCGCGCTGCGCGCATTGACCTCCACCTTCGCTTGGCCGGGGCCGTGTGCCCTCTGTGGCGATTGGGGGCCGCACACCCTGTGCAAGCGCTGCCTGTCCGATTGGCGCGCCCCCACCCATCGCTGCCCCCGTTGCGCCATGGCGTGGCCCCAGGCCGACGGCGCCAGCCCCGCCTTGGGGCTCGCCGAATGCCTGCAGTGTGAAGCCCAGGCGCCAGAGTTCGACCGGGCGGTGGTGGCGGTGCATTACGCCGCGCCGTGGTCCCAGCTCATCGCCCGGCTCAAATTTCAGCGCCGAAGTGCCTTGGCCCCCGCCATGGGCCGCTTGCTGGCTCAGGCGGCTCAAGTCAGCGCAGCGGCCTCACCCGCCGGTTGGCCCGACGTCGTGCTGCCGGTGCCCTTGTCTGCCCAGCGCCTGCAAGAGCGCGGCTTCAACCAATCGTGGTTGCTGGCGCGGGCTTGCGCCACGGAACTGGGCTTGCGCTGCCGCCACGACGTGTTGCTTCGCACGCGCCACACCTCGCGGCTCATGCAGATGTCGGCGCCAGACCGCGCCCTGGCGCTGGATCAGGCCTTTGCCGTGGCGCCTGCCCAGTCGCACTGGGTGTTGGGGGCCCACGTGGCCCTGGTGGACGACGTCCTCACCACCGGCGCCACGCTGGACGCGGCCAGCCGGGCCTTGCGCGACGCCGGCGCACGTTCGGTGTCGGCCTGGGTGCTGGCCCGCACCGGGCTCGGGCCCTGACCAGCCCTCACTGCATGCCCTGAGGCGTGTCGGTGATGATGGCCTGGGCCGAGCGCTCCACGTAGCCCGTGACGGCCAGCGCGCTGTTGGCGTCCGTGCAGTGGGTCGTGCCACCGTTGCAGGCTGTGGCCTCGATCCGGTAGACCCAGGTTTTGACCGACGTGAACGCCCCGTCGTCTGCCTGGCCTTCGTTGAAGGCCGCCGCCTTGGACGTGCAGGTGACCGTGACCTTGAAGCCGCTGATGACCGCGCCAATGTCGGTGAGCGTGGTGCGCTGGCCATTGCAGTTGGCCCGCCGCCAGCTTCCTTGCAGGGCCTGGAACATGCCCCATTCCGTGCCCGCGCGCGCAGCCTGCAGGGCGCGGGCGCTCATGAGGTCGTCTGCGGCAT
>JBEEJT010000239.1:0-3707 GCA_041169085.1 Pseudomonadota bacterium | reverse complement strand
GGACGCCCGCGAGCGCTGGGGCTGGAATGGCGAGCAAGCCGCCTGGGCCTGGGCGCAGGTGGGCCGCGCCTTGTCCTGGAAGCTCCAGCCCCAGGCCGTGGTGTACGCCGAGCGGGCCTTGGCCGAGCGCGCCATGTTGGTGGCCAGCGCTGCACGGGGTGGCTTGACCCGCACCAGCGTCGCCTGGTCGGCCGACACCCTGGGCTGGCTGGTGCGCGCCGGCTTGCGCGCGGCCACGGCACCCGCCGCCGACGCCCCCATGGGCGCCCACGCGGCCTGGGCCGTGGTGGCGCAGGGCATCGACGCCATGTCGCCCGAGCAGCAACAAGACCCGGCGTGGCTCTACTGGCGCGCCAAAGCCTGGCAACACCTGGCCCGCCACGCCGCCCAGGGCGGCCACCCACCGGGGCAGGCCGAAGCCAGCCGCAAGCAGGCCACGGAGTTGTTGCGTCGCGTCGCCGACCCGCTGACCTTCTACGGCCAACTCGCCGCCGAAGAACTGGCGGGCGCCCCGCCGCGCGCGCCACAGGCTGCAGCCCCGCTGACCGAGGCCGAATTGGCCCAGGCCCGCGCCATCGGTGGCGTGGACCGCGCTTTGCGCCTGCTCGACCTGGGTTGGCGCAGCGAAGCGGTGCGTGAATGGAACTTCACCCTGAGCTTCACCCGCCCAGGTGGCTTGAACGAACGCGAACTGCTCGCCGTGGCCGAACTGGCTTGCCAGCGCGAAGTCTGGGACCGTTGCATCAACTCCAGCGAACGCACGCGCCGCGAGGTGTCGCTGGCCCAGCGCTACCCCACCCCGTACCGTGAAGACGTGATGGAAGCCGCCCGAGGCGTGGGCCTCGACCCGGCTTACATGTATGGCCTGATCCGCCAGGAGTCGCGCTTCATCGTGTCGGCCAAGTCGAGCGTGGGGGCGTCAGGCCTGATGCAGGTGATGCCGGGCACGGCGGCGTGGACCGCGCGCAAGCTCCAGATCGACTACCACCCCGACCGCATCACCGATCGCGTGACCAACCTGCGCATCGGTGCGGGCTACCTGAAGCTGTTGATCGACGACTTCCAGGGCATGCAGGCGCTGGCCGCCGCGGCCTACAACGCGGGGCCCTCGCGGCCCCGACGCTGGCGCGAGGGCCTCAAGGTCGACGCCGCGGTCTGGGTGGAAAACATCCCCTTCAACGAAACGCGTGACTACGTGAAGAAGGTGCTGTCCAACGCGGTGGTGTACGCCCACGTGATGGAGGGCCGCCCCTTGTCGATCAAGGCGCGGCTGGGGCAAACCGTGGGCCCGCGTGCGGTCTCGGCGCCGCCCGTCGAAGGCGACCTGCCCTGAGGCTTCAGGGCTGAGGCGCGGGCAGCATGCGGCGCACGGCCACCGGCCCCACGCGGCGGACGCTGGCCCCGCCCGTGCCCACCGATTTCACCTCGACCCCGCCCGTGCCCATGGGCGCGAGCGCGAAGTTCAGCGGCCCCGTGTTGGCGCCCACCGTCACCCGGCTGAGCTGGTCGGACAAGAGGGGGAAGGCGCCGCACGGCTCGCCGCTGTCGCAGATGTAGCCGTTCTGGTCGAGGTCGGCCCCGGCCAGCAGCAACATGTTGCGGCCTTCGGTGGTCTGGAAGGACCAGCGGTATTCGCCCTGGCGCATCGCCACGCCCCGGGTGCTCAAGTCCAGGTCGATCAGCTTGCCCGTGTCGGCGTCCAGCGCCACCACGTAGATCTGGCCGTAATCGGGCAGGCGGCTGTTCGCCGTGCTGCTGGCGCCTTTCACCACCGTGACCGAGAGCTTGATCGTGCGCAGGCTGGTGCGCACCGTGATTTCGGGGAAGGCGCTGGCGCCCGACGGCAGGCCACTGCGGTCCACCCGCACCTGGTACGTGCCCAGGCCGGTCGCGGTGTTCGTGGCTTGCGGGCTCACGGCCAACATGGGCGACGACACGCTCACCGCTTGCACCACCTCGTCGGTGGCGGCGGTCGTCAAGAGGCTGAACGTCAGGCTCTCGATGTGGCTGCCGAAGTCCAGAGCATGGGGGCTGGCCATGACTTCACCCTTCGGGGCCGTGCCCCCGCCGGCGCCACCGCCAGCCGCCTGCAGCGCCACGTCCACGGCCTTGCGGGCATTGATCAGGCCCATGCCGGTGGCGTTGTCGCGCCCGCTGCTGCCCACGTCGTCGGTGAGCTGGCCAGCGGCGATCCAGTTGTCCACCATCTCGGGCGTCAGCCCGGGGTAGACGTACTTCATCAGCGCGATCACGCCGGCCACGTGGGGCGAAGCCATGGAGGTGCCCGCCATGGCCCCGATGCTGGGCACGCGCTTGCCCGACGACGAAAACACCCCGATGGTGCTGACGATCAGGTCGGGCTCGCCCGTGCCGGTGGACGAGGTGGTGCTGTCGCCGCCAGGGGCGGCCAGCGACAGCCGCGGCCCGGAGTTGGAATAGAAAGTTTGCTGGCGGTAGACGTTGAGCGCCCCGACCGACACGCTGCCCTGGCAGTTGGCAGGCGAGCCCACGGCCACGGCACGGCCCAGGTCGTTGCGGGCGTCGTTGCTCGCCGCCGCCACCACCACCACGCCAGCCTGGCGCACCGCCTGGATGGTGGCCTGGTAGTAGTCCGGGCAAGTCGAGTTGCTGCCCAGGCTCATGTTGATGACGTCGGCGCGCCGCGCGGGCTTGAGCCCGGAGTTGTTGTCCAGGCCGGCGGCGTACAGCATGGCGTTGACCACGTCGTAGGCCGAGGTTTGGGCCCGGCTGGGGTTGAACACCCGTAGCGGCATCAGCAGGGCCATCGGGGCGACGCCGGCTGCGCCGGTGCCGTCCCAGGTGCGTGCCGCGATGGTGCCGGCCACGTGGGTGCCGTGGAAGTTCGTGGACAACTCGGCGGGCGTGTCGGCGGTGGTCGGGTCGTCGGGGTTGGCGGAGTTGAGGTCGCCGTTGGTCAGGGCAGTTGAAAAGAAGGTGCGACCTGGCACCGTCTGGCCGATGAAGTCGGGGTGGTCGCTGACGATGCCGCTGTCGATCACGGCCACGATGGGCCTGAGCGTGGGCGGGTTGGCCAGGGCTTGCAGGCGGCCCATGGCCGAGGGCAGGTTGATCTGCTCGTAGTGCCAGCGCTGTTCGGGGTACCAGGGGTCGTCAGGCGGGAAGGGCTGGACCAGGCCCGTGGTGCGGACCAGGCGGTCCGGCGCCACATAGGCGAACTGCCCGGAGCGCCGCAGCAACTTGCCGTAAGCCACGAGCTGTTTGCGCACAGACGGCGCCCGCGCCGAAGCGTTGCTTGGCGCGGGGCGGGGCAGCCCCAGGCTGTCGCGCAAGGCTTGCAGGCCGCTCGCCCGCGCCGCCTGGGTGTCGGGCAGGTGGATCAAGGTGGGCACGCCGCTGGGCTGGGCGTCCATGCGCAGCCCGGCCAGCTGCACCCAGGCCGCCGCTTGGGGGCGGGCCTGGCGATCGCCTGGGGCCGCCAGGGCGCTGCTGCGCTTGGTGGGCAGGGCGATCAGGCGTTGGACGGCCGCAGGCGCGGCCTCGTCGGTGGCGTTCTCGCAGCCCACGGCGCTGCCGGGACGGCCAATGCGCAGGTTGTAGACCGAGGCGCCCAGGTAGGCGTAAGCCTCGACGGTGTACTTGCCCGGCTGGGTGATGCGCACGCACTCGTAGCTGCCGTAGCCCGTGGACTCGCCGACGGTGTTGCCCGCTTCGTCGTAAACGTAGAG
>JBEEJT010000238.1:0-5390 GCA_041169085.1 Pseudomonadota bacterium | reverse complement strand
CATGAAGGCCCCGGCGGTGGGCACGTCTTCGAAAGCAATGCGCCGCTCGAACTCGCTGGCGGCCACACACACACCGGCCGGGCCCGACACCTGCACCGCCTGGGCGCCCGTCCCGCCGGCGTCGGCGAGCACCTGGGCGATCGTCACCCCGAAGGGGTATTCGTAAGTGCCCGGCCTCGCCACGTCGCCAGACACCGACAGCAGCTTGGTGCCCGTCGACTGCCGTGTGCCCAGGCCTGCGAAGCGCTCGCCCCCCTCCAGCGCGATGGGCAACACCTTGCACAAGGTCTCCACGTTGTTGACCACCGTAGGCCGCCCCAGGTAGCCCTGGGTCACCGGGAAGGGCGGGCGGATGCGCGGGCGGCCGGGCTTGCCTTCCAGGCTTTCCAGCAGCGCGGTTTCCTCGCCGCAGATGTAGGCCCCTGCCCCCACGTGGACCTCGATGTCGAAGTCAAACCCCGACACCCCCAGGATGCCGCGCCCCAGCAGGCCAGCTTGCCGTGCGCGCTGCAACTCGGCTTCCAGGCCGGGCAGCAGGTTGGTGTACTCGCCGCGCAGGTAAATGAAGCCACGGCTGGCGCCCACCACATGGGCCGCGATGGCCATGCCTTCGATCACCCGGCTGGCGTGGCTGTGGAGCAGCACCCGGTCCTTGAAGGTGCCGGGCTCGCCTTCATCGGCGTTGCAGACGATGCAGCGGAAGTCGCCCGGGGCCTCGCGTGCGGCCTCCCACTTCACCGCCGTGGTGAAGCCCGCCCCACCCCGCCCGCGCAACTGGGCCCGTTTGAGCTCGTCCAGCATGGCCTGCGGGCCTCGGGCCACGGCGGCGCGCAAGGCCGCGCCAGGCGCCCACGACGCCCGCAACAACACATCGGCCCGGCGCACCAGGTCGTCCACCACCCACCCATCACGCGGCCACGCTGCCATGGGGGTGTCTGACAAGATGAGCTCACACACCTGGTCGATGCGCTCAGGCGTGAGCCGCCCCATCGCGCGTTCGTTGACCAGCATGGCCGGGCCCTGGTCGCCCATGCCAATGCAAGAAGTCAGGCCCACGGTCGCCCGCCCCTCGGCCGACAACTCGCCCAGCCCCACCCCCAAACGCGCCAGCATCTGCGCCACCAAAGCGGGCGAGCCAGCCATGCGGTCGGTGATGTGATCGGAAAACCGCACCCGCCAGCGCCCCTGAGGACGGTCGTGCAGGAAGGCGTAAAAGGCCACGACGGCCTGCACCTGGCCCAAGGGCACGGCCAGCGCCTGCGCCACTTCCGCCATGGCCGAAGGCGACACCCAGCCGGCCTGGCTCTGCCAGGCCCGCAGGACTTGCAGCAGGCGATGCGGCTGCGTGCCACAGGCCTGCAGCGTGTCACGCAACGCTTGCCGTTCAGAGTGGGACAACCCGTTCATGCGCTCGCCCGCATCAGCCTTCACCACTTCAGCATACTCGGGGAATGTGACCGGCCCCATGAGGCATGACAATCGCGGTCAACGCAATCAAACCCTGGAGGACACCCATGTGGGCGAACCACCCGCGGGCGAACCGAAACGCCCGCCTCACAGCGCCTGGCCTGGCGTTCATGGCCCTGGTCTCTGCCGCCGGCCTTTTGTCTGGCTGCCTGGGTGGCGGAGGTGGCGCCTCTGCTTCCGGGCGCAACGCGCCGACTTACGACGTGGGGGGCACGGTGTCGGGCCTGAGCGCCGCCGGGGCCGCTGAGGCCACCCTGGTGTTGGGCAATGGCCTGGACACCTTCGAGTTGCGTGTCGCCGGCAACAGCGGCAACGTGGTCCAGGACCGGGCCTTCGTGATCGCCAGCCTGCCCGAAGGCGCGTCCTACGACATCCAGGTGATCTCGCAACCTTCAGGCACCGCCTGCACCGTCTTGAACGGCCGCGGCGCGGTGGGCCAGGCCGACATCACGGGCGTGCAAGTCATTTGCGTCAAACGACAGGGCTTGCACCTGCTGGCCGGCGCCCTGCCCCACTACGGCGCCCTGGATGGCTACAGCTCGGCGGCCGGTTTCGCCAACCTCAACGGGCTCAGCGTGGACACGGCTGGCAACGCTTATGTGTCTGACGGCCACGCGGTGCGCAAGGTGCTGCCCAGCGGCGTGGTCACCACGCTGGCCGGCATCGTGCAGGTGTCGGGGCTGGCCAATGGCAGTGGCGCCCAAGCCCGCTTCAACAGCCCCGCCGGCGTGGCGGTGGACGCTCAGGGCAGCGTCTACGTGGCCGACACCGGCAACCAGCTCATCCGCAAGGTCTCACCTCAAGGCCTGGTGGAGACCGTCACCTTGAACCAGGCCCAGGTGGCTGCGCTCATGGTCGGCCACAGCGGAGAATGCTTCATCTGTGGCGAGCTGGGCATCGACGCCAGCGGCAACCTCTACGCCGCCACGCGCAACTCGACGGCCGTCGCCCGCCTGTCGCCCCAGGGCGACGTCAACTTGGTGGCGGGCTCGGCCGGCGCAGACAGCCATGTGATGGCCGTGAGCCCTGCCGGCGTGGTCTACGTGTTGAACAACACGGGCACCTGGCTCTCGCGCATCGACCCAGCCACAGGGCAGCTCACCACGCTGCCCAGGGTGGGCTCCGGGCTGAACAGCCACTACGTGAGCCACATCGCCATGGCGTCGGAATCGGCACTCGTGGTCGCCGGCAACACCAGCAACGGCAGCTCTCGCCAACTCGCACGCGTGAGCACCGATGGGGTGATCGAGGTGCTGACCAGCTACAGCGGCCTCGAGCGCGGCAGCGCCTGGCTGGGGCCGGTGGCCATGACCAGCGGCGGGCGGCTGTTGTTCATCGACACCCAGGACCTGAACCTGTTGAGCTGGGCAGCCGCCACCGGCAACGCCTTGCTCGCCGGCGCCGAACGCGGCCAGGGCTACCTCGACGCCACCGGCGAAGCCGCGCGCTTTGGCGAGCCAGGCATCGTGGCGGTGGGCCGCAGCGCCGCCGCCCCGATCTATGTGGCCGACAGCCGCAACTCCGCCATTCGGAGGATCGACGCGCAAGGCCGGGTCACCTCGCTCGTGGGCACGGGGCAATACACCCCCAATGTGTTGAGCTACAGCCTGATGGGCGTGGCGGTGGACACCCAAGACCGTGTGCACGTGTGCCGCGCCTCGCGCTGGGACCGCTACGCCGCCGACGGCAGCAGCACCCGCCTGGCTGCCAGCTGCAACGCCACCCGGTTCTTCGCCGATGGCGCGGGCCGCCTGGTGTCTTACACGGCCGCCTGCCTGACCCGGCACGACGAAGACAGCACGGTGTTGTCGCAAGTGTGCACAGCCGGCGCGGGCCAACCCACGAGCAACGCCCAACTCACCAGCCTGGATTCAGCGGCCCCGCTGGCCGATGGCGCCCTGGCCGTGGTGGACGGCACCCAACTCAAGCAACTGCGCTTCGCCGCCAATGGCAGCGTGACGGTGACCAACCTGGCCACCCTGCCGGCAGCCGGCATTCGCCTCTATGGCGACGGCACCGGCACCTTGGTGGCCGTGACCAGTGGCGGTGTCGAGTTGTTGTATGGCACGAACTACGCCAGCCGGGCGACCGTGTTGGAGTTGGGCAACCGCACCGTCACCGGCGAATTGCCCACCACCATCGCCGCCGTGAGCGACGTGGGATTTCGTGGGCGCCAGTTGATCCTGACCTCAGGCCTGGCCGTCTACGCGCTTGATCTGTGACTTGCCAGACCAGGCGCTTGCGCGGGGCCGGTGCGGCCTCGCGCCAGCGGTGCCCCGCCACGGCACGGCACGGCACGCCGCCCGTGTGGCGCAAAAGAAAAAGGCCTTCGCCGCGAAGCGAAGGCCTTTTCAGGAAATTTGGTGGGCCCTGTAGGATTCGAACCTACGACCAACGGATTAAGAGTCCGCTGCTCTACCAACTGAGCTAAGAGCCCGCTCATGCTTCGTTGATCAATTTCGTTTCGTCGATCAGCGAAGACTTAGAGTATACACAACTTTTTCGCTTGTCTGCAACCCGTTGTGAAAGTGTTGCAATTTTTTTGAACCACTGTGTTGGGCTTCACGAGAAGCACATCACCGAGGTCAAGCGTCCAAGGCATGCATACATTTGGTGGGTCGGGCGAGACTCGAACTCGCGACCAACGGATTAAAAGTCCGCTGCTCTACCGACTGAGCTACCGACCCAGCAAAGCCTAAGATTGTAGCACGAGCTTTACGGCTTCTGCAGCAGCCACCATGCCAAATGTGGCGGTGACCATGACGCTGGAGCCATAGCCCGCGCAATTCAAGGACCCGCTGCGTTGCGGCTGTTCGCACGAAGCGGCTTGCGAGCCCCGCACGGCCTCGCGAGAAAACACGCATGTCACACCCATGGCGCCCCGGCGCGCGCCGTTGTGGCGCTGGCGCAAACGCTGACGCAAGCTGGCCAGCAAAGGGTCGTGGGTGACTTCAGCCAAGTCCGCCAGGTCCACGCGATGGGGTTCTGTCTTGCCGCCAGCCGCACCCACGGTCAACACCGGCTTGCCGGCCTGCCAGGCCCAGGCGATGGCCGCGGCCTTGGCGCGCACCTGGTCGCAACAATCGATCACCACATCGGTGGTCGCCGCAGACAGCAAGGTGGCAACGTTGTCTTCGTCGACAAACTCTTCGATGGCGTCCACCTGGCACCCCGGGTGGATGAGCGCGATGCGCTCTTGCAAGGCCAACACCTTGGCCTGCCCCAGCGTGGGCGTGAGCGCGTGCACCTGTCGGTTCACATTCGACTCGGCCACGTTGTCGAGGTCGATGAGCGTCAGCCGGCTGACGCCACTGCGTGCCAGCGCCTCGGCTGTCCAGGAGCCCACGCCGCCCACACCGATCACGGTGAAGCGCGCCGCCCTGAGCCGGGCGTAACCTGCCGGGCCATGGAGGCGCTCCAGACCCGCAAAGCGGCGCGCCAGGTCGGCGTCGTCGCCCTCTGCCACGGTGCTCACTTGCCCTTGTGCGGCTTGGTCGAGCCCGCACCGCCCTGCTGGCCCGCCGAAGCAGGCGCTGGCGGCAAGGTGGCCATGCGGTCCTTGGCGGCCTGCGCCGCTTCAGACTGCGGGTATTGGCGCGTGACCAGGTCCAGGGTCTTGCGCGCCGTGTCGAGGTCTTTGAGTTCGGTGAAGCAACTGGCGATCGACAACAGCGCTTCAGGCGAGCGCACGTGGTCGGGGGCGTTGTCCACCAACAGCTTGAACGCCGCGATGGCTTCCTTGTACTGACGCAAGCCGTAATAGGCGTTGCCCAGCCAGTACCACGCCGACTCGCGGTAACCCGTCGAGGGGTAACGTTGCAGCAAACCGGTCATGCCGGCAGCGCCGCCTGCGAAGTCGGCCGCACGCATGCGGGCCATGGCTTCGTCGAACTCGCGCTTTTCTTCAGGGTCAACCTTGAACG
>JBEEJT010000237.1:0-5501 GCA_041169085.1 Pseudomonadota bacterium | reverse complement strand
GGTTGGGGTCGCTCGCAAAGAAGGCGGTCTTGACCAGCGGTGAGTGGGCAATCGCGTAGGCAGCGAGCTTGCACTCGTCTTCGTTGCGGCCGCCTTCCACCGTGATGGTGATGAACTTCGTGGCGCCTTCGCCGTCACGCACGATGGCTTGCGCCAGCTTCTGCGAGACCTCGATGAGCGCGGCGCGCAGGGCCTTGCCGTCGGCGCTGTTCAGGTCGGTGATCTCGGCGTGTTGCGCCTTGCGCGTGGCGATCAGCACGAAGCTGTCGTTCGTGGAGGTGTCGCCATCAATGGTGATGCGGTTGAACGAGGCGTTGGCGGCCTCGGTCACCAGGGCTTGCAGCAGGCCGGGCGCCACGTTCGCGTCGGTGGCCAGGTAGCCCAGCATGGTGGCCATGTTGGGCTTGATCATGCCCGCGCCCTTGCTGATGCCGGTGAGCGTGACGGTGGCGCCACCGATCTGCACCTGCTTGGAGCAGCCCTTGGGCAGGGTGTCGGTGGTCATGATGCCTTCAGCGGCTGCGGCCCAGTTGTCGGCCTTGAGGTCGGCGAGGGCGCCCGGCAGGCCAGCTTCGATGCGGTCGACCGGCAATGTTTCCATGATCACGCCGGTCGAGAACGGCAGGATCTGGTTGGGGGCGACCGACAGCAAGCGGGCCAGGGCGATGCAGGTGGCGCGGGCGCGCACCAGGCCGTCTTCGCCGGTGCCGGCGTTGGCGTTGCCGGTGTTGATCACCAGGGCACGGATGCCGTTGTTCTCAGCGAGGAATTCGCGGCACAGCTGCACCGGGGCGGCGCAAAAGCGGTTCTTGGTGAACACGCCGGCCACGGCCGAGCCTTCGTCCAGGGTGATGACGGTGAGGTCGCGGCGGTTGGCCTTGCGCACGCCGGCCATGGTGATGCCCAGCTTCACGCCGGGGACAGGGTGCAGTTCAGAAGGGACGGGGGCGCTGAGGTTGACGGGCATGACGGTGGGCTCCAGACAAGCCGCCGATTGTGCATCAGCCCATGCGGCCCAGGGGGGCCCACCGCCCGCGTTTCTTGCGTCAAGCCGGGGCGTTGCCGGTGGGGGCGGCCGCGGTGGCCGGGGCGCCAGGCAGCGGCAGGCCAAAGGCCGAGGTCACCGCGTAGAAGGCCATCCAGCCCAGGCCCAGCGAGGCCGACGCGGCCAGGACCGTCGCCGCGGGCAGGCCGACCGCCAGCATCAGGGGCAAGGCCAGCATGGCACCACAGGGGGCCAGCAGCAACACCAGGCCCATGGTGCGGGCGCGGGCGGCGTCCGGGCCGTCGAGCCGGCCTGCGAGGCCCAGCGTCGCCCAGAGGGTGGCGCTGGCACCGCTGAAGGCCCAGGTGCCCGCCAGCGCGGCTTGTTCATAGGTGCCGGGTGTGCCAATGGCCCAGGGGCTGGCTGTCCACAGGGCCAGCAGGCCCTGGGCCAGGGTGATGCCGGCCAGGCCGCGCGGCAGGCGCTGGCGGCCTTGGCTGCGGGTTTCGTCGCCCAGGGCGCGGGCCGCTTCGGGCAACACCAGCAAGGTGAGCAGGGCCCAGGCGGTCGCGGCGCGGGGCAGCAGGTCCGTGCTTGGGCGGTGAGCGCCGAACCAGGTGCTCAGGTCCAGGCCTTGTGGCGCCAGCACCGCCTCGTGCACGAGGCCTGCGGCGCCCAGCATCGCCAACGCCAACCACGTGCGGGGCTGGAACACCGGCTTGGCCGGGGCCAGGGGCAGTTCGCGCTGGCCGGCGCGGCTCACCCAGGCCAGGCACAGCCAAAAGCTCATGGTGGTCAGACCGCCCACCATCCAGGCGCTGGCCACGTCCACCGTCACGTCCATGAGGTTGCCCACGGCCACGTAGCCCGTGCGCAGCAAGGGGGCGGTCATCAACAGGGCGCTGGTCAGCGTCATCCAGCCCATGTGTTCGCGCCAGCGGCGTTGCCGGGCGCGCAGCACACCCATGGTCAGGCTTTGCAGGGTGCTCAAGGCCAGCAACCACAGGCCCACGCCGAAGATGGGGCCGCCAAAACCCTGTTGCAGCGGTGTGGCGTTCAAGTAGGCCAGTGAGGACGCCATGGACAACACGCAGGTGGCGATGGCCGCCCAGCCGATGAGGCGATGGGTGCGTGGCGAGCGCTGGCGCCAGCCGGGCACGAACTGCAAGGCGCACAGGGTGAGGGCGGCGCCGCCGATCGCCGCGTGCAGCCCGATCGAGTCGGTGGCCCGCGCGTAGTTCGCTTGCCATTGCGCCAGGTGGGGCGAGCCAGTGAAGAACGATTCGCCGATCAGCCGGGTCAGCAGCCGGGTGGACCACGAGAGGTCGTGGTGGGTGAGGGTCCAGTAGAAGCTGGTGTTCATGAGCCCATACGCCACGCAGGTCAACACCGTCAGCCAGATGGCCAGGCGGGTGACGAGGGGCAGGGGCGAGCGCAGTCGTTGCATGGGGGCCTCCTTGTGTGGGGGCCCAACTTAGTGGGGCGCGCCCGGGCGCGCAAGGCGGCTGCGACGAGCGGGGCGGCCGTGGCGCCAGCGGCGGCTGGCGGGCACGAACGGTGGCCGATCAAAGCGCCTTGAACAGGTGGGCGTGCATGCGGCTGACATCGAGCACGTCGGCGTGGTCGCGCAGGTGGACCCTCAGGCGCTGCTGTTCCCGGCTCACCCGCTCGATGGCCCGGGCGTTGACGACCACGCTGCGGTGGATCTGCCAGAACTGTTCTGCGGGCAAACGGGGCAGCAGCTCTTTGAGCGAAGCACGGATCAGCAACTCGCCCGCGCCGGCAGGGGGCCGTCGGCTCACGATGCGCACGTACTTGTCGGCGGCTTCCAGGTAGACGACGTCTTGCACGTCGACCATGTAGAGGGATTGCCCCGCATGGGCCTGGAGGATGTGCAAGGGCTCGGGGGCGACGCTGGGCGGGGCGCTCAGGGCAGGCCAGTGGCGCAGCCAGGCGGGGTCAGCCTGTTCGGGGGTGGGCGAGGCGGCGCGCAAGGCGAGCTGCTGCTGCAGGCGGGTGCAAGTCAGGGCCAGGCGCTCGGCCCGCACGGGTTTGAGCACATAGTCCACCGCCGCCTGTTCGAACGCGGCCACCGCGTATTGCTCGTAGGCCGTCACGAAGCACATCAGGGGCAAGGGGCGGTCCAGCGGCCAGTGCTCCACGAGCTGCTCGGTGGCAGCGAGCCCGCTTTGCCCTGGCAGGTGGATGTCCATGAACACCACGTCGGGCTGGTGGCTCAGGGCCAGGGGGACGGTGCCGAGGCCATCGGTGGCCACGGCCACCACGTCCAGCGCGGGCCACAGTTGGCGCAGCTGGCGGCGCAGCGCGTCGGCGAGCACGGGTTCGTCTTCTGCGATCAAGGCGGTGGGCATGGCGGTGCTCAGGCGACAGGCAAGGTGAGGCGCGCCAGGGTGCCCCGTGGCGATCGGGGGCCGATGGCCAGCACGCCCGCGCTGCCATGGCTGGTGGCCAGGCGATCGCGCACGCAGCTCAAGCCGAAGGAGTGTTCAGGCAAGGGGCCGGGCGGCAAGCCTTGGCCGTTGTCGATCACGTCGACCTGAAGCCTTGCGGCGGCCTCCGGGGTGGCGGGCAAGAGGCGGGCTTGCACCGTCAACAAGCCGCCTTCGGGCAAGGGGTCCAGGCCGTGCAACACGGCGTTCTCGACCAGGGGTTGCAGCAACATGGGAGGCCAGGGCTGGTGGCGCAGGTCTTCGGGGATGTCGAGGTCCACCTTCAAGCGCTCGCCCATGCGGATCTGCATCAGCGCCAGGTAATCGCCCACCAGGCGCAGCTCGCTGGCCAGGGTGTAGTGTCCGCCGCGCGTGGCGCCCAAGGTGGCGCGCAGGTAGTCGATGAGGTGGGCCAGCATGTCCTGGGCGCGCGCCGGTTGCGTGTCGATCAGCGCGTGCAGGTTCGCCAGCGTGTTGAAGAGCATGTGGGGCTCCAGCTGGGCCTGCAAGCGCTGCAACTGCGCTTCGGCCAACTGGCGTTGCATGGTCTCCGCACGCCGGGCGGCCGACAGCTGGCGCACCCGGATGATGTCCACGCCGAACATCACGGCCGCGCCGAACGCGCCGATGGTCAGCGAGTTGGGCAGGCGGTAGAACTCAGCGGTGGCCGTGCCCCACCAGCCCATGGTGTCGAGCACCCAGAGCCAGGCTTCGTGGCCGACCACGGTGAAGCTCAAGGCGATGGCTTCGCTGTAGAGCATGTGCTGCCACCAGGGCCAGGCGGCGTACATGCCCTCGCGTTCGATGCGGGCGCGCAGCGCCGGGTCGCGCAGCCAGCGTGGCTTGATGAGGACATACCACCCCAGCAGCGACAGCGGCACACAGGGGCCGGCGATCAAGACGCAACCCAGCGCGGTGGCCCACAAGCCGAGTTGCATGCCGGGCAAGCCCGCCGCCGTTTCAAGGCCCCACAGGAAGAGCGACGACCAGACGATGTACATGGCCAGGTGCCAGGCCAGTCGCGGCACATTGGGCCGCACCAGTGCGGCCCAAGGGTCGAGCGGGGCGGCGTCGGCCATGGCGTCACATGGCGCGGAAGCGTTGCGCGAACATGCGGCTGACTTCCAGCGTGTCTTCCTGGCCCCGAACGTGGACGCGCAAGCGCCCGTTCACGCGGTTGACCTTGTCGATGGCAGTAATGTTGACCACGATGCCGCGGTGCACCTGCCAGAATTGCTCGGGGTCGAGGCTGCCGATGAGCTCGCGCAAGGGGGTGCGCAGCAACAACTCGGCGCCGCTGGTCTGGCGCGATTCGGCCGTGACCACGCGCACGTATTTGTCGGCGGCTTCGAAATACAGCACGGTGTCGATGGGCACGAACTTCAAGGTCGTGCCGACTGCCACTTGCAACACGCGGATGCGGGCCACGGGCGCCGAGCTGCCTTGTTCGTCTGCGTCGGCTTCGGCGTCGGCATCGGCTTCCTGCAGGGCGCGCAGGGCTTCGAGTGCAGACTGCTCCGCGTCGACGGCGTCGGCACCTTCCGCGGCGATCAAGCGGTTGCGCGAGCCCCGTTGCGTCAGCAGGCGTTGCAGTCGCTCGCAGGTGCTGGCCAGGCGCTCGGTCTGCACCGGCTTGAGCACATAGTCCACCGCGTGGCGGTCGAAGGCGGTGATCGCATGTTCGTCGTAGGCCGTCACGAACACGAGCAGCGGCAATGGCGCGTCCACCGGCCAGGCGTCGGTGATGGCTTCGGCCGCGTCCAGGCCGTTGCGGCCGGGCATGCGGATGTCCATGAACAAGACATCGGGCTGTTCGCGCAGCGCACGTTCGACCACCTCGTCGCCGTCCATGGCCGGGGGCAGCACATTCAGGTCGGGCCACAGCTGCTGCAATTGCAGCGTCAGGGCTTCGGCCAGGATGGGTTCGTCTTCGGCGATGAGGGCGGTGGGTTGCATCGTTCAGCGTTGCCAGGGCAAGAGCAGGCTTGCCAGTGTGCCCGATCCACCGGGCGCGTCGCCCAGGCGCAGTTCAGCCTGGTGGCCGTAGGTGGAGCGCAGCCGGTCGC
>JBEEJT010000236.1:0-4632 GCA_041169085.1 Pseudomonadota bacterium | reverse complement strand
CGCCGAAGTGAAGGCAGCCCTGGCTGCTGAAGGCGTGGAGTTCGATGCCGTCAAGGTCGAAAGCCTGCTGTTCGACATCGAAGCCAAGATCGTGCGCAGCCAGATCCTGGCCGGCGAGCCCCGCATCGACGGTCGCGACACCCGCACCGTGCGCCCCATCGAGATCCGCACCGGCGTGCTGCCGCGCGTTCACGGCTCGGCCCTGTTCACCCGTGGTGAAACCCAGGCCCTGGTGATCGCCACCCTGGGCACCGAACAAGATGCTCAGCGCATCGACGCCCTGGCCGGCGAGTTCCGCGACAGCTTCCTGTTCCACTACAACATGCCTCCGTTCGCCACCGGCGAAACCGGTCGCGTGGGCTCGCCGAAGCGCCGCGAAATCGGCCACGGCCGCCTGGCCAAGCGCGCCCTGGTGCCGCTGCTGCCCGCCAAGGAAGACTTCGCCTACACCGTGCGCGTCGTGTCGGAAATCACCGAGTCCAACGGTTCGTCGTCGATGGCTTCGGTCTGCGGCGGCTGCCTGGCCATGATGGACGCTGGTGTGCCGATGAAGGCCCACGTGGCCGGCATCGCCATGGGCCTGATCAAGGACGGCAACAAGTTCGCCGTGCTGACCGACATCCTGGGTGACGAAGATCACCTGGGCGACATGGACTTCAAGGTGGCCGGTACCACCGGTGGCATCACCGCCCTGCAGATGGACATCAAGATCCAGGGCATCACCAAGGAAATCATGCAAGTGGCCCTGGCTCAAGCCAAGGAAGCCCGCCTGCACATCCTGGGTGAAATGGTCAGCGCCATGGGCGCGGCCAACACCGAGGTCTCGCAGTTCGCTCCGCGCCTCTACACCGTCAAGATCAACCCCGAGAAGATCCGTGACCTGATCGGCAAGGGCGGCGCCACCATCCGTGGCCTGTGCGAAGAAACCGGTTGCCAGATCAACATCGCCGAAGACGGCGTGGTGACCGTGGCTTCGAGCGACGCCGACAAGGCCGAGTTCGCCCTGCGTCGCATCGGCGAAATCACCGCTGAAGTCGAAATCGGTGCCATCTACGAAGGCGCCGTGACCAAGCTGTTCGACTTCGGTGCCCTGGTCAACCTGCTGCCGGGCAAGGACGGTCTGCTGCACATCAGCCAGATCGCCCACGAGCGCGTCGAAAAGGTGTCCGACTACCTGCAAGAAGGTCAAGTCGTGCGCGTGAAGGTGCTCGAGACCGACGAAAAGGGTCGCGTCAAGCTGTCCATGAAAGCCCTGCTGGAGCGCCCTGAAGGCATGCCGGAAGACGCCCCGCGTGAGCGTCGCGACCGTGGCGATCGCGGTGACCGTGGCGAGCGTCGTGACCGTGGTGAGCGCCGCGACCGCGCCCCGCGCGCCGAGCAGCAAGCCGCTGAGCACGGTGCCGAAGACGGCCAGGCTCAACAGCAACAACAGCAGTAAGCAGGCGAGGGCGACGATGAAGAAGTTGGTCGTGGGCAACTGGAAGATGCACGGTTCGCGTGCAGCCAATGCCGAACTGATCGCTGGCCTGAAGGCCGCTGACCTGTCTGCCACGGCGGCCAACGCCACCGTGGCGGTGTGCCCGCCGGCCATCTACGTGGCCGATGTGGCCGCGCTGGTGGCGGGTTCGGCCATCGGCGTGGGTGTGCAGGATGTGTCCGTGCAAGCCCAGGGTGCCTACACCGGCGAAATCTCGGGCCCGATGGCCCGTGACGTCGGGGCCACCTACGCCATCGTCGGCCATTCCGAGCGCCGCAGCTACCACGCTGAATCCGATCAGCTGGTGGCCGACAAGGCCAAGGCAGCCCTGTCGCATGGGCTGACGCCCATCGTCTGTGTGGGGGAGACCCTGGCAGAGCGCGAGGCGGGGCAAACCCAGGCTGTGGTGGGCCGTCAGCTTCAGGCTGTGATCGACACGCTGGGTGCTGACCTGGTCAAGATCGTCGTCGCTTATGAGCCTGTCTGGGCCATCGGCACCGGCAAAACCGCGTCGCCAGCACAAGCCCAAGAGGTGCACGCTCAATTGCGCGCCCAATTGAAGTCGGCTTCGGCCGAGGCCGCTGGCGTGCCTTTGCTCTACGGCGGCAGCGTCAAGCCCGACAACGCGGCTGAGCTGTTTGCGCAAGCCGACATCGATGGTGGCTTGATTGGCGGCGCAGCCTTGAAGGCCGCAGATTTCGCGGCCATCGCGCGCGCAGCCTGAGCTTTCAGGCTGCCAGTTTCCGTTTTGAGGAGTTTTCATCCATGCAACAAGTCCTGATGAACCTGATGCAGGTGATCCAGGTGGTCGCGGCCCTGGCCATGATCGGCCTGGTGCTGGTGCAGCACGGCAAGGGCGCCGACATGGGCGCTTCGTTTGGCAGTGGTGCTTCGGGCAGCCTGTTTGGCGCCACCGGCAGCGCCAATTTCCTGTCGCGTTCCACCGCTGTGGCCGCCACCATCTTTTTTGCAGCCACCTTGACCTTGGCCTATTTTGGCAACCTGCGCGCCACCGCTGCGCCGGCTTCCACCAGCGCATTCGGTCAGGCCGTGAGCGCTGGCGCGTCGGCTGTGGCCCCTGCGCAAGCGGCTTCTGTTGCTGCTCCTGCCACACCTGCATCGGGTGCTGCACTGATCCCGGGCAAGTGACGCTGAAACAGCTGAATTTCGGGGTAGAATAAGAGTCTTCGGTGAGCAAGCCTCACGCAATCCGAAGCAAACAGCCCGGTTGTTGGCACAAAGTCGTGTCGTGCAGTCGGGCGAAGGAAAGAGCAGGCAAGAGTTCAAGGGCCACAAGCCCGGAGACTTTCAGCCCCAAGCCGACGTGGTGAAATTGGTAGACACGCTATCTTGAGGGGGTAGTGGCGAAAGCTGTGCGAGTTCGAGTCTCGCCGTCGGCACCAAAGAATTCAACACCAGTCTTTGTGCCTAATCCCATGATCAGCTCGAATGTTTTCGTCCATGCTGATCAGGGTTGTTGCAGTCACCAGCGTTCTTGTTGGTTGAAAGCAGTCGGACAAAGTCACCATCGAAGCGCGCTGAGGAAGTCGAAGGGCGGGATCACTCCCGGTTTTTCGAGTTCCTGGCGCGCTTTTTGTTTGCCCCGTGTGGTCAAATCCGCGGGTTTGTATTGAGGAAAGTTCTGCACCATGATGAACATCGAGCAGTACCTGCCGGTCATCCTCTTCATACTTGTGGGCGTCGGCGTCGGTGTCGCCCCACAAGCATTGGGTTTCTTGCTGGGTCCCCGCAAGCCCGACCCTGAAAAGAATTCTCCCTACGAGTGCGGCTTCGAGGCTTTCGAAGACGCCCGCATGAAGTTCGATGTGCGCTATTACCTGGTCGCCATCCTCTTCATCCTGTTCGACCTGGAAATCGCCTTCCTGTTCCCCTGGGCCGTCGCGCTCAAGGAAGTGGGCATGACGGGTTTCCTGGCCATCATGCTGTTCCTGGCCATTCTGGTGGTGGGCTTTGCCTACGAATGGAAGAAGGGCGCCCTGGATTGGGAATGATCCCACTCCAGGCACCAACAGGAATCTGACGAGGTAATTGCTATGGGTATCGAAGGCGTCTTCAAAGAGGGCTTCATCACCACGTCTGCGGACACGTTGATCAATTGGTCCAAGACCGGCTCGCTGTGGCCCATGACCTTTGGTCTGGCTTGCTGCGCCGTGGAAATGATGCACGCGGGTGCGGCCCGCTATGACATCGACCGTTTTGGCATGCTGTTCCGCCCCAGTCCGCGGCAGTCTGACCTGATGATCGTGGCCGGCACGCTGTGCAACAAGATGGCGCCGGCCTTGCGCAAGGTGTACGACCAGATGGCCGAGCCCCGTTGGGTGTTGTCCATGGGCTCGTGTGCCAACGGCGGTGGTTACTACCACTACAGCTATTCGGTGGTGCGCGGCTGTGACCGCATCGTGCCCGTGGACGTCTACGTCCCGGGTTGCCCCCCGACGGCTGAGGCGCTGCTCTACGGCATCTTGCAGCTGCAAGCCAAGATCCGCCGTGAATACACCATCGCCCGCTGAAGCAGGAGCTAGCCAAGCATGAGCACCAAACTCGACAAGCTGGAAGTGGCCCTGCAAAACGTGCTGGGCGACAAGATCAAGCGCCTGGACAAGGCCAAGGGCGAGATCACGATCACCGTGGCTGCCGCCGACTACCTGGGCGTGGCCACCACGCTGCGCGACCACGCCGACCTGAAGTTCGAGCAACTGATGGACCTGTGTGGCATGGACTATTCGGCCTACAAGGACGGCGCCGAGTCCATCTACAGCGACGGCCCGCGTTTCGCCGCGATCAGCCATTTGCTGTCGATCAGCCACAACTGGCGCGTGCGCCTGAAGGTGTTTGCCACCGACGACGATTTCCCTGTCCTGGCCTCGGTCAACGACATCTGGAACAGCGCGAACTGGTTCGAGCGCGAAGCCTTCGACCTGTACGGCATCGTGTTCGATGGCCACATCGACCTGCGTCGCATCCTGACCGTCTACGGCTTCATCGGCCACCCGTTCCGCAAGGACTTCCCCACTTCGGGTCACGTTGAAATGCGTTACGACCCTGAGCAAAAACGTGTGATCTATCAGCCGGTCTCGATCGAGCCGCGCGAAATCACCCCGCGCATCATCCGCGAAGACAACTACGGTGGTCTC
>JBEEJT010000235.1:0-3448 GCA_041169085.1 Pseudomonadota bacterium | reverse complement strand
CAAGCTGGGCGGCACCATCGTGATGATGCCGCGCTGGGACTCGGCGCGCGCTGTGGCACTGGTCGAGCGTTACAGCGTGACCGTGTGGACGGCCCCCCCGGCCATGGTGATCGACTTTTTTGCTCAGCCCAGTGCGCAGACCAGTGACCTGTCCAGCCTGGCCTTGCTGTCGGGTGGGGGTGCGGCCATGCCCGAGGCGGTGTCCAAAATGCTGTTCGAGCAATTCGGGCTGTCCTACAACGAAGCCTATGGCCTGTCGGAGACGGCGGCGTTTTTGCACGCCAACCCGTCGACACGCGGCAAGCGCCAGTGCCTGGGCATGCCCACGCAGGGTGTGCACTCGCGCATCATCGACCCCGAAACCCTGCAAGCCTTGCCGCAAGGCGAAGTGGGCGAGCTGGTCACACGCGGCGCGCAGGTCATGCGTGGCTATTGGCGCAACCCGCAAGCCGACCAGGACGCGTTCATCACCCTCGATGGTGAGCGTTATTTCAGAACCGGCGACTTGGCGCTGGTCGACGATGAAGGTTATTTCTTCATGCGCGACCGCCTCAAGCGCATGGTCAACGTCTCGGGCTTCAAGGTCTGGCCCGCCGAGGTGGAAAACACCATGTACGAGCACCCGGCGGTGCATGAGGCTTGCATCATCGCTGTGCCCGACAACAAGCGCGGCGAAAACGTGATGGCCCTTTTGGTGCTCAAGCCCGAATTCAAAGGGCAAGTCACAGAGCAAGACGTCATCGACTGGAGCCGCGAACGCATGGCCGTCTACAAAACCCCGCGCATCGTGCGCTTCATGGACAGCCTGCCCAAATCGGGCACCGGCAAGATCCTGTGGCGTCAGCTGCAGGAGCAAGAGCATGCGCGTGTGAACGCACAGGAGACGCCATGACCCACCATGCATGTAGGAGCCCCGCCCCCGGGGCGATGGGTGGTGGTTTGCGGATGCCCCATCGCGGCGGGGGCGCCGCTCCCACAGTGAAGACCAAGCACTTTTCCCGGCAGGAGACCTTATGCGCATTCCCCTGAATTTCAAAGGCCAGTCGGTGTTTGTGGCCGGTGGCAGCAGCGGCATCAACCTGGGCATCGCCACCGCGTTTGCGCAGGCCGGTGCCAATGTGGCCATTGCCAGCCGCAATGCCGAGCGCGTGGCCCAGGCGGTTGAACAGTTGCGACAGCACGGCACGCAGGTCGAAGGCTACAGCGCCGACGTGCGCGATGCCGCAGGCATTGCCGCTGCGCTGCAGCAGGCGCGTGACGCCATCGGCCCGTTTGACGTGCTGGTGTCGGGCGCGGCGGGCAACTTTCTGGCACCCGCTTTGGGCATGTCGGCCAATGGCTTCAAGACCGTGGTCGACATCGACCTCAACGGCACCTTCCATGTGCTGCGTGCGGGTTTCGAGCACCTGCGCCGACCCGGCGCATGCGTCATCAACATCTCGGCGCCGCAGGCTTTCAACCCCACCAAGTTCCAGGCCCATGTGTGCGCCGCCAAGGCGGGCGTGGACATGCTCACGCGGGTGCTGGCCATGGAGTGGGGCCCCGAAGGCGTGCGCGTCAACTCCATCGTGCCCGGCCCGATCGGCGACACCGAAGGCATCCGCCGCCTGGCACCCAACCCCGAAGCCCTGCAGCGCATGACGCAGTCGGTGCCGCTGCAGCGCATGGGCCGCGTTGAGGAAATCGCCGACATGGCGCTCTTTCTGGCGTCGCAACACGCCGCATTTGTCACGGGCGCCATCTTGCCGGTGGACGGTGGCAGTTCCCTGGCCGGTGGCCGCGATTACACAGGAAGCCTTTCATGATCATCCCCTCCAAAAGCACACCTTCTTTGCTGCAGTTCGATGTGAGCTACCAGGTCGCGACCATCACCTTCGACAGCCCGAGCAAACGCAACGCCCTGGAGCCCGCCATGCGCGACGAGCTGGCGGCGGCGCTGAACCACATTCAGCAAGACAAGTCGATCCGCGCCGTGGTCCTCACCGGGGCGGGCGGGCATTTCTGCTCGGGCGGTGACCTCAAGAACATCGCCGCCGCCAACCTCGACAACGGCGGCTGGCTGGGCCGCATGCAGACCCTGCACGAGTGGGTGCAGTTGCTGTTGACCCTTGACCGCCCCGTGATCGCTGCCGTCGATGGCGCAGCCGCCGGGGCGGGGTTCAGTCTGGCCCTGTCGGCCGACTTTGTGCTGGCCACCCCGCGTGCGTGGTTCAACATGTCCTTCCTCAAGGTCGGGCTGGTGCCCGACGTGGGGGCGTTCTACACCTTGCCCCGCGTGGTGGGCGTGCAGCGCGCCAAGGAGATCATGCTGTCGGCCCGCGACATCGACGCGCAAGAGGCCTTGCGACTGGGCATCGTCATGGAGCTGCACGAACCCGAGCAGCTGCTGGCACGGGCCCAGGCCATGGCCCGCAGCTTTGTGGGTGCGTCGCCCGCTGCGGTCAGTCTGGTCAAGCGCAGCCTGAACAACGCCTTGGGCGGTGGCCTGCAGGACATGCTGACCGCCGAAGCCCAAGCGCAAGCACTGGCCGCGGGCACTGCCGAGCACCGCGAAGCCGTGGGGCGTTTCCTCAACAAGCAGGCCCCGCTGTTCGCCTGGCCCAAGCAGGACAAGGCCTGACCCAAGGGGAATCCCTGAGTTCGGCAATTCAAAAGCCCCGGTTCAGCAATCGCAGATTGTTGGCTGGCACCGGGCACCGCAAGATACATCAACCCGCATGGTCAAGGGCCATGCCGTTCAGGAGAACAACATGAGCAAAGCAGGATTGGTTCAAGACAAAGTCGTCGTCGTCACCGGTGCAGGCGGCGGCATTGGCCGTGACATCGCACTGGCCATGGCCCGCGAAGGCGCCAAGGTGGTGGTCAACGACATTGGCGCTTCGGTCTCGGGCGAAGGCCAGGACGCAGGCCCCGCGCAAAAGGTGGTCAACGAGATCGTGGCGCTGGGTGGCCAGGCCGCTGCCAACACCGACAGCGTGTCGGACGCCGCAGGCGCGGGCCGCATCATCCAGACCGCGCTCGACAGCTTTGGCCGCATCGACGTGGTGGTCAACAACGCGGGCATCCTGCGCGACCGCTTCTTCCACAAGATGAGCACGGACGAGTGGGACGCGGTGCTCAAGGTGCACTTGTACGGCGCGTTTTATGTCAGCCGCGCCGCCGCCACACACTTCAAGGAGCAGGAAAGCGGCAACTACATCCACATGACCTCCACCTCGGGACTGGTGGGTAACTTTGGCCAGGCCAACTATTCGGCGGCCAAGCTGGGGGTGGCGGCGCTGTCCAAGTCGATCGCGCTGGACATGCAGAAGTTCAATGTGCGCTCCAACTGCATTTCCCCCTTTGCCTGGAGCCGCATGATCGGCTCGATCCCGACAGAAACGCCCGAAGAGCAGGCTCGCGTCGAGCGCATCAAGCAGATGACGCCCGCCAAGATCGCGCCCATGGC
>JBEEJT010000234.1:0-26782 GCA_041169085.1 Pseudomonadota bacterium | reverse complement strand
GACAAGTCAGGCAACATCCCCGGCACGGGCCTGGGCATGGCCATCGTCGTCGGCACGCAAGCCATGATGGGGGGCTCGATCGACATCGCCAGCACCCCCGGCGAAGGCACCACGGTGACCTTGTGGTTCCCCGCAGCGCCGTCTGCCGAGCCCCGGCCCGCCATCGAGCTGGCCGACACCGACGCCATCGAACCCATCGAGCACGCCTGAAGCGGCAGAGGCCCCGGCCTCTGCGTCAGCGCCCAGCGCCCATGACAAAGGCCCGCCGAAGCGGGCCTTTGTCATGGCGGGCCGCCGCTTGCGCGGCAGGGTCTCAGAAGTGAGCGAAGTGGTTCTCGTCCACCGAGTCGGCGCTCGACAAGGTCACGCGCCCACTCGCACCAGCCCGCGTTTGTGAACTGGGTGCCTTGGCGGCCACCGAGCGACCCACGCTGGCGCCGGAGCGGGCGGAGCTGAACTCGCCGGCAGGTTGGCGCTGCAGGTCTTCGCGCACGCGGAAGCGCGACATCAGGGTGCGCAACTGCAAGGCCTGCGACGACAGCTCCTCGGCCGTGGCAGCCAATTGTTCCGAAGCCGAAGCGTTGTGCTGGGTGGTGAGGTTGAGCTGGTCCATGGCCGTGTTGATCTGCTGCACCGAATCAGACTGCTCGGTCGACGCCGCAGAGATCTCCTGCACCAGTTCGCTGGTCTTGTGGATGGACGGCACGATGGCCTTGAGCAACTCGCCAGCGCGCTCGGCCTGAGCCACGCTGGAGCCCGCCAGTTGACCGATCTCATGGGCGGCCACCTGGCTGCGCTCGGCCAGCTTGCGCACTTCGGCGGCCACCACGGCGAAGCCACGGCCGCTTTCGCCAGCTCTGGCCGCTTCGATGGCCGCGTTCAGCGCCAGCAGGTTGGTCTGGTAGGCGATGTCATCGATGATGGAAATGCGCGTGGCGATGGCTTGCATGGCGGTCACGGTGGCGTTCACGGCTTCTCCGCCCTCGGTGGCCTCGGAGAACGACTTCTTGGCCACGCTGTCGGTCAGGTGCGCGCTCTCCGAGTTCTGCCGCACGGAAGCCGCCATCTCTTGCAGTGAGGCCGTGGTCTGCTCCACGCCTGCGGCTTGCGAAGCCGCCCCTTGCGACAAGGACTGCGAGGTTTCCGACACCTGATGCGAAGCCGAGCTCAGCTGTTCTGCGGCGGCACGCACCTCCAGGAAGGTGTTGCCCACGGTCTGCACCAGCTCGTTGAACTTCTCGCCCATCAGTCGGAAGAAGGGCTCACGGCCTTCGAGTGCCATGCGGCGCGAGAAATCGCCCTGTGCGGCACCGTCCACCAGCGAGGTGATGTCGGCCTCGGCCGCCACCTCCGCCGTGCGGTCCTTCCATTCCACCACCGTGCCCAGGCGCTTGCCTTCATCGCCATAGATGGGGTTGGCCGTCAGGGAGAAGTTCAGGCCTTCCACAACGATTTGCGTGCGGTGCTCCGACTTCAGTGCCCCCAGCAGGTTGCGCTGGTGCGACGGGTTCTTGTGGAAGCTGTCAAAGTGGCTGCCCACGATGCGCGAGGCCTGGAACTGCGGCCATGCGCGTTGCAACTGAGCCTCGTTGCGAGACATCATCACCTGCAGCGAAGCATTGGTATAGACGATGTGGCCCTCGCCATCGGCGATCATGACGTTCGTCGAACAGGTGTCCAGCGCCTGCTTGACGCGTGCGTTTTCGGCCGCCAACACCTGCTCACGCTCGCGCGCAGCCAACTCGCTGGTCATGTCCTTCCACTCCACCACCACGCCCAGGCGCTTGCCGTTGCCGTCTCTCACCGGGTTGAGGATCAGGTCGAAGCGCCGGCCACCGATGTGCAGCCGGGTGCGGTGAACCTGTTGCAGGCGGTCCAGGATTTGCCGCTGGTGCGAAGGCGCCTTGTGGAAACTGTCGATGTTGCTGCCCAGCACTCGGCTGGCTTCGAACTGCGGCAGGTCCTTGCGGATGTCGGCTTCGGCCACGCGCAGCATGTCGTTGAGCGACTGGTTCGTGTAGATGATGTTGTAGTCCGGGTCGGCCACCATCATGTTGGTGGCGGCCACGTCCAGCGCCTGGCGAATGCGCAGGCTTTCTTCAGCGCGCTTCTTGGTGTCCGCGAACTCGAAGCCCAGGCGGGTCTGCACGCGCCGCAGCGACAACATCATGGCGGCCAATTCATCGTGCCCATGAGACGGCAAGACGCCCTCAAAGCGCCCCTGGCCGTACATCTCCAAGGCGGCTTCGGCCTTGCCCACCATGAACTTCATGCGGCGCGCCAACTGGGCACCGCCCCACGCACACAGCGCGGCCGTGGCGGCCGGCGCGGCCCACAGCCCACCACCTGCGTGGGTAGCCGCCCACACGCTGCCCACCGCCGTCAGGGCAGACAAGGCGCCCAGCCAAGCCATCTTGCCACCCACGGAGGCGTGGGTCCAGGGCGTCGCCAAGTTCCTGAGGGCCGCCAGGCCACCTGTGCGAACCGCCACGCCCTCCTGGATCTTCCAGCCGGCCGCCCGCCCCTCGCGGAAGCTGCGGTACAGCGACTCGGCCGCGTCGATCTGCTCACGGGTGGGTCGGGTGCGCACCGACATGTAGCCGGTGACGGCGTTGCCTTCGCGGATCGGGGTGGCATTGGCCACCACCCAGTAATGGTCACCGTTCTTGCGACGGTTTTTCACCATGCCCGTCCAGGGTCGTCCGGCCTGCAAGGTGCGCCAGAGGTCTTCGAAGGCCTCCTGGGGCATGTCAGGGTGTCGCACCATGTTGTGCGGCTGACCAATCAGCTCCGCCTCCACAAAGCCACTCGCCTCGATGAAGTCGTCGTTGATGTAGGTGATCTTGCCTTTGAGGTCGGTCTTCGACACGATGGTCGCACCGTCCTTCAAGACGTATTCCTGTTGCGTGATGGGCAGATTGGTTCGCATGGCGTGGCCCTGGGTGGTTGATGCACACACCGCGTGGTGACGCCAGTCGGGCACGCGGCGCTTCAGAACAAGAACGGGCGGCCCACATCAGCCACCCGATGCCTTGGGCTGAGCCCTTCCTGAGCCGCCCACATCTCCCCAGGCTCGACAGCACAACCAGGATCGACTACCGCATCGTCGGCAGGCTGGCGGGCCACTTGAGTGCGCAGCGTGCGCTCAACGCACGAAATTGAGGCAGATCAGGAGATTGGCGCCATTTCGCCGGCGGGGCGCACTTGCAACCTCGGCTCGGACCGACCCTGCCCTTGCCTTAAACTCGGTGCTTTCTCACGCCCAGCCCCCATGTCCGCCGCCACGCCCGCGAACGCCGCCAGCCTGTTTGACATCAAGAGCGCCTCGCTCACGCTGGAAGCCTTCCTGCTGCGCACGGCCAACCTGCAAACCCTTGCCCAAGCCATGGAGGAGCGTTTTGGCGCCACCCCTGACTTGTTCGACGGCGAGCCCGTGGTGATCGACCTCACCCACCTGGCCAGCCTCGACATGGCGATTGATTTCTCTGGCCTGATCGCGCTCATGCAGCGCCACAAGCTCAAGCCCATCGCGGTGCGCGGCGCGTCCATGCGCCAAGCCGAAGCCGCCAAGGTCGCCGGCCTGGTGGAAGCGCCCGACGCCGGCGCCGCCCCCGCCCGCGTCGAGACCGTGGTCAAGGAAGTGGTGCGCGAAATCGTGCGCGAAGTGCAGGTGCCCGTCGAACTCCAGGTCGAGGTGCCCACAGCGGCCACCACCCTGATCATCGACAAGCCGCTGCGCTCCGGCCAGCAGGTCTACGCCAAGGGCGGCGACGTGATCATCACGGCCATCGTCAACCATGGCGCCGAGGTCATCGCCGACGGCAGCATCCACGTCTACGCCCCGCTGCGCGGCAAGGCCATCGCCGGCGCCAAGGGCAACACGCAGGCGCGCATCTTCGCCACCTGCATGGAACCAGAACTCCTGTCGATCGCCGGTACCTACCGCACGACCGACAACCCGCTGCCCGCCAACGTGCGCGGCAAGCCCGCCCAGATCCGCCTGGAAGGCGAACGCCTCGTGTTCGACCCCATCCAGCTCTGAACATCAACGCAAGCACAAGACATCTGAAAGGACCGCCATCCATGGCCAAGATCATCGTGGTGACCTCCGGCAAAGGGGGCGTGGGCAAGACGACCACCAGCGCGAGCTTCGCTTCGGGCCTGGCCCTGCGCGGCCACAAGACGGCGGTCATCGACTTCGACGTCGGCCTGCGCAACCTCGACCTGATCATGGGCTGTGAGCGCCGCGTGGTCTACGACCTGATCAACGTCATCCACGGCGAGGCCAACCTCACCCAGGCCCTGATCAAGGACAAGCAGTGCGACAACCTCTACGTGTTGGCCGCCTCGCAAACCCGTGACAAGGACGCCCTGACGCAAGACGGCGTCGAGCGCGTGCTCAAGGAACTGGGCGAAATGGGCTTCGACTACGTGGTGTGCGACTCGCCCGCCGGCATCGAAACCGGCGCCCTGATGGCCATGCACTTTGCCGACGAAGCCCTGGTGGTGACCAACCCGGAAGTCTCGTCGGTGCGCGACTCTGACCGCATCCTGGGCATGCTCAACAGCAAGACCAAGCGCGCCATCGAAGGCAAGGAGCCCATCAAGGAGCACCTGCTGATCACGCGCTACAACCCCAACCGCGTCGAAGGCGGTCAGATGCTGTCGCTCGACGACATCCATGAGATCCTGCGCGTGAAGCTGATCGGCGTGATCCCCGAGTCCGAGACCGTGCTGAACGCCTCGAACCAGGGCATCCCGGCCATCCACATGGCCAACACCGACGTCTCTGAGGCCTACAAGGATGTGATCGCCCGCTTCCTGGGCGAAGACAAGCCCATGCGCTTCATCGACGCCGAAAAGCCCGGCTTCTTCAAGCGCCTGTTCGGAGGCAAGTGACACCATGGGATTCCTCTCCTTCTTCCTCGGCGAAAAGAAGCAGACGGCCACGGTGGCCAAGGAACGTCTGCAGCTCATCCTGGCCCACGAGCGGGCAGGCCGAGCGCCCAGCCCCAACTACCTGCCCGACCTGCAACGCGAGTTGGTGGCCGTGATTTCGAAATACGTCCAGATCAACCCCGACGACATCAAGGTGTCGATGGAGCGCCAGGACAACTTCGAAGTGCTCGAAGTCAAGATCGAGCTGCCGGAACACTGAGCCCGCCACTCGGGTATTCGCTTACCCCTTGTGGGGTAAGCGCCTCAGCCCCTCATTCGGGGCCATGCCGCCCCCCAACCCGGGGGCTGCCCACCGAGGTTGAGCTTCCTAGACTGCCTGCACCTCACACCATGTGCAAAGCAGGAGCAGGACATGAAGCGTCAACCCACGCCAGGCCCGCGTCGGCCTGCCCCCGCCTACCCGGCGTTCGCCCTGGCCTGCTGCCTGCTGGGCGTCGCCCCCCTCACCCATGCGGGTGAATGCGTCAGAGAAGACCAGGCGGTGCGCGTGATGGGGAAGGTGTCGCGTCAAGTCATGACGCGCCTCACCGACGAGCGCAATGGCGCTCGCACGCACCGAGACAACGTCGTCAGCATGACCCTGCGCGAACCGCTGTGCGTCATGCTGCCCGACGACGTGAGCCTGGCCATGCGCCCCAAGCGCATCAAGGAAGTCCAGTTGCTGCACGCCGAGCGCCTGCCCAGCGGCCGCGACCAAGGTGTGCTGATCGACGGCAAGGTCTTGCTGGCCACCACGAGCGCCCACCACCACCCCGTCTTGATCGAAGTCGCCGGCCTGCCCGCCACCCGGGCGAGTGCGCCTGTCGTGGCCCCTGCCCCCACCAGCCGCCACACCACGCTGGCCGTGGCGCGCATCCCGCGCTGAGACAGGTTTGCGTCAACTCGTCTAGAGGCGAATGACGCAGTTGGATTCCCCTGAACAGGGTTAGGCAAGGCTGCGGGCATCGGTCATGCTTGGTTCAAGGGTGAATTTTGCACATCGTGCAAAAAAGCCACCCGAGTCCCTCGCTCCAGCGGTCGGAGCGAGTCAGGCCCGCCCGACGTACAGACCGTGGAACCCGTGAGCCTGAGGCGTCGATCTGGCGGGCCGTGCCCAACGGTGAGCCATCATGATCTACGCGTTTTCTACCCTTCATCGGCCTTACAGCGTTCACGCCCAAACCACCCAACCGTTGCCCTTCCGGGTGCGCATCGCCCGAGACGACAAAGACTTGTGCCGCGCCGCCGCGGTGCGTGCATTGGCCTACGGCCGTCGGGTGCCCGGCATGGACGACATGCTCAGCGCACCGGAGCCCGACGACCGCCGCCCTGACGCAGTGGTGCTCATTGCCGAAGCCAAAGACAACGGCGACGTGCTGGGCTCACTGCGCATGACCACCAACCTCCAGCAGCCCTTGCACATGGAGCATGAACTCACGCTGCCCGACGTGTTTCGCGGTCGGGTGCTGCTGGAAGCCGGCCGCCTGACGGTGCGCAGCACGCCCGAGGCGCGCATGGTGTCGTCAGCGCTGTACAAGGCGCTTTACGAAGTCAGTTTCCACGCGGGCATCGACGAGGTTTTGGTGACCGCCCGCAGCCCGGTGGATCGCATTTACCGCGCCATGCAATTTCGCGACGCTTTGGACGGCAGAAAAATTGCCTTGCCCAGCGTCTTGAATCTCCCGCATGGGCTATATCATCTGCCCGTGCGGGACGCTGACGCCCTGTGGCGCGCCGCCGAATGCCCGATGTATCCGTTCATGGCGCAAACCCATCACCCGGATATCGAAATCGACCATGACGTGGTCCATCGTCGATTTCATGCCTCTGGTGAAGAACGGCTGATGGTTTCGGGCGGCCAACCGGAATCCGACCACCATGCCCAACCTAGCCTCCTGGCGAATCGCGAAGCCGATCGCGTCTGCTGAAACTCCATGGTTCGCCATGGGGTCGAGGGGCGCCGCCGCAACGCGCGCCTCTCCTCTTGACACCACCCACATTGGCCGAAAAAATGGGCGCCCGACGCTCCCGGCCTGTCCGAGAGGGGTTCAGCGTGCGCCAGATGCACGCCTGGCAGGCGTGACCGTCGGCCTGAACCTGGTTGAGTGGTAATCAAGCAGGAACGCAAGCATGGTGTGGGCGAATTTCCCTGGATTGCTGAGGTTGCTGGGGCACCGTGGTTTCAAGAACCCGACCATTGAATCTGAATTCTTGACGCAATACCGCTCGTTCGGGGTTCGGTTCCTTTTCATTTGCTGCACCGTCGGCGCTGGTTGTTACCTGAGTTTCTGGGGCATGGACGCCCTGCTGGGCCGTCGTCCCATGACAGACCAGACCCAGGTCACGCGCATGGCGGTGTCCGTCGCGTTCCTGATCTTTGGCAACCTGGTCCAGCTCTACAAGCCGTTTTTCGCCCGCCATTACGACTCCACTTGCGCGCTGCTGGTGTCGTTCAGTGCCTTTGCGACGGCCTACATCTCCTACCTGGGCCAGCAAAACGCGAGCACCTTGTCGGCCTACTGGACGCTGACCACCTCGACGGTGCTCACGATCTTCATGACCTTCGGCTTCGCCCGTCTGCGCGCCCTGACGACCTTGGGCCTGGGCGTGGTGCTCACGGCGGTCGCACTGGGTTTTGCCTTGCAACGGGCGGACTTCGAGCCCGTCGGCTTCCAGCGCATGGTCATCCACCTGGTGGCGGCCAACCTGCTGGGCTTCATGCTCTACCGCTTCTCCATGCTGCGTGAGCGCAAGTTGTTCCTGCAATCCAAGCGCAAGAACCACATCGCCGAGCTGCGCCGCATGAAAGAAAAGGCCGAGGCCGCCGACCGCGCCAAAACCGCCTTCCTCGCCAACATGAGCCACGAGATCCGCACGCCCATGAACGGCGTGATCGGTGCGCTCAACATGCTCAACGTGGACACGCTCGCCGAACGCGATCGCCTGTTCGTCAAATCGGCGCGCGATTCGGCCAAGAACCTGCTGCAGCTGCTCAACGAGATCCTGGACTTCGCCAAGCTTGACGCCCAGAAGGTCAAGCTCACCCCGGCGCCCTTTGACATCCGCGACACGCTGATGACGTCTTGCGAAGCCTTCCGGGCCACCGCCCTGCAAAAAGGCATCCAGCTGCGGGCCGACATGTCGGCCGTGCCGCCCGAGGTCTGCACCATCCTCGCCGACGAAGGCAAGCTGCGCCAGGTGCTGCTCAACCTCATCAGCAACGCCGTGAAATTCACCCAGCAAGGTGAGGTGGTGATCAGCGCCACGGTGTTGATGCTCAGCCCGGACAACGCACGCCTGCTGATCGACGTGTCGGACACGGGCGTGGGCATCCCGCCCGCTGCGCTGGAGAAGCTCTACCAGCCCTTCTACCAAGTCGATTCCGGCCTCACCCGCGCCCATGGTGGCACCGGCCTGGGCCTGGCCATCTGCAAACAGATCGTCGACGAAATGGGCGGCACGATCTGCGTGCGCAGTGTCCAAGGCGTCGGCACCACCTTCGAATTGCAGATGGAAGTGCCTTACAGCGGCGTGGCCCCTGCGGCGCCCCATGTGGCCGAAGAAGCCGAGCGCTTCCAGGATTCCGTGCCGCCGGACAGCCAGGACTGGCGCCTGAGTGGCGAAGTGCTGCTGGTGGAAGACAACGAAGTCAACGCCTTCATCGCCTCCATGACGCTGGAAAGCCTGGGCATCAAGTGCGTGCACGCCCGCCAGGGCGACATCGCCGTGCAGTGGTGCCAGGAGCGCAGCTTCGACGTGATCCTGATGGATTGCGAGATGCCTGTGATGGACGGCTTCGAGGCGGCACGCCGCATCCGCGACATCGAAACCCAGGACCCGGCGCGCGGTCACACCCCCATCGTGGCGCTCACCGCCCACGCGCTGTCGGGTGACCGCGAAAACTGCCTGGCCCACGGCATGGACGACTACCTCACCAAGCCGTTTGACCGCCACGCTCTGGCCGTCACGCTCAGCCGCTGGCTGCCCATGGTGATCGGCTCACCGGCGCTTTGAACGCACGTTGAGCGCACAGCGCCGACAGACTCAAACGCGCTTGAACGGCTTGATCAGCTTTTTCGCGAGGCTCACGCCCGCCAGCACCACGGCGCCGGTCAACACGCCCACCGCCGCGTCGAGCGACACCGACCAGACAACGTGAGACCAGGCCCCCAGGGCGCCTTCCACAACTTCGCCGATGGCATGCGCCACCACGTCGGCATGGGGCAAACCGTGCAACACGATGTCGCCCCCCACCAGGAACATGGCCACGGTGCCCAGCACCGACAGGGCCTTCATCAACTTCGGCGCGCCAGCCAGCAAGCCCCGGCCCAAAAGGCTGCGCCAACCTGATTGCCCAAGGGCCTCGTCTCGACGCACCAGGGCCAGGCCCATGTCGTCGAGCTTGACGATCGTGGCCACCAGGCCGTAGACGCCCACGGTGATCAGCCCGGCCACGGTCGACAAGACCATGACCTGCGTTGACAGCGGTGCTTTGGCCACGGTGCCCAGCGCGATGGTCACGATTTCGGCGGACAAGATGAAATCGGTGCGGATCGCACCCTTGATCTTTTCCTGCTCGAAGGCCACCAGGTCCACCGCCGGGTTGGCCACAGCGGCCGTCAAGGCCTGGTGCTCGGCCTGGTCTTCGGCCTCGTGGCCACCCACCAGGGCGTGCAGCACCTTTTCGAAGCCTTCGAAGCAGAGGTAGGCGCCACCAACCATCAACAGCGGCGTGATGGCCTGCGGCACCGTGGCGCTGATGGCCAAGGCCGCCGGCACCAAGATCACCTTGTTGAGCATCGAGCCCTTGGCCACGGCCCACACCACCGGCAGCTCGCGCTCGGCGCGGATGCCCGACACCTGCTCGGCATTGAGCGCCAGGTCGTCGCCCAGCACCCCGGCCGTCTTCTTGGCCGCCACCTTGGACATGGCCGCCACGTCATCCAGCACCAGCGTGATGTCGTCCAGCAGCACCAGCAAACTCGTACCAGCCAACTCGGGGCCCCTTTCGTGCTCAGTGATGCGTGCAGCTTACTCGACGTTGACGCGTTCGGCCGATTCCCCCAGCACCCAGATCAAGGCCACGCCCCCCATGGTGTAGTGGTGCGTGCGCACCAAGGGGCTGTCGTGGAAGGCCGTGCGGGAGAGGTTGTCGTAGCGGGCGAACGCCCCCACCCAGACCCGCTCGAAGCGCTTGCTCAGTGTGGCGCCCAACTGCCAGCCGGCGTAACCGGCACTGGCTTCGTAGGCCGGGCGCGTGGCCGTGGCGTACTGTTCGGGCACGTCGTAAAAATAGCCATTGCGCTGGCGGGTGGCGAAGATGGGGCCCGTGCGCATCGACGCCGACAAGCCTTGCCAACCGAAGGTGTTGCGGTTGTAGATGTTGAGCGTGGGGGCCGTCTGCCAACCCAGGCTTTGCTGGGATTTGCCCAGGGTGAAGCCGTAGCTCAGTGGCAAGCGCAACTTGACGACGGTGAGTTGGTCGGCCGACTCCGACAGGCGGATGTCCAAGGCCGGACCGATGTCCAGCGAGCCCTTGAAGCCGGGCATGCCCGCCCGGGCCTGGTTGCGCGCGCTCGACACCGGCAAGTTGCCCCCGAAATAGAAATCCAGGTGCATGTTGTCGGCCCCCCAAAGCTGGGCGCGGGTGCCTTCGCGGTCGGTTTTGATCGTGTCGCCACGGTAGATCAGGAAGGGCGTGGCCACCGCGAACTGCCGGCGCTCGTCCGAGCCCCGGTAATCAGGCACCGACACCAGCCCCGGCCCCAGGCCGAACTCCCACCTCGGCAACTCCACCGCCTGGGCCCCGGTGGCCAGGGTGGCGCCCAGCCAGGCAGCAAGCGTCAAACAACGGGCAAACGGGGTGGCAGCGGTCATGCGGGGTCCTGCTTGAAGTGGGCGGCCGGACGATTTTCAACGCCCCAAGGAGCGGAAGAAGGCGACATCAGCGGTTCGTCTGCAGGACAATAGCGCTTTTGCCAGACCCAAAGACAAAACGGATGGGCATCCAGTGGTTCCCCGGTCACATGCACGTGACCAAGAAGGCGATCGCCGAACGCATGAAGGACATCGATGTGGTCATCGAGCTCCTGGATGCGCGCCTGCCCGGCTCCAGCGCCAACCCCATGTTGGGCAACCTCACGGGCACCCGGCCCAAGCTCAAGGTGCTCAACAAGCAGGACTTGGCCGATGAAACGCGCACGCAGGACTGGCTGGACTTCTACAACGGCCGCAGCGAAACCAAGGCCATCGGGCTGGACGCCAGCGAAAAGGCCCCGGCTCAACGGCTGATCAAAGCTTGTCGCGAGCTGGCCCCCAACCGTGGCGGCATGGACAAGCCCTTGCGGGTGCTGATCTGTGGCGTGCCCAACGTGGGCAAGTCCACCCTCATGAACACCTTGGTGGGCCGCAAGGCCGCCAAGACGGGCGACGAGGCCGGCATCACGCGGGTGGAACAGCGCATCTTGCTGGCCAACGATTTCTACCTGTTCGACACCCCGGGCATGTTGTGGCCCAAGATCGTGGTGGAACAAGGCGGCTACCACCTGGCGGCCAGCGGCGCCGTGGGCCGCAACGCCTACGACGAAGAAGAGACGGCCATGGTGCTGCTGGGCAGCATCAAGCGCAGCTACCCTGAGTTGCTCACACAGCGCTACAAGATCAAGGGCATCGCCGACGTGGCGAACGCCCACGACGACGAGTTGCTCACTGCCATCGGCCAGGCGCGCGGCGCCGTGATGTCCGGCGGACGGGTGAACTTGCAGAAGGCCGCCGAGATCGTGCTCAACGATTTCCGCTCGGGCACCATCGGGCGCATCACGCTTGAAACGCCGGAGGAATTCGCCGTGTGGCTCAAGAAGGCGCTGGCCGAAGAAGCCCGCAAGCAGGCTGAAAAGGCGGCACAACGCGCCGCCGCCCGCCCCGGCACCCGCATGGCCCAGCAACAGCTGCCCGACGCCGTGCGCCGTTGGGACACCGACGAAGGTGACGGCGAGCCCAGCAACGAGGCCGACGACCTCGACCGCGACGAGGGCTGACGCCCCATGCCCTTGTTCGAGCCCGCTGCGCTGCGCCCCACGCCGCAGCAACGCGCCATCCAGACGGCCAACGCCCCACGCGTGATCGTGCAGGCCAACGCCGGGGCGGCCAAGACCACCTCGCTGGTGCTGCGGCTGGGCCAGGCCCTGGCCGATGGCGTGCCCGCTGGCCGCATCCAGGTGTTGACCTACACCCAGGCCGCCGTGCAAGCCTTTCAGGTCACCATGGCCCGCCTGGGCCTGGACGGGGCCGCCTGCCGTGCAGTGCGTGTGCAGACCTTCGACCAGTTTTGTGCGCAGCGCCTGGCTTCGGTGGAAGGACCCGGCGTGCGCCAACTGCGCACACCAGAGGCGCTCAAGCCCCAGGTGTTGCGGGCCTTGCGCCGCGTGCTCGACAACGTGGACGACCGCCACCGCGACCTGTTCACCCTGGGCGATGCCGACGAGGGCAACGTGGAGAGCCTGCTGGCCACGTTTGCGCGGCTCAAGGGCCGCCTGGCCTTGCACACCGAGTTGGGCGAACGCAGCCTCACGCCTGACGTGGCCGACGAGTTCGACTGCGACTACCTGAGCCTGCGCACGCTGGCCAAGTACGAACACGACCGCCGAGGCGGCCACCCCGACCGCCCAGCCTTTCGTGGCCCGCACGACAGCACCTATGACCTCGCGCGCTGGTTGATCGATCTCGACAACGCCCCGCTGGCTGAAGGCTTGACGCCTTGCATGGACATGGGCCTGCAGGTGTTGCTGGTCGATGAAATGCACGACTGCAACCGCGCCATGTTCACCGTGCTGGGCCAACTTCTGGTGCGCAACCCCGGCTGTGCTTTCGTGGGCGTGGGCGACCGCGACCAGGTCATCCACGGCGAAGCCGGCGCCGACGCCGACTTCATGGGTCAGGCCTTCGACGCCGAGATCGGCCCCGCCACCCACCTGCCACTGGACGCCAGCTTCCGTTTCGGGCCACGTCTGGCGCAAGCCGTGTCCCGCCTGGCCCACAAACCCTGCGAAGCCCGCAGCGCCCACGACACCGACGTCCGCGTGTTCGCCGTGTCGGCCCAGCACAGCGCCAGCCACGAGGCCCGCCAGGTTTTGGCCTTGCTGGCCGACTTGCAAGGCCTGCCCCCCCACACCGCGCCCGCTGACCTGGCCGTGTTGCTGCGCCAGCCCCACCAGTCGGTGGCGCTGGAATGCATGATGCTCAACCGGGGCCTGGCCTACCGCACCGCAGGCTTCGAGCCCTTCCTCATGCGGCCTGAAGTGTTGTGTGTGCGCGGCCTGATGGCCCATGCCTGGGGTGGTTTCGATCAGATCGAGCCCCTGGCCACGCGCGAAGCGGTGCTGCAAGCGCTGGTGATGGTCGCTGGGGCCCTCGTCGACGACGGTCGAGACCCGACCGCTGGCGCGCAAGCCGCGACGCAACTCCTGGACGACGCCGACCCCGACGAGCCAGACGAGGCGTTCGACGACCTGCCCTGGTCTGACGCGGTCGACACCGAAGACGCCACCGACGGCGATGCGCCCCCCGCGCCGACACTGGACCACCAGGCTCGTCACCTGGCCCGCTTGAAAGCCACCGAGGCCGCGATCCGGCAAGTGGCCGCGCAGCCGCAGCTGGCGCCCCATTTCATCGACAACCAGGTCCTGCGCAACGCCCACCATGTCTGCCGCCCTCGACTGGCAGCGGCGCTGGACGTGTTGCGCCACGCGGGCCACGCCCAACCCGGCAGCGACCACGCGTCGGCCTGGTCCGGCGACTTCCTGCAGGCGCTCGACGCCCCCACCCTGGCGCGCCGCGTGCGCGTCGATACCGCAGACGTTCAGCAGTTCAGCGCCAACATCGAGGCGCTGGCCCAGGTGTCGGTGGCCTTCGACAGCGCACCAGCGCTGTTCCGTGCCCTCAACAGCTGGACCCTGCGCCTGTCGGCCATGCGGCCGGCTGACTGCATCCGCCTGTCGAGCATCGAAGCGGCCAAGGGCCTGGAGTTCGCCCATGTCATCATCCCGGGCTTGAACCAGGGCGATTTCATGGTGGGCCAAAGCGTGGCCGACACCCGCAACCTGCTGTACGTGGGCATGACCCGCGCCCGACACCGATTGAGCTTGCTGGCGCGTGAAGACCGCCCCAGCCCCTTCCTGCGTGACGCCGGCCTGATCTGAAGCCGACGCACCCCAACACAGACCAGAAAGAGCCAACATGGCCCAGAACCCCGATCACATCAGCATGGCGCTGTTCTGCGACTTCGAGAACGTCGCCCTGGGCGTGCGCGACGCCAACTACGACAAGTTCGACATCAAGCGCGTGCTCGAGAAGCTGCTGCTCAAGGGCAGCATCGTCGTCAAGAAAGCCTATTGCGACTGGGAGCGCTACAAGGGCTTCAAGGCCGCGATGCACGAGGCCAACTTCGAGCTCATCGAGATCCCGCACGTGCGCCAATCCGGCAAGAACTCGGCCGACATCCGCCTGGTGGTCGATGCGCTCGACCTTTGCTACACCAAGAGCCACGTCAACACCTTCGTCATCATCTCGGGCGACTCCGACTTCTCGCCGCTGGTCTCCAAGCTGCGCGAAAACGCCAAGCAAGTGATCGGCGTCGGCGTCAAGCAATCGACTTCGGACCTGTTGATCGCCAACTGCGACGAATTCATCTTCTACGACGACCTGGTGCGCGACAGCCAACGCCGTGACCAGCGCCGCGACCAGCAGCGTGGCGACCAGCCCCAGCCCAAGCGCAGCCCCGAAGAAGAAGCCCGCCGCAAAGCCGAGATGGACGCACGCCGCCTCAAGGCCGTGGACATGGCGGTGGAGACCTACGAAGCCCTGGTCACCGACCGAGACGAAGGCGGGCGCATCTGGGCTTCGGTGCTGAAGGAAGCCATCAAGCGCCGCAACCCTGGCTTCAACGAAAACTATTACGGCTACCGCACCTTCGGCAACCTGCTGGAAGATGCGTCCAAGCGGGGCCTGATCGCCTTCGGGCGTGACGAGAAGTCGGGCACCTACGTGTTCCGCGCCGCTGCCGATGCGGTGGCCCAGGCCCAAGCCGCTGCCGCCGCTGAAGCCGCCGCCTCCAGCGCCGCACTGGCCGACACGGCATCGCGCGCGCCAGAAGTGGCACCAGAGGCCACACCGGCCCCGGCCCCGGCCCCGCGCCGAGGCCGCCGCGATGCGGCTGCCGCCCTGCCATCCGCAGAAGCCTTGGAAGCCGCGCAGATGGAGGCCACAGCGCCAGCCGAACAGGCTGACGGTCAACCGGAAGCCGAACCCAGCCCCTCGCCGGCCGCCAAGCGCGGTCGCCAGCGCAACACGAAGCGCGAAGCAGACGCGGGTGAGACGCGTGGTGGCCGTGGTCGCGGCCGCAACCAGCGCCAGGCAGCGCCGGGCGCAGACGCCCCGGCCCCGGAAGTGGTGACCGCTGCAGCGCCCGCAGCTGAGGCCGCGGCTGAGCCTGCGCCCGTGGCAACGGTTGCCGCCACCGAGCGGGCCGCCCCAGAGGCGCCCGCCTCCGAGGCTGCACCGGCCAAAAAGGCGTCGCGCCCGCGCTCACGCCGTGGCGCACCCGGCGCCGCCAAGAAAAAGGCCGCGAGCTGAGCCCCCTCACCTGAGGTGCTCTCCTGACCCAAGGTTAGGAGAGCCGGACAAAAACGGGCCCTGTAGCCCCCTGGAGTCCAGGGGATCCACCGGCAGAACGATGGCAGCGCCAGCCATTGCCCCTACCATTTCAAGGCTAATTCACACTTAATTACCTTTGGAGTCCCTATGTCCGGTTGGTTGAAGGCGCAGCCTCAGCGCGCATGGCGGGTGTGTTCGGGTGCCATCGCACTGGCTGTGCTGGCCGCTTGTGGCGGCGGTGGCGGCGGCGGGAGCTCCTCTTCCTCGAACACGACCAACCCGGACGGCGTCAACCAGCCCGCATCGGTCGAGACCCGCTCCGGCGAAAAAATCCGCCTCGGCGGCATCGTTTCCAAAGGTCGCTTGGTCAACGCCAACGTGTTCGTGCGCCCCGTCAAGAGCGACGGCACGGTCGACGAATCCGACAGCGCGCTGCTCGCCCACGGCACGACCGACAGCTCGGGCAACTACACCACCGTTGAAGAATTCACCATCAATGGCGCCTTCGTGGTGGAAGTGCGGGCACGCACCTGCGAAGCCCCCGAGGCCGAAGTCAACCGCGATGCCCCGACCTGCTCCTACCACGTGGACGAAACCCAGGGCGCCCAATACCTGCCCACGGGCTTCCAGCTGCGCGCCATCGTCACGGCCACACCGTCAGACAACCGCGTCAACGTGACGCTGTTCTCCGAGTTCGCCATCCAGGCCGCGCTCAAGAACGCCAACAAGCTCAGCGCCGCCAACATGGCCAAGGCGCAAGCCATGGTCAACAACCTGTTTGGCACGACCGACCTCAACACCGTGGTGCCGCAAAGCCTGCCCGGTGAAGACGACAACGTGACGCTCACGCCCGCCGAAGCCCGCCTGTCGGCCATGCTGGCCGCAGCTTCGCGCGTGGCCTCCGATGCCGAGTCGCTGGCCACGCTCGGCTGCAGCGAAGTGACGCCTGGCTCGGCCGCTGCCACCTTGTGTGCCGTCAACGCGCTGGCTGGCAACGCCACCTTGAACAGCTACACCGGCACCAGCCCCGCCATCACCGCGGCACTCGACACCCAACTGCAGGAAGTGGTGCAGGACTCAGGCAGCGCCGAGTTGGCCGCCGTGACCAGCACCACCAGCGACAAGCTGACCAACACCAGCCTGAGCGTGCCCGCACCGGCCGACACCACGCAGGGGCTCTACACCACCATCCGCAGCTTCTTCATGGACTTGGTGGACTACGCCAAGACGCTGTTCAACCAGGACATGGGTGCGCCCGTGTTCGCCGAAGCCCACCAGTTCGAGGACGCGACCAGCGCCGCGAAGTTCGCCGGCGAGAACCTGGGCCGCACGGGCGAGGTCATGCAGATGGGCGCCCAGCTCTACACGGTCTACCAACAATCGGGCCGCACGTCGAGGGTGAGCGTCTTCTACCGTGACGATGGCTTTGGCAACATGGGCTCGCGCTCACCGGGCGGTCGCGGCTGCTGGCTCGCCGCCCCCAACGACGACATGATCGCCGTGGGCGCGGTGGCCGACCACGTCATCTGCTATGTGGACCAGGTGTACAACGCGGACTTCTCCACAGGCACCGCCACCGGCACGCCCGGCGAGACCCGCTACCCCGCCGCCATGGCCCTGCATTCGTTCACGCTGACGCCTCAGCTCAACGGCAGCGCGCAAGTCACGGGCTTCACCTACAGCGGCGTCAGCCTGATTGACCCGTCCCGCACCGTGGTCGTGAACTGGAGCACGAGCTCGCCTGGGGTGGACGAACTGGGCGACGCGCTGAGCGCCGACATCTATTCGCCGCAGCGCACGAGCGCGCCCATCACCGCTGGCGACCCGTGGGCCAACGCACGCACCTTCACCGGCACCCTTTCCAACCTCACCTACAGCAACAACAAGGGCTACCTCCGCTCGCTCACCATCAACGGCGACTTGCCCGACCTGTTCGACGGCAGCAGCCTGGTGCCGCAGCACGACACGGGGAACGCCACCACCAACCTGGCCAAGAGCAAGCTGGAGAACGTGGTCATCACCGCGGTCAACACGACCTTCGACCCGACCACCGACCAGCCTGTGGGCACCGCCGAGGTCAATTTCTCGGGCACGCTGAGCAACACCACGGCCGACGGCAGCACGCTGGACGTGGCCATGGCGTTCACCAACGGTGCCATGACCTTCTCCAACCAGAACCTGGACTCGGTGCGCTTTGACGTGCTCACCCACAACACCAGCGCGTCGTTCAAGGCGAATGTCAACCTGGTGCGCCAGCTCAACGACGGCATCCAGATCAACAAGGTTCAAGGCGCGGTCTACAACAACGCGACGGCCTCGGGCACGCCGTTCATCTCGGCCACCTTCACCGGCAACCACGACCGCAGCCACTACAGCGGCGGCCTGCGCACCGACAGCAACTACGAACTGGTCACCCTGAACCTGGATGCCTTCGTGCGGGCCCCCAACAAGCCCAAGATCCGGGTGGCGTTCACCAGCGCCGTCAAGCTGACCACGCCGGGCTCCCCGCAATTCGGCCTCAACACCTCCGACGCCATTTCGGGCGACTACTTCATCTACGAAAGTGACGACTCGCTCAAGCGCGACGTGACCTTCACGTTCCGCGCGCCGGACACCAGCAATGGCAATGCTCGGGTGCTCATCGACATCGTCGACCCGACCAACAAGGTGGCGTTCGGCTTCGGCTACAACGGCAACAACGGCAGCAACATGACCACGACCTCCAACGTCGACAAGGCCGACACCTGGGCCAACATCCTGGTCAACCAGGTGGTGCACGGCAAGCTGGACATCCACGCCAGCCCGCTGCCCACCGTCTACATGGACAACGGCAACAACTTCTCTCTGGACACGGGCACGATCCACTACTGACCCGCCGCCCACGTTGAACAGCGCCCAGGACCCCAACCGATGCACACCCATCCCTTGACCACTGCCCGACTGCGAATCGCCTTGACTGGCCTGGCCCTCAGCCAGGTCGGCATCGCGCTGGCGCAGGCCCTGCCGGAGTTCAAGCCTTCGCCGGACCGCGGGTTTTCTTACTTCCTTGGCCTGGCCCAACAAACGGCGGCCTATTCCGAGAAGCCGTCCATCTTCGACGTGAAGATGTCGAGCAAGACCCGTTCGGCCATGCTGGTGTCGGGTGCGCTTTACGCCTTCAACGACGACCTGCTGATGTCGCTCGACAACCTCAGCACCTTCGCCCCGACGGACAGCAAGGAAAACTGGACCACCTCGTCCAGCACCCTGCCCGTGAAGAACACCAACACCGGCGTGTGGGAGCCAGTGGCCACGACCGGCCCGCTGTTGCAGACCAACCGCTTCAGCCTGAACATGAGCAACACCCGCCTGCTGGCCCACGTGCGCAGCTGGAAGGACACGTTCTATGTCGGCGGGGTGAGCTTCCGATCGCAATCGTTCAAGCGCTATGACTTCCGCGTGGTGCAGTCGCAGATCATCGCGGACCAGCCCGTGCCCTCCGAAGAGTCCACCAGCGAAGTGGTGGCCGAGATTGGCCTGGCGATGGAAAGCGAACGCGTGAAGGCTTCGCCCACCCACTACGGCTTGAAGGTGTCGGTGGGCACGCCGCTGTGGCGCCGCACCACCAACACCAGCTTCCCGGGCTACACCTTCAGCAACCGCCAGGGCTGGGACGCCAACGTTGAAGGGCGATACAGCTGGGCCTTGAGCCCCATTGCTCACCTGGGCGTGTGGGGCAAATACACCTTCTCCGAGCGTTCAGGCCAGGTCATCAACGACGGCAGCGACAAGTACGAGCTGCCCCTGTCGCACCTGCGAACCACCACCGTGGGCGTCGAGCTGCTCTGGAAGCTGTGAGCCGCCAGCGGCCGACCGTGGCCCACCGCCTGGCGGCCGGCCTGCCAGGCGGCTTGCTGCTCGCCTGCCCCGCCTGGCTAGGCGCCCAAACCCTGGCCCAGCCCCCAGACCTGGCGCCAGCGGGCTGGGGCGCCGAAGTGCTGTTGCAGTCCGACCGCTTCAGCGACCCGCTGCCTTTGGCCGACTTGCTGGCCAGCCGCCTGGCCGGTTTGAAGGTCCGCCACGGCCAAAGCCTCATTTACCTGCGCGACGAAGCCCGCATGACGGCCCGCTTGCCCCCAGGTTGGGCGGCCCCCGCAAGTGGCCAAACCACCCTGTCGGTGCTGGCCCGCCAGTCGGCCACCCTGGTGGCCAACCGGGGCGCCGTCACGCTCACGCAAGACATCGCCGCTTCCGGGCCACCGCCGGGCGACTACGACGCCCAGGTCAACCTGCGCTTGCGGGCCTTTGCCGGCTGGGGGGCTGAATGGGGCTGGCAGGGGGCGGCCTCTGAACACGGGCTGCAATGGCAGGTGGCCGTGCAGGGCTTGCAGTTGGTCAGGGTGTTGACGCGTGACATCCAGGGCTGGGCGCAGTTTGACGCCACGAACGCCAGCTACGCCACACAGTTGCAGTCAGACCAGTTCAACGACCGCCATCGCTACCCCTTCCAAGGGCCTTCGGAGCCCCGAGGCTGGGCCTGGCTGGGCCAGGTGAACCTGCGCTGGCAAGCCAGCCCCCAATGGGCCTGGCACGTGGGCGTGACGGACCTGGGCTGGTTGCACTGGCGGCGGGTGGCCCACGAAACGGCCCGCCTGGATTCCCAGGTCGCGAGCACCGACAGCCAGGGCAACGTGGTGTACGCGTCGCTGGTCAACGGCCACAACGGCCAGGACACCTTGGCGACGCGCGCACCGGCCACGTGGCGCCTGGGTGGGGCCTGGGGTTGGGCGCCTGGCTCGACCCTGGAAGCCGACGTGCGCAAGATCACGGGCGTGCAAGCCTGGCTGCCTTACAGCGGCGTTCGCCAGGCTTGGGGCGAAGGCCCTGAAGCCTGGGGGCTCAGCGCAGGCTGGCGATGGCACGAGCGCGCCGTGCAACTGGGGCTCCAACACGGCCCCTGGCAAGTGCAACTGGCTGGCGACGCGCTCGACGCTTCGGCCCGCAGCCGCATGGCCAGCGTGCGCTGGCAACACCGCTGGTGAGCAGGGCACCAAGACAAAGGGCCGCACGCGGCGGCCCCTTCGGGTGAGACAGGCCACCAGGGCCTGGCAATTCAGAACGAAGCGCCGAACTGGAGCATGGCGGCCAGTTCACGGTCCTTCGAATAAGCCGCAGACAGTTGCACGCCCAGCAAGCTGATGCCGGCGGTGACGGCGCTGTACTTGGCCTTGAAGTCGTTGCGGTAGCCCGCGCGCAGCTTGGCCACGTTCCAGGCATTGAGTTCACCACCGATGGCGAACACCTGGCTCGAATCGGTGCCCGTGCCCACCACCTTGTTGGCCGTCAGGTCCAGGTCGGACGTGATGGTGCCGTACTTGCTCGTCCAGGCGGCGCCCACGCGCAGCTGCGGGGCCATCTTCACGTCCTGAGTGGGGTCGGTGGTCTTGTAGGTGTGCGGGATCAGGTTGCGCACCACCAGGCCCAGGCGCACGCGTTCGTAAGCGCTGTCGGGCTCGAAGGTCTTGGCCACGCCCACGTCCATGTTGAAGCCGGTGGCCGTCTTCTTGTTCTCGTTGAGCTTGAAGTCGTTGTTGTCCATGTTGGCCGTGTAGGCCACGGTGTTGACCTGCTGGATCTTGGGCGTGATGCCCACCAGGATGCTCTGGTCGGCCACGGTGAAGGCGCGCGCCAGGGACAGGCCCAGGTCGGCCACGGCCACGCCGATGATCTTGAAGTTGGAGCGGTAGTCGCTGCCGTTGCTGCCGATCTTCACGTTGCCGCTGCCGTCCACCACCGTCGACAGGGCGTTGATGTTGCCGGAGCTGGCGTAGGTTTGCAGGCCGTTGATGACGGTGTCGACGTCGGCCAGGTCCGCGGCGTCGATGTAAGGCGTGGCCTTGCCAAAGAACTCGACGTTCATGCTCAAGGCGCCCTTGTACTGCCACTTGGGCAGGGCGATCGCCGCCACCGCACCGGCGTTGACGTTGTAGGTCTTGCCGCTGAGGGCTTGCAGGTCGGTCTTGAGCTGGCTGGTGGCCGAGGCCAGTTGCGAAGAGCGGGCTTGCAGGTTGGTGGTGTTGCAGCTGCCGGGGGTGTTACGACAGACGTCGTACACCGCCTGGAAGGCGTCGGCGGCCGCCGTCATGTTGTCGATCGTCTTGTGGTCGTTGAAATCCTGCACGGCGGTGACGGCACCGTCGGTGCCCGAAGCGCGAGCGCCCACGGCGGGCAGGATGAAGGACACGCGGTTCGATTCGGAAGGCACGGCCAGCAAGGCCGGGTTGTAGAGGGACGCGGCCGCGTATTCGGACGACGCGACGCCCGCGCCCCCCATGGCAAAGCCTCTGGCCTCGAAGATCGAGAAGGGCGTGGCCTGGGCCAGGGCGGGCAAGGTCAGGGCCACGGCCAGAGCCAGGCGGCGGGGGGCGAAGGTGTTCATGGGGTCCTCTCGGTTTCGGTCAAGGTCACTCGGCACCAGCCAGAGAGGCAGGCGCAGCAAATCTATCGAGTCATCGATCGACAGACATCATCCTGAAGGGGGAGCGCCCCCACTTCCGTGAAAAATCTGGCAACTGGCCGCCTATTCGGTCGGCTCAAGCCCAAATTGGAGCCGGATCAAGGCTTGACCGAGGACGCCAGCACCAGGTTGTCGACCATGTGGGGGCGCTGGTTCAGGCAGTCGCCTTGCGCCCACTGCACGCTGTTCAAACCCCGGAAGCCTGCGTCGAAGGTGTAGCGTTGCCAGCCGGGCTTGGGGCCCAGCTTGAAGGTTTGGCGCACTTCGCTGCCGTCTTCCTTGAGGCCGCGGAAGGTGACCGCCGTGGGGCCTTCGCCGGTCATTTCGGCCAGGTCGATGCTCAACAGGCTGAAGGGCTGGTTGTCGTTGGCCATCAAGCTGACCTGGGTGTCGCAACTGCGGATGCTGAGCGCCAGGCTGCCTTTGCGGTTGGCCTTCCACGCCGTGCCCACCCCCACCAGGCCGGCGGCCAGGGGTTCGTCTTCGGCCGGGCTGTAGCGCAGCGCGAAGCCGCGCGCGGTGTATTGGTCACCCACTTCGCATTGCGCCTGGCTGCGTGCGCAAGTCAGGTCCTCAAAATCGAGCGTGACCGTGCCCGCCTGGGCGCCAGACGCCAACAGGCCTCCCACGAGGGCCAGGGCAAACCAGCTCAGGGGCAAACGCATCCACGCATCCTTTCAGGCCATCTCAACCAAATTTCTCCATCTGCAAGGAGTCTAGGAACACACGAGCCCTTGACCTACACCTGAACACGGGGGGCGCCCCCTCATCTGCGCGTGAAAAGTCACGTCAAACCCACGGTGTTGACCGCAAATGTGGTCTGCAGACGACCGACGCCCTGCCGCTCAGTGGGCCCCCAGGAAATCGCGCTTGCCCAGCTCCACCCCGCCATGGCGCAACAGCGCGTAAGCCGTGGTCAGGTGGAAGTAGAAATTGGGCAGCACCCAGGTGGTCAGGTAGGTCTGCCCGTCGAACGACACGGTGCGGTCACGCAAGGGGATGCTGATGGGGCGCTGCTCGCTGCCATCGATCTGTGCCGCCGTGAAGCCTTCGATGAAGGCGACGGTGCGGTCGATGCGGGCCAGCAGCTCGGCAAAGCTGGCTTCGGTGTCGGGAAACGACGGCACCTCCGCCCCGGCCAGGCGAGCCGCTGCCCCCTTGGCCATGTCGCCCGCGATCTGCACCTGGCGCGTGAGCGGGAACATGTCGGGGTAAAGGCGCGACTGCAGGAAGGCTTGCGGATCGATCTTCTTCGCTTCGCAATGGGCCTCGGCTTTGCGCAGGATCTCGGCCAGGTTGCGCAGACCGCGGGCAAGGACAGGCACGCTGGCCTGGTGCATGGACAAACTCATGGGTGGGCTTTCGGGTGTCGGGTTTCGGTGAGGGGTCAAGCTGGCGCGCACACGCGCTGCCAATGGGCCTGCAAACTGTCGCGGACCGCAGGGGCGCTCATCGGCCCCATGTGGCCCAAGCCCACCAAGGCCTGCAGGTGGCTGTGGGGGTGTTCGGCGTGCAAGCGTTCGGCCATGTGCCGCGCCGGCGGGTGGGTGGTCTCGCCATGCACCAGGGTGATGGGGGCCGCCACGCGCATGTGCTCAAAGCTCGGGGCGCGCTGCGTGAGCGCCTGCACCTCGTGGAACATCTTGGGGCCAACCAACCGGGCCCCTTGGCGCACACGCTCGGGCACGGCGGCCCAGGTGCCGGGGCCGTTCCAGTAATCGATGAAGGCTTGCAGCCAGGTGTCCTGACCCAGGAGGTCAGGGTTCAACAAGGGCGAATCCTCACCGAACAAGGTGTGCAGCTGGGCCTGCACGTCGGCCGGCAGCGCCCCTTGAGGCAATGCGCGCAGCGCGGCAAAGGGCGTGGGCTCGTACAGCCACAACGACGCCACCTGCGGCACATCGGCCCCGGCCCCGGCCCGTGCGGCCGCTTCGAGCTCGACGGCCAGCAACAAGGCCACCGCCGCGCCATAAGAGTGGGCCACCAAGTGCAAGCGACGCGTGTCGGCCGGCATGAGGCGACGCAGGTGCGCCACTTCGTCTTCCAGGCGAAACACCTGGCCCGGGGGCACATGCAGTGGCGCCTCGGGGCTGTAGCCCAGGTTCACGGGCAGCCAGGCGGTCACGCCCTGGGGCAAAGTGGTCGACAAGTCTTTCCACATCGAGGGGCCGGTGCCCGTGGAGTGGATGAACATCGCGGTGGCGCTCATGTGGGTCGGGGGCTCCTGGCCGGCTGCGTTGGGTTGAGGCCGTGAGCCTAACCGGTTTGGCACCAGGCTGCAGAGCGGCGCCAGGCTGGCTACACTCCCGGCCCTATGCAGATCCTGCTGGCGCCCATGGAAGGGCTGCTCGATTTCACCTTGCGCGACGTGCTCACCCGCATTGGCGGCGTGGACCGCTGCGTGTCCGAGTTCATCCGCGTGACGGACATGCTGCTGCCTGCCCGCCACTTCAAGCGGATCATGCCGGAGCTGGACCACGGTGGCCGCACGCCGGCCGGGGTGCCCGTGCGCGCGCAACTGCTGGGCTCCGACCCGGTGTGTCTGGCCGAGAACGCGGCCAAGCTGGCCGAACTGGGGCCCCACGGCATCGACCTGAACTTTGGCTGCCCGGCCAAAATCGTGAACCGCCACGGCGGCGGGGCGTTGATGCTCAAAACGCCCGAGCAGATCGAGACCGTGGTGCGTGCCGTGCGCCAGGCCGTGCCGGCCCACATGCCGGTGTCGGCCAAGATGCGGCTGGGCTACCACGACGACGAGCTCGCCGAGGTCTGTGCCCAGGCCATCGAAGCCGGCGGCGCAGAAGAGCTGGTGGTGCATGGCCGCACGCGCGACCAGGGCTACAAGCCCCCCGCTTATTGGGACCGCATCGCCCATGTGCGCGAAGCGGTGCGCATCCCGGTGGTGGCCAATGGTGAGGTGTGGACGGTGGCCGACGCCCTGCAATGCCTGCAAGAGAGCGGCTGCAACGCGCTGATGCTGGGCCGCGGCATGGTGGCCGACCCAGGGCTGGCCTGGGCGATCCGCGCCGCAGCACAGGCCGACGCCAGCAAGGCCAAGCGCGTGAGCTGGGCCGACATCCAACCCCTGATCGCCGTGTATTGGGAGTTGGTGCACGGCCATGTGGTGCCCAGGCACCGCGCAGGCCGAGTCAAGCAATGGCTGAACTACATGCGCCGCGTCTACCCGGAAGCGGCCGAGATGTTTGCGCAGGTGCGCACCCTCACCGACTCACGCCAGGTGGACGACTGCCTGCGCACGGCGGCGTGGGTTCAACGGCCCCAATGTGGCCAGGTCAACCAGCCCAGCACCGCGCCGACGTGAGCCACCAGGCTGACCCAGTAAGCCGTCTGGAAGCTCGCCTTGCTGGTTTTGTGGCGCAACACCTGCTGGGCCAGGCGGGCGCCGCCCCAGCCACCCAGCAGGCTGAGCCCGTGCAAGGTGTCTTCGCTGGTGCGCCAGGCCCCGCGTTGCGCCGCTGACTTGTCTTGCCAGTAGGCCAGGTAGGCCAGCACGTTCACCCCCAGCCAGGCCCCCACCACCCACAAGGGCCAGCGCCCCGCGTGAGCTCCCCAGGCCAGCACCCCGACCCAGGCCAGGGCCAGCCAGAGCACCGGCTTGAGCCAACGGTCCACTGGACGGCGGCCTGTCTTGGCACGCGACGAAGCCTGGCCACCCGAGGCCCTGCCCCCGGCACGCGGGCTCAGCGCCGCCACCAGGGCCACCGACTCCACGGCCATGGCCCGAGGGCCTTTGCCACCCACGTGGATTTCTTCGTAGTGGACGTCGAGCCCCACGCTGGGCATCACGCCCTTCACGTCACGCACGTGGAAGAAAACGTCGGCATCGGTGTTTGGGCTGCGGATGAAGCCAAAGCCTCGCCCTTCGTCCCAGCGCACCACTTTCCCTGTCTTGCGCATGCCTGTCGTCTCACGGTGCTGGCATCACTTCCAGTTGCCGTCCTTCAGGCCGGTGATCTTGTTGAACACCGGCTTGCCCGCAGCGTGGTCGGCGCGGTCGGCCACGAAGTAGCCAAAGCGCTCGAACTGGAACTTCTGGTCGGGCTGGGCTGCGGCCAGCGAGGGCTCCACGTAAGCCGTCACCACCTTGAAGCTGTCGGGGTTCAGGCTGGCCTTGAAGTCCTTGCCACCGGCATCCGGGTGCGGGTCGGTGAACAGGCGGTCGTAGACACGCACCTCGGCGGCCACGCCATCGGCCACACCCACCCAGGTGATGGCGGCCTTGACCTTGACGCTGTCGGCGCCGGGGGTGCCGCTCTTGGTGTCGGGGACCACGGTGGCCAGCACCTCGGTGACGCGGCCTGCTGCGTCCTTGGTGCAACCCGTGCACTCGATGACGTAGCCACCCTTCAGGCGCACCTTGTTGCCCGGGAACAGGCGTTTGTAGCCCTTCGGCGGCACCTCTTCGAAGTCTTCGCGCTCGATCCAGACCTCGCGGCCCAGGGTGAAGTGGCGGGTGGGCGACTCGACGCCCTCAGGCGGGTGCGGCAGGGCCGGCAGGCTGCACGGCTCCTGGTGGCCAGCGCCCATCACCTCGTCCCAGTTGGTCAACACCAGCTTGACGGGGTCGAGCACGGCCATGCCACGGTGGGCCTTGCCTTCCAGGTCGTCGCGCAGGGCGATGTCCAGCGTGCTGTAGTCGATCCAGCTGTCGGCCTTGCTCACGCCGATGCGCTCGCA
>JBEEJT010000233.1:0-3911 GCA_041169085.1 Pseudomonadota bacterium | reverse complement strand
CTCTATCACGGGCTGCGTCGCGAGGAGTGTTGCCGTCTGGCGGTCAGGGATGCGCAGCAGCAGCGGCGCGGGGTGGTGCACCTGCGGGTGCAGGGCAAGGGCGGCAAGACGCGGTTCGTGCCGTTGCATCCGGCCGCCGGCGGGCTGATCGCCGACTATCTGGAAGCGGCCGGGCACGGCGGCGAGACCCAAGGGGCGTTGTTCCGATCGCTGCAGGGCAAGGGTGCCGGCAGCGCGGCGGGGATGTCGCCCGATGCGGTCTACAAGATCGTGCGGGGCTACACCGCACAGCTCGGCTTCGAGGTCGGCGCGCATGCGCTCAGGGCTACAGCGGCGACCAATGCACTCGACCATCAGGCCGATATCGCCAAGGTGCAAGAGTGGCTGGGGCACGCCAACATCGCCACGACGCGGATTTATGACCGGCGGCGGTCTCGACCGGAGGATTCGCCGACGTTCAAGGTGACGTATTGAAGTGCCATCCGGGCCCTGCGCCGGCAAGAGCGGCGCGCTACTGGGCTCGCCAGCGCCTGTGACCTGCATCCCGGCCAGCATGGGCTGCTTCTGCTTCGCCCGCTGGTATGGCTCCAGCGTCATCAACGCTTGGGTGGCTAGAACCGATAGACGTGCCAAGCGTAGAGGTACAGGTTTCGGGCTGCCTCGAACTGAATGGCAATCGGTTCGGGAACGGCCTGGCTGAGTTGCACTGTGGCGATGTCCGCATGATGGGCGGCCAGAGACAGCGCTGCCTGGCCGGCAAACATGCCAGTTCGGGGGCCAGGCGCCATCGCAGTTGCAGGCTCACGCAGAGTCTCGGCCGGGTTCAGGTGCGGTGGCGTCATGCAGTCTCCGCCTGGTCGAAGTGCGCGGTCTCATGTTCGTGCTCAGACTGCGAGGGCGACCACAAAGGCACCAGCTTCACGTTGATGGTGATGTTGCCTGCCACGCCTGCGGCCTGGAGCTTGAACACCGGGGGGGCTGGGAAGTTTTCGGTGATGGACGGCCGAGGGTGCACCAGTTCGAGCAACGTGCAGCCGTAGCGTAGGCCGTAAGCTAGGAGCTGGTACACGTCGGCCTCATCGACGCCGAAGTCCGCCGCGTGAGGATTCAACCGCTTCCACTTCGCATCCACGACGCGGTCAATGGCCGCAGCGGCACCGTCTGGACCCACGTGCCAAACCGTGATGTCAGGCTTCAGCACGAAAGCATCGACTTGGCCGTGTGTTGCCAGCGGCAGCGGCGGCCCCTGCCTGTGCACGATGCGGTCCGTCCCTGCCTCAGCTTCCTCCAGATTGGCTACATGGGCCTCGAACAGCTTGTTCATGTCGAACAGCAACCCGGGCGCTTGGGACGCCCCGGCGCTCATGGCTGGGCTGGCCATGGCTAGCAGCCATTCGCACCATGTGAGCAGCGGGCCGTAGCGGTGCGTTGTCCGGTCGCGGGGCAAGTGCGCCACGTCGGCCGCCGACATCTTGACGGCCGACACGCTGGCGTACCGAGCATGGGTCTCGAACCACATCCGCTGTGTGCTGGCTCTGCTTGCCCACGGCCTGCACGCATCCAGCGTAGCGCGGACGGCGCGGTTGTAGGTGTTGTCAGCCGTGAACTCGTCGTACTCGCAGTGCAACAGGTGCGGTCGCGCAAGGTTGCGCCGGATGTGTCCGTGGGCCTGGAATCGTCCCTTGATGACAGGAAGGTCGTCGGTATGCGCGACATAGCGGCTCAACAAGCCACGCCGAGCCTGATCGAGCGCGCATTGCAGAAAAGACTGGACGAAGATGTCCAGGAGTGGCGCATGCACGGCCTGCTGCGGTACCGGGCCGATCTTGGTGAGGGCGACCTGCCGAGCACTGTGAAGCATGGACAAGAGGGCCCCCCGCGACCTTTCCAGTTCGTCGGGCGTGCGAGTGTCTGCCATGCCCACTTTGGGTAGCACTTCCACCACGCAGGTCGGCAAACGAACGATTCCGCAGTACTGCGAGAGTTTGATGCCGCCCGTCCGCCGCTCGCAGAAGCCTCGGCGCAGGTCGTTGAGTCGCAGCAGCGCCTGAGCCTCGGCTTCTGAAAGGTACGGGAAAACGTCGGCCGCCGCGCCCGGCTCATCGTCACCCGCGATGATGGGGATGACCTCGTGCTCCAGAACGGTAATGGTGCGCAGACCACCCATCGCATCAGCCCGCGTCTTGTAGGGTGCCGGCACCTTCTGCCGGTGTATCGCCGGCAGACGCTGGCGGTGACGACGCAACGACCGGCACCGCACCGTACAGGCCCATGATGTGGGCCTCGGTCCACGTGCCTGGGTCGCCCACCGAGAAGGTTGGCCGCGCTTCGGTGCCCACAGTCTGCTTGGCACCGGGAAAGAGTTCTGACGGCGACAGCCACCTGGACTTGAAGAACACGCCGTCCTTGCCGCTGCCGGTCAGGACTAGGCGCACCTTTTCCATGTCCTCGAAGAAGTACTCCTGGAGCAAAGGGATCACGCGCTGTGCTAGCACCTGTTGCAACTCGGTCAACGAGGTGATGCCCATGAAAACTGCATGGCCGATGGCATGGTCACGGTCCAACAGGAACTCAAGCCGGTCGTTCAGGCGCTGGAGCAACGCAGGAAGGTCAACGCCGCCTACCATGGCGGGCTCGATGCGATTGGGCTCCGGTGGGCACTCCTGGAAGCGGAAGCGACGCCGTAGGGCGATGTCCATCATGGCGATGGATCGGTCGGCCGTGTTCATCGTGGCCACGATGTTCAGGTTGTCGGGTACGCCGAAGCGCGCGGAAAGACCCGGCAGCGTGACCCAGGCACCCGCCTCGTTGACCTTGCTGCCAGCAATCACGCGCTTGCTGGGTTCGATCAGCGTGATCAGCTCACCGAAGACCTTGGCTACGTTGGCGCGGTTGATTTCATCGATGAAGAGGGTGAACTGCTGTGTCGGGTTGGCATGGGCCTTCTCGCAGAGCGTCAGGAACGGGCCCTTCTGAAAGACGACGGCTACCCCCGAACCATCGTTGGTGGCCATCGGCCGCAAGCCGCCGATGAAGTCCTCGTAGGCGTAGCTGGGGTGGAAGGCAACGAACGCGAAGTCCTCGCCCTTGTCGAAGGCCTCTTTCATGCGCGCCTGCATCTCGTAAGTCTTGCCGGTGCCCGGCGGCCCGTACAGGATCAGGTTGTCCGCCAAGCGCAACGTTGGCCTGGCGTTGGTTGCGGCCTCAACGTCGTATTCCGGATCTGGCTCGTGCGCAGCCAGCGGCGCAGGATCGGCCGTCTCGCTGGGGCTGCCAGTAGCCTTGTCTGCATGGACGGCTTGTTGTTTGATGAGCGTGCCGACCGGCAGTTCGTAGTAGTCCACCGAGCCGGGGTGTTGCACCTCCAGGCGCTTGCGCAGGTCCTGTAGGGCCGCGTCCATCGCCGAGCGGCTCTCGCCCAGTGCTGGCGTCCAAATCTTGTGCGCCCGTGCCACCTGGTACTTGTTGCCCTGGCTGAAGATGCGCTCGAAGGCATCAGGGAACAGCACATGGCACAGCGTGTGATAAAGCTGCCGACCTTTGCCCGAGGGAATGCTGTCCAGCCACGACGCGAAGGCCTGAGCGTCGTTCAACAAGGCCTCGCGTTCGCTGAGGGGCTTGGCCACGAAGGCGGAGAACGCCTCCACGGCGAACACGATTTCCATCCACAGGTACTGGTTGTATCCAGGACCGGCGCTGCCCAGGCCGGACAACACCGGTGCTGCCAGGAACGGAGACGCCGAGGGGAACGGCGCGGCCGACTTCATGTTCCAGATGCGTTCCAGCGTTTTCGCTTTCGTCGGCGCGAGCAGGTTGGTGGGGCCAAGCTGCACGATCCAGAACACCTCGGCCATCAGCGCCACGTCCAGCGCCTGGCAGGTGGCCAACTGGCTGGCCAGCTTGTCGTAGAA
>JBEEJT010000232.1:0-10338 GCA_041169085.1 Pseudomonadota bacterium | reverse complement strand
GATGGGCTGGGCGCCATTGGCTTCCTTGGCATTCTTGGCGGCCTTCTGCAGCGGGTGATCGGGGCGCAGGCCGTAGCCGATGTCGGCGTTGCCCAGCTTGAAGTTGGTGTGCTGCTTGACGAAGTCCTTGTTCACGCGGCCCGTCGAGATGATGTGGTGCGCGATGAAGTTGAGGATGGCCAGGTCGGTCTGCGGCTTGAAGGTCAGCTCGATGTCGGCCAGCTCGTACGAGCGGTGCTCGAAGGTCGACAGCACGGCCACCTTCACATCCGGGCCGCTCATGCGGCGGTCGGTCACGCGGGTCCACAAGATGGGGTGCATCTCGGCCATGTTCGAGCCCCACAGCACGAAGGCGGTGGCGGCCTCGATGTCGTCGTAGCAGCCCATGGGCTCGTCCATGCCGAAGGTGCGCATGAAGCCGGCCACGGCCGAGGCCATGCAGTGGCGGGCATTCGGGTCGAGGTTGTTGGTGCGGAAGCCCGCTTTGAACAGCTTGGAGGCGGCGTAGCCCTCCCACACCGTCCACTGGCCGGAGCCGAACATGCCCACGGCGTTGGGGCCCTTGGCCTTGATGGCGGCCTTGAACTTGTCGGCCATCACGTCGAAGGCCTGGTCCCAGCTCACGGGCTGGAACTCGCCGTCCTTGGCGTACTGGCCGTCCTTCATGCGCAGCAGTGGCGTGGTCAGCCGGTCGGCGCCGTACATGATCTTCGAGAGGAAGTAGCCCTTGACGCAGTTGAGGCCGCGGTTGACTTCCGCTTCGGGGTCGCCCTGCGTGGCCACCACGCGGTTGTCCTTGACCGCCACTTGCACCCCACAGCCGGTGCCGCAGAAGCGACAGGGGGCCTTGGACCAGGTCAGCTTGGCCGCTTCGGCCACCGCGTTGGCCGGTTGCGCGATCGCGATGGGGATGCCCGCGACGGTGCCGGCAGCGGCGGCAGCAGTTTGTTTGACGAAATCACGACGGGTCGACATGGGTGAGCTCCGTGTTCAGGGATGCGAGGGGTTCGGCGTGTTGGTAGACCATGGCCGCAGACAGCACGCCCGGGGCTTGCTGGATCAAGGCCAGTTGGTCGAGGACGGTGCGCTGGGTCGGGCCTTCGAGCGTGACAACCAGGCGGCCCGTGGCCTCGTCGGCACCGTGGATCTCGGCGCCATCGAGGGTCAGGACCAGGACGTGCACGGATGCGAGCAGGCAAGGCTCCGCCCGCACCACCAGGCTGGTGATGTGGAGTTCTTCGGTCATGGCAACGGGGCCGACACCTTTGTCGGCGATGGGGACGTTGGGGTGCGGTCAGTGGCCCGGGGGGCCGGACAACATCTGAAGGAACCAGACCACGAAGCCATAGGCGGCGATGCCCATGACCGTCAGTGCTGGCACCATCACGATGGTGAGGAAGGCGAAGCTGCGCGCTTCTTCCTGCGGCGTTGCAGGCAAGCCTTCCGTCTCGGGTGGCGTGCGTGTGTTCATCTCAGCGTTTTTCGGGTCGCGTGTGCTCACGCTGTGCTGACGATTGAACGGGAATGCGGGCAGTGTGGATTTGACCGATGTCAACCGCTCGGGCTTTGTGGTGACTTTGCTGCCCTGCTTCGGCGATGGCGTCCGGTCAGCGGGCGTCAGCCCAGAAAAAAAGCCCTCGGTGCGGCGCACGGAGGGCTGGGCATGGTGGCGACAAGGGGCTTGCGGCTTGGGCTGAGGCCGCTGCGCCCCTTGTGCTCGGGTCAGAACGGGATGTCGTCGTCCATGTCGTCGAAGCCGGTCGACGACTTCGGGGCGGGCGCAGGCGCCGGGCGCGAGGCGGCCGGGGCCGGACGTGCGGCCGGGCGGCTCGGGGCCTCCTGGCTGAAATCGTCGCCACCGGCGTCACGGCCACCGCCGTAACCGCCGCCACCACCGCCACCACCGCCGCCTTCACGGCCACCCAGCAGTTGCATCTGCTCGGCCACGATCTCGGTGGTGTAGTTGTCCTTGCCGTCCTTGTCTTGCCACTTGCGGGTCTTCAGGCGACCTTCGACGTAGACCGGACGGCCTTTCTTCAGGTATTCGCCGGCAATTTCGGCCAAACGGTCGTAAAACACGACACGGTGCCATTCGGTTTCTTCCACCTTGTCGCCGGAATTCTTGTCTTTCCAGTTGCGGGTGGTGGCAACGGAAACGTTGCAGACGGCGGCGCCGTTGGGGGTGTAACGCACTTCGGGGTCGCGCCCGAGGTTGCCAATGAGGATGACTTTGTTGATGGAGGCCATGGCCGTTCCTGTGGTGTAGGTTGGTTGGATCAGCTGCCGTTGGTTGAAACGCAGGACAAGCACACGCATTATCGCCGCGGAGACGGGTCACGGCTCCCCCGGTGGAGGGCGACCCCGAGGGGGAAGCGCAAGTGGCCGGTGGCGTGGCAGGCACGCACCGGCTTCCAGGCGAATTGGGAACTTTGGGGGGAGGGGGCTGACGGCGAGGGCGGTCAGCCCAGCTTGAAGCGCGAAGACTGCTCGGCCAGCTTCAAGCTCTGTTGGCGCAGCTCTTTGGCGGCGTGTTCCACTTGCACCACCAGGTCTCGGGTCTGGTGGCTGTTGTGTTGGACGTCCTTGAGCGTGGCCGTCATTTGCTCGGCGTTGCCGCGGCCACCTTCCGTGATCTGCGACAGCCGCGTCAACACACGGTTCATCTCGTTGACGTGGGTTTCGGTGGAACGCACGGCTTCCACCGTGGTGCGGGCGATTTCCTGGCCCTGAGCGATCTGGTTGGTCGAGTGGCTCACCACGGTGCCGATCTGTGCGGCGGCTTCGGCCACCCGGTTGGCCAGCCCGCGCACTTCTGCGGCGACGACGGCGAAGCCCTTGCCCGATGTGCCCGCCTTGGCGGCTTCGACGGAAGCGTTGAGCGCCAGCAGGTTGGTCTGGAAGGCGATGGCGTCGATCATGCTCACGAACTTCTCGATTTCGCGGCTGCTGGCTTGCAGGCCTTCGATCACTTCGGCGAGGTTGGTCATGGCGCGTCGGCCCCGGCCTGCGTCGGCCGACATCTCTCGGGCGCAGTCCACGGCCAGGTTGACGCACTGCTGGTTGTTTTCCAGGTAGTCCACCGTGATGGCGATGCCGGCGTTCATCGCGTCGATCGCGTCGGTCGCTTCCAGGATCTTGGACGTCAGGGCTTCGCTGGCCGAAGAAATGTCGCCAGAGGCGTGGGACACCGAAGCCACGCCCTTGCGCACCACGGCGAACAGGTCAGCCAGCCGCAACAAAGACAGTCGCAAGCTGCGCAGGGTGGCGGCCACCTCGTCGTCGCCCAGGGGCAGCGCCCGGCCACTCAGGTCCCCCTGGGCCATGCGCTCCACTTCCTTCTGGATCAGCTGCATGCCCCCGCGCATCACACGGGAAAAGGCGACCATGGTGTAGGCCGCCAGCAGCAAGCCCAAGGCCATGATGCCGCCCAACAATAGCAGCCGGTCGCCTTGCTCGGCCTCTTGAACCGCGGTCGCGCCTTGCAGGGCCAACAGGCACTGGTGGCGCGTCTGCCGGGCTTCCTGTCGCGCGACCTGCATGGCCTGCTGCGCCGCCGGCCAACTGCTGCCTTGGGCGTCGGCCAAGGCCTGGCGGACCTTGCCGCCCAGCTCCTGCCAGTTCGTGCTTTGCTGCGCTGTGGGCAGGCAGGGCGCCATGGCCGCGCCCTGGCTTTGGGCCAGCGAGCGCCGCAAACGCTGCAAGGTGGCGTCGAGCTGCGTGCCCAGCATGGCGATGGCGGTCGGGGCCGGTGACACGCCGTCGGCAAACAGGCCTGGCCCTTGTTGCGCGCTGTGCCCCAGTTCGTCGATGGCCTCTTGCCAGCGCTCCAACCCCAGGCTGATCATGTGGCCCACGTGGGGGTCTCGGGTGAGGGTGAGGCCGGTGCGTTCCACCACCGCTTGCTGCACTTCGCCCAACGCGTGCAGCAAGGCGTCGTCCCGAGCCTGCTGGTCCGCTGGTGTAGAGCGCCCTTCCTGCCAGGCCACGTAATGTTTGTCGAGCTCGTGCCAGACGTCGCTTTGGCCGGCCAACTCGCCGTGCTGGTCACGCCAGTGGCTCAGTGCCAGGTAGGCCTCTTCGAGGCGCTTGGGCTGTTCTTCCACGATGGCCCGGTCGCCGCGCTCCACCAGCACGCCTTGCATGTGATCGATGTGCACCGCATATTGCCAGCCGTGGACCTGGTTGGACATCTGGCGGCGCACTTCCCATTGCCCCTGAAACTGCAGGCTCAACACGATGCTCACCGGCAGGGCGAAGGTGCCCGCCAGGATCAGGGCCTTGTAGCGGAAGTCGACGTCCCGCATGAAGCGCACCATGGGGGCGTACACGCCGTGGTAGCGGAAGTAGTCCTTCAGGGCGCTCAGCCAGGGCGCGTCCGTCGTGGGGGACTTCAGACCCTGCGCGCCCCAGGTCATGGGATTCCAAGTCATCTTCCAGCGTCCATGCACAAATGTTGAAGCGAAGCCCGCCTGGTCAGGCGAGAGCCTGTCCGGGTACATCGGCTTATCGGCAGCACGTTCGAGGAATTGAGCGCTGCGCAAGATGAAAAAAATGTCGGGCAAAGCGGGGCTTATTGCACGCTCCCCCTAGAGGGGCAGGCTTCATGATCAGCTTCACCAGTCGAAGACCGACGTGCTGTTGAGATTTCCTCTCCACTCTTGCCGAACGCCGACACCACCATGACGGATTTCAAGGAAGCTGCCTCGCCCAGCGCTGGCGCCGAGCGCGTGCGCCCGAACTGGGTGCCGACCGCCGTGTCGTCCGTGATTCTGGTGTGCGCCCTGCTCGTGGGCAGCTCGCAAGAGCTCAATGTGTGGATCAGCGGGCTGGCGCTGCTGGGATGCAATGTGTTGGTCATGGGCTTGCTGACGCGACGTCCTCACGTGCCGCCGGGCCGCTCGGGTCCGGCTGCGCCCATGCTGGGCGAAGTCCTGCCCGTCTGGACGCGGCACCTGGAGAGCGCCCGCCAGCACTCCGAGGAGGCGGTGGGCGGCATCCTGGCGTCGTTCGGGTCGATCGCCACCCGACTGGACCAAGCCATCCGTGTCACGCAAGAGAGTCAGGTGGGGGTGGGCCACGGCAGCGTGGAAGACCTGGTTCGGCGCAACGAAGACGCCTTGCTCGAAATGATCAAGCCCATGAAGGCCGCCGTGCAGGCCCGCGACCACGCTTACGAGCGAGTGGACAGCCTGGCCGCAGCCATGTCGGAGCTGCGTCAAAGTGCCTTGCAGATCAAGCAGCTGGCGCGCCGCACAAACATGGTGGCGCTGAATGCTTCGGTCGAAGCCAGCCGCGCTGGCGAGCGTGGCGCAGGCTTTGCCGTGGTGGCCCAGGAGGTGCGCCAGCTGGCCACCCAGTCTGCCGATGCGGCCAACCGGATGATGAGCCGCACCCACGCCATCGACCAGGAGCTGCAAGGCCTGCGCAATGAAGCCGCCGTGCACGACAGCAGCGATGAAGCCCTGCAGGACCAGGCCGAGCACAGTGCGCGGCTGGTGATCAGCGGCTTGCTCAACAGCCTGGGCGAGCTCAACAGATCTTCGCGCGAACTCAAGGAGGCCGGCCAAGCCGTGCAAGAAGAGTACGAACGCGTGTTGATGAATTTCCAATCGCAGGACCGGCTCAGCCAGATGTTGGCCTGTGTGAGCGATGACATCGTCCGGCTGGCCGATTGGGTGCGCGAAGGCAATGACCTGAGCGCCGCCCAGGCTGGAGAGTGGCTGGCGCGGCTCGACGCCAGCTACACCATGGAAGAGCAGCGATCCGAGCACCACGGCAATACCACCATACAGCGTGAAACCACGGTTGAGTTTTTTTAAGAGGACATGCCATGAGCAAGACGATCCTGATCATCGATGACTCCGGCAGCTTTCGCCAAGTGGTCAAGATGGCACTGCAGAAAGCAAATTACGAAGTGGTCGAGGCGGTGGACGGCATGGATGCCGTCGCCAAGCTCGACGGACGCAAGCTCAACCTGATCGTCTGTGACGTCAACATGCCGCGCATGGATGGGCTGACTTTCGTCAAGCACTTGAAGACGACGAACTACAAGTTCACGCCCGTCATCATGTTGACCACCGAGTCGCAAGAGGCCAAGAAGGCAGAAGGCCGGGCTGCGGGCGTGCGCGCCTGGGTGACCAAGCCCTTCCAGCCGTCGCAATTGGTGGATGCTGTTTCCAAGTTGTGCGCTGCCTGATCCCAGGCCAAGGAGCACGCCGTGAGCGAACAGACTGTGGAGTTGCAAGGCGACTGGACCATCCAGACGGCCGCGAGCCTGCGCGAAACCTTGTTGGAGCACGTGACCCAAGGGGCGCACGTGTTTGACCTGCAGGGGGTCACCGAGATGGACAGCGCGGGGTTGCAGTTGCTGCTGGCTCTGCAGCGCAGCCTCGCCCGCCAAGGCCATGAGTTGACGCTGCAGGCAGCAAGCCCGGCGGTGAGCGATGTGTTGCGCACCTACTGCCTGGACATGGATCTGCGGGCGGCCGAAGCGGCAGGCCTGGGAGAGCCGGCATGAGCACACACGATCAAGACGACGAAATCATTGCCGCCGCGCGGGAAGGCTTCCTCGAAGAGGCGCGCGACATGCTGCGCCAGTTTGAAGAGGGCCTGTTGGGCCTGGAGTCCGAACCGGACGACCCTGAGTTGCTCAACTCCGTTTTCCGCGCCGCGCACACCATCAAGGGCACGGCCGGCCTGTTTGGCTGCGACCGCGTGGTGGCCTTCACCCACGAAGTGGAAACCTTGCTGGAAGCGATGCGCTCCGGTCAGGTGGCCATCTCCGAGTCTGCGATGGCCTTGCTGCTGACCAGCCGAGACCAGATGGAAGCGTTGCTGGGTGATGTCACCTCAGCCCAGGGCGACCCTGCCTTGCAGGCGCGCAGCGCTGAGCTGGGTGTGGCCTTGCGGGCCGCATTGGGGGCGAGAGGCGAGGCGGAAGCCGCAGCGAACGCCGTCGCGGCCACCGGGGCCAACAGCTTGGCCAAGGTCTGGCGCATCTTCGTGCGCTTTGGCCATGACGCGCTGCGCAATGGCCTCGATCCGCTGTCCTTCCTGCGCTACATGGGCGGGCAGGGCAAGGTGCTGTCGGTTCGCTTGCTGCAAGAACATGTGCCCGAACTGCAGGCGCTGGACGCCGAAGACTGCCACCTGGGCTTTGAAGCCTTCTTCGAACACGAAGCCACCCGTGACGAGGTCATGGGCATCTTCGAGTTCTTGATCGACGACTGCGAGCTGCACGTGGACGCCGTGGGGGTTGTGGAAGAGGCCAAGGGCGCTTCGACAGCACAGGCCCAGACTGTGGCCGCTGCTGCGTTGGTCAAAGAGGTGGCGCAAGAGGTGGTCAACGCGCCCGCTGGTGAAGCGGTGGTGGCCGATCGCCGTGCTGCCGATGGCGACCGGCGCAAGTCTTCGCGCGACCGCCGTGCCGATGAGACGCGCTTCGTGCGCGTGCAGGCTGACAAGCTGGATCACCTGATCGACCTGGTGGGCGAGCTGGTGATCGCCAGCTCGGGCGCCCAGCTGGTGGCGCAGCAGGAAGGCTCCGCCGCTTTCGCCGAGGCCGCCTTGCGCATCCGCTCCCTGGTGGAGTCGGCGCGCGATGGTGCGCTGGCCTTGCGCATGGTGCCGATCGGAGAAACCTTTGCCCGCTTCCATCGGGTTGTGCGTGACGTCAGCAAGCTGCTGGGCAAGCAGGTGGAGCTGCAGATCACCGGCGCCGACACCGAACTCGACAAGTCCATGGTCGAGGTGATCGCCGACCCGCTGATGCACTTGGTGCGCAACTCGCTGGACCATGGCCTGGAGACCACCGAAGAGCGCGTGGCGGCTGGCAAGCCCGAGAAGGGCGTGATCGCGCTGCATGCCTACCACGAAGGGGGCCAAGTGATGATCGAGGTGACCGACGATGGTCGGGGCCTCAACCGTCAACGCATCTTCAACAAGGCCGTGGAGCGCGGCCTGGTGCAGTCCGACGCCAACCTCAGTGACCACGAGATCGACCAGCTCATCTGTGCGCCGGGCTTTTCGACGGCCGACCAGATCACGGACATCTCAGGCCGTGGCGTGGGCATGGACGTGGTCAAGCGCAGCATCGAGCAGCTGCGCGGCCAGATGCAGATCGCCAGCGCCTGGGGGCAGGGCACCACCACCCAGATCCGCCTGCCGCTGACCTTGGCCATCATCGACGGCTTCCTGACCAGCGTGGGCGGCACCTATTACGTGTTGCCCATGGAGATCGTCTCCGAGTGCATCGACTTGCCACCGGAGTGCCTGCAGGAGCCGCGCAAGGGCGTGGGCTATTTCAACCTGCGCGGCGAGGTCTTGCCCTTCTTCGACGTGTCCTTGCTGCACCAGATGCACCCTGACCACACGTCGCGGCGCAGCCTGGTGGTGGCGCGCGACGGCGCTACGCGCATCGGGCTCATCGTCGACCGGCTGCATGGCGAGTACCAGACCGTCATCAAGCCCTTGTCCAGCTTGTTCCGCCATCTGCGCGCCATCGCCGGCTCCACGATCCTGGGTTCGGGTGACGTGGCGCTGGTGCTCGATGTGCCTGCCTTGGTGAGGTTCGCCACCGAGGCCACGCGCCCGGGTGGTCAGCACGCCGTGGCGGCTTGGCAGTCTCTGGTCGCGAGGGCAGAAGCCCCCTGATCCACCGCCGCCCCCATTTGCCCCGTTCTCCTCAATGTTCACATCAGCCTCTCGGAGGTCCACACCATGAAGAACCTGCTGTCCAACCTGTTGCTGTGGCAGAAGTTCGCCATCCTGGCTGCCCTGGGGGCGGTGCTGTGTGCCGTGCCCACCACTTTGTACGTCAGGGAAGCATTCAATGCGGTCCAGACCCGGTCCGTGGAGCGTGAGGGCGTGAACCTGGCGCAGCAGCTGGAACAGGTGCGGCGCACCTTGTTCCTGGCGCGTGCCGATTCGCTCAGCAACGCGGATCGCCACGCTGACCTGGCGCCCACGCTCTCGAAAGTGCAGGCGCTCAAGGAAGCCGCATCCACATACAAGGCCACCGTGGACGTGACCGCTGCGGTGGACGAGTTGCAACGCAGCCTGGCCGGCATGAAAGGCAAGGTGGACAGCAAGTCTCGCCTGACGGCCTCCGATTGGCGCCAGTCGGCAGCAGAAGTCAACGACCTGCTGGGCGCCATCCTGGACAAGTCGGGCCTGACCTTGGACCCGGACATCGACACCTACTACACCATGGTGGTGGCGGGCGATGTCTTGCCCCAGGTGATCGAGAACCTGGCGCGCACGCGCTCCGGGGCCAAGGCCGTTGCCAACGGCGACGACAGCCGAGAGATGGCCATGAAGAACCATGGCTACCTCAACTTTGCAGAGGTGCACGTGGACGAAGTGGTGGACCACGTGGCCAAGGTGGGCACCGTCAACCCTGGGCTTGCCGCCAAGCTCACCGCCACCGAACTCGTTGCGCGCAGCAAGGCTGTGATCGCCTCTGGCATGGCCGCCTTCGTGGCAGGCAAGCCCGAGGCCCTGCTGGCCTATGAAAAGGACGCCGGGCAGCTGATGGTGGCGCTGGAGGACTACACCACCCCCGCCATGGCGCTGCTGGGCGAGACGCTGGACGCCCGGGTGGCCGAAAAGAAGCAGGCCACCACTTCCCTGTTGGCCTTGCTTGGTGCACTGGTGCTGGTGGCCCTGGGCATTGGCTACGCCATCATCCGCTCGGTGACCCACCCCTTGCAGCGCGCCATGTCTGCCGCCAATGCCGTGAAGGACGGGGACCTCACCCAGCACATCGACACCCGTGGCCGCGACGAAGCCGCTCGGCTGTTGCAAGCCATTTCGGCCATGCAGAACGGCCTGCGCGACCGCAACGAGCGCGACGCCCGCACCCTGGCGGAAACCTCGCGCATCCGCCAGGCGCTCGATGTGGCTGCGGCCAACGTGGTGGTGGCGTCGGCCGACATGCAGGTGGTCTATGCCAACGATGCTTCCGTGCAGATGTTCCGCAACTGTGAAAGCGACGTGCGCAAGCTGTTGCCGGACTTCCAGTCCGGACAGCTGGTGGGCAGCCGCTTGGACACCTTGTTGCGCACCTTGTCTGGCGAGCCTGGCCTGCTGGATCAATTGCAGGGCACCCGCACCACCCGCTTGAGTGTGGGCGGCAGCAAGATCGACCTCAGCTTGACGCCCATACGCGATGCCCAGGGCCAGAGCCTGGGGTTTGTCTCCGAATGGAAGGACATGACGACCGAGTTGGCCCGCCAGGAGCAGGAGGCCATCGTTGCCGCAGAGAACCTGCGTGTGCGCCAAGCGCTTGACTGCAGCAGCACGAACGTGATGATCGCCGACCCCAGCGGCAACATCGTG
>JBEEJT010000231.1:0-3502 GCA_041169085.1 Pseudomonadota bacterium | reverse complement strand
AACGCGCTGACCGACGTGCCACTGATCCAGGCGCTGGTGGACGCCGGGCAGGCGGGGGCCAAGATCGATCTGATCATCCGGGGGGCCTGTGTGTTGCCGCCGGGGGTGCCGCACCTGACCGACAACATCCGGGTGCGCTCGGTGGTGGGCCGCATGCTAGAGCACACCCGGGTGATGTATTTCCGCTGGGGCGAAGACGAGCATGACGAGGTCCTGTACCTCTCCAGCGCCGACTTCATGAACCGCAACATGACGCGTCGCATCGAGGCGGCCTGGCCCGTGCGCAACGCCGCGCTGCGCCAGCGTGTGATCGACGAATGCCTGGTGCCTTATTTGCTGGACACGCGTGACGCCTGGGAGCAATTGCCCGATGGCCGCTACCAGCGCGTGCCCGACGACGGTCGCAAGCTGCTGAGCGCACAGCAGGCCTTGATGGACCGTTACCGCACGACCATCTGAGGCTGGCCATGGACCTCATCTTGTGGCGACACGCGCAGGCCCAGGTGGGCCCGCCGGGGTGGCAGCCCGATGAGGCCAACGCTTTGAGGGTGGCCCAAGGCGAGCGGCCCGACCTGAGTCACGAACAAGACCTGGCCCGTTGCCTCACCCCGAAAGGCGAGCGTCAGGCCGAGCGCATGGCGGTGTGGCTCAACCAACGGCTGCCGGCTTCCACACGGGTGTGGGTGAGCCCGGCGGTGCGCTGCCAGCAGACGGCGCAAGCCTTGGGGCGCAAGACCAAGACGGTGGCCGCGCTGGACCCGAATGCGAGCCCCGAAGACTTGATCCAAGCCGCCCGGTGGCCCACCGCCCGCGACCCCGTCTTGATCGTGGGGCATCAGCCCACGCTGGGCTTGCTGGTGGCGCAGCTGATGGCTGGCCAGCCATCCACCCCCGCCGCGCCCTGGTCGATCAAGAAGGGCGCGGTGTGGTGGTTGCAGGGCCGCGAGCGAAACGGCGTCTGGCAGGTGACCCTGCAGGCGGTGCAAAACCCCGACCTGCTTTGAGTCACCGCCAGCCGATCAGCCCCAGGTTGACTTGAACGTGCCGTTGAGCGCGTCGTTCGTGGTGGTGGGCAGCGTGGTCACGCCTTCCGCCGGGGCCGTGAACTTGGCCATGGCCGACACCAGCGCGCCCACGCGAGCGGCACTCAGGGTCTTGCCATCGGCGGCCGTGATCTTCTCGACACGGTTGCCAATGCCCACGAACCAGTTCTTCACCGTGACGTGGTCGCGGGTGCCGATGATGGCGATGTCCAGGTCGTTGCCCGCCCGGCTGAACCACAGCTGACGCGAGGTGGCGTCGCTCACTTTCAGCAAATCGTTGTTCAACAGGTAGCTGTCGCTGTCGACGATGGTGTCGTGGCCACCGTTGCGGCCGAACAGGTAGGTGTCGTCGCCCTTGCCGCCTTGCAGCAAGTCGTCACCCAGGCCGCCGTTGAGCGTGTCGTTGCCAGCCAGACCGTTGAGCGTGTCGTTGCCAGCCCCGCCCGTCAAGGTGTCCTTGCCGCTGGTGCCGTTGAGTGTGAGGTTGGGTGGCTTGGGCGGCTCCACCGGCTTGGTGGCTTCGGCCAAAATGGCGCTGCCGCTCAGCGTGCTGCCGTCGGCGAACTGCACCGTGAGGCCGCCCCACTGGCCGGCATTGTCCAGCGTGAGGCGATCGGTGCTGCCGCTGAAGCCCAGCGTCACGGCGTTGGCCGTGGTGGCGCCCAGCTTGCCGATCTGCAGGGTGCTGCGGTTGAGTCCGGCGCCAAGCTGGATCACGTCCTGGCTGTCGGCGTGCACCAGGTCCTGGCCGTCTCCGGCGTTGAACACGAAGGTGTCGCGGCCGTTGCCGCCACTCAGCGTGTCGTTGCCGGTGCCGCCCACCAGTTGGCCTTCGCCACCGTTGGCGGCGGTCAGCACGTCGTTGCCAGCGCCGCCTTGCAGGGTGTCGTGGCCCAGGGTGCCGGTGAGCTGGTCGTCAGCGGTGGTGCCCCGGATCACGGTGGCGCTGGGCAGTGCGTCCAACAGGGCCGTGCTGCCGTCGGCAAAGTGGAGCTGATTGACCAGCATCTGGCTCGATCCGGCGTTGTAGCCACCCTGGATCAACAAGCTGTCGTTGGTGCCGCGAAGCCGGATCAGGATGTCAGCCTGGCTGGCGCCGTCCAGCGGCGGTCGAGACACCAGCAACTGATCTGCCGTGATGCCTGTGCCGAAGACGATGTGGTCGGAGCCGGCAGAGGGGCTGTTGGGGTCCAGCCAGTGGAGCGCGCCCGACTCGGCTGCCGTCATGGTTTCAGAAATGGTGTCGCGCCCATCGCCCAGGTTGAAACGATAGGTGTTGATGCCGCCGCCGCCGTTCAGCAGGTCGTCGCCTGCGCCGCCCTGGAACGTGTCGGCGCCAACGCCGCCTTGCAGCGTGTCGTTGCCCGTGCCGCCGATGTAGGTCTGGCCGGGGCCACCGTACAACATCGACATGGCGCTGGCGGTCTGCCCGTCCGCAGTGCGCAGCATGAGCTGGCGCAGGGCGTCAGCCGTGCCACTGCCGTTGTTGGCGTCACTGCTGATCACTTTGAGGCTCATGCCGTCGCCCGCGTTGGGCGTCGTCAGCGCCAGGCTGGCCCCAAAGCGGTCGCTGCGGTCGAGCTTCAGGGTCAGGTCCTTCAACTGCAGGCCGGCGCCGAACTCGATGACGTCGCCTGCACCAATCTGGCCGATGCTGTCCTGCCCATCGCCCACCTGGTAGCGCACCACGTTGTTGAGGCCTTGCGCATAGATTGTGTCGTTGCCCGTGCCACCCACCAGCGTGCTGCCGTTGCCGCCGTAGAGCTCGTCGTGGCCGGCGTCGCCCGTCACCAGGGCGTTGACACTGCCGCGGACGAAGTCGTTGCCGTTGCCGCCCGACAAGGTGCCGCCCGTCTTGCCGCCGGACAGGACGTCGTTGCCGTCGCCCCCCTGGAGTGAGACGTTGTCGAACTCGCTGCGGAGCATGTCGTTGCCGCCCAGGCCGCTCAGCGAGGTGCTGGGCGCATTGGCGTAGATCGAGTCATTGCCCTCGGTGCCCTGGCGCAGCCTGGCCCCCAGGGCATCGGCGCTCAGGCGTGTGCCGTCGGCGAACACCAGCTCGTCGATCGTCGAGGTGGGGATGGTGGTGTTGTCCTGGAAGACGTCTTCGATCTGGATCGTGAGCGCCGGGTTGGCCTTCTGACTCAGCGTCAGGTTGCCGTAATAGCCATCGAGGACAAAGTTGAACATGTCCGCCGTGAGGCCGTCGGTGAACACGATGCGGTCGGTGTCGGCCTTGTTGATGGGCTGATAGTTCCAGCCGTTGGGGCTGACGTCGGCGTAGATGTAGTCGCTTTCGCTGGCGCCGATGCGGATCTCGTCGTTGCCCGGGCCGGTTTGGATCCGGTTGCTGCCTGGGCCGGCCACCAGCGTGTCGTCGCCCGGGCCGTCGCTGAGCCAGTCGTTGCCCACGCCACCGAGCAACAGGTCGTTGCCACCCATGCCGTTGAGGGTGTCGT
>JBEEJT010000230.1:0-3145 GCA_041169085.1 Pseudomonadota bacterium | reverse complement strand
CACGATTGCGCGTGAGGAGATCTTCGGCCCGGTGCTGTCACTGATCGCCTATGGCAGCGACGACGAGGCCATCCAGCTCGCCAATGACTCGGCCTTCGGTCTGGGGGGCACCGTGTGGTCGCGAGACCGCGAGCGGGCCTTGCGTGTGGCCCGCCGCGTGGCGACCGGCACGATCGGCATCAACGGCTATCTGCCTGATCTGAATGCGCCTTTTGGCGGCATCAAGGCCAGTGGATTGGGACGCGAGATGGGGCCTGAATCCATCGCGGCCTACCAGCAGCTCAAGTCCATCTACGCGATGGGCTGACCCTTTTGAAAGGAAGATACATGAGTCCAAACATCAGCCCTTTGCGCCCAGACGCCCTGGCGGGCAAGCGCATCCTCATCACCGGTGGCGGCACTGGCCTTGGCAAGGAACTGGCCCGCGCCTTCAGCGCTTCGGGCGCCGTGGTCTACATCTGCGGTCGCCGAGGTGCCGTGCTGGAAGAAGCCGTTGCGGAGCTGCGCCGCACCGCGGCACACGGCGGTGACATCCATGGCCATGTTTGCGATGTCCGTGACGCCGATCAGATCGATGCCATGGTCGAGCGCATCTGGCAGGACGGTCCCTTGACGGGCCTGATCAACAACGCCGCGGCCAACTTCATCTCGCCTTCGGCTGACATCAGCCCTCGTGGCTTTGAGGCGGTGCGCTCCACCGTCATGGACGGCGCGCTGTATTCGACCCTGGCTTGTGGCCGTCGCTGGATCGCGCAAGGTCTGCCGGGCTCGGTGGTGAGCATGCTGGTGACCTGGGTGTGGACCGGCTCTGCCTATGTGCTGCCGTCCGTGATGTCCAAGAGTGCGCTGCACGCCATGACCATGTCGCTGGCAGTGGAGTGGGGGCGTCACAACATCCGGGTCAACGCCGTGGCGCCAGGGCCATTCCCCACGGAAAGTGCCTGGGAAAAGCTGGCGCCCATTCCCAAGGCCAATGTGGGAGCAGCCTCATCGGAGCAGGTTCCGATGGGGCGTTTCGGCCGCATGCACGAACTGTGCAATCTGTTGACGTTCTTGCAGGCAGATGGCTGCGAGTACCTGACCGGGCACAACATCGCCATTGACGGGGGCCATCACCTGGCAGCACCCAGCACCTTTGCGGAGCTGGGCAAACTGACCCCCGAAGATTGGGCCGAAGCCAAGGCGCTGGTGCGTGGCAAGGCCGTGCAGGAAAAGGCGCTGCGCAGCACATCCTGAGCGAAGTTTCGTCACACGGAGAAAGCGGCCTGTACCTCATGGCGAGGCAGGCCGCTTTGCTTTGGTGAGGGTCTGTTTGGCGCGTCGTCAGGCTTCGCTGTCTGCCAGATAGCTCAGCAGATTGCTCTTCATGGTGTCGAGCGTGGCAGCGGTCGAGTTCAGTTGCTCATCCTTGATGCCGTGGAGGATGGTCGCATTGAGCTGGTGACTGACCTTGCGCATCTTGCTGATGAGCTGTTTGCTCTTGGGCTCCAGGAAGATCCGGTTCACGCGACGATCGTTGGCATCGGCCTCGCGTCGCACGAGTCCGGTCTTTTCCAGGCGGTCGATCAAGCCCCCGATGGCCACCTTGCCCAGATCCAGCTCTTCCGCAAGTTGGACCTGGGTCATGCCGTCTTCGCGCGACAGGTAGGCCAGCACCCACCACTGGGACCTGGTCACATTGAGGGGCTTGAGGCAGCGGTCGAATGCGCTGCGCCGCAAGCGGGAAACATCATGGATCAGGAAGCCCAACTTGAGCTCCCAGTCCACACTGTGCTTGGCTTCGGACATGAGGTATAGACCGCTGCAGAAGTGCGGGTCCATGACTGTTTACATGCACATAGTTTAACTGTCATGGCGCCGACATGCGCCAGGCTTTCCCTTGGCATGGCTCAGACCGGGTCCCAGGTGAACACATCGCCGGACCGATCCAGTGTGTAGAAGTCCGATTGCAGCATGGGGATGGCCTGCTCCAGCACGCTGTCGGGCGTCCAGCCTTCGCTGCGGTGGGCGCTGCGGATGGGGCGTGGCTGGCTGAACAGGTAGATCTCGTTGTTGCGAACGCCAAAGACCTGCCCGCTGACATGGCTGGCGCCGTCGCAGCACAGGCCCACCACAAAGGGCGCGACCTTGTCGGCGTCCAGTTTCTTGAGCCCCTCGACGCGCTTTTTCTGCTCTGGCGTTTCGGCCGGGATGGAGTCGATCATGCGCGTCCAGGCGAAGGGCGCCACGGCATTGGAGCGCACCCCGAATTTCTGCATGTCCAGCGCGATCGATTTGGACAGGGCCACCACGCCCAGTTTGGCCGCGCTGTAGTTGGCCTGGCCAAAGTTGCCGATCAGGCCCGAGGTGGACGTCATGTGCACGAAGACGCCACTGTTCTGAGCCTTGAAGTGGGGTGCTGCGGCGCGGCTGACGTTGAACGAGCCCTTGATGTGCACCGCCATCACGTCGTCGAATTCGGCCTCGCCCATGCGGTGGAACATCACGTCACGCAGAATCCCGGCATTGTTGACGACGATGTCGATGCGGCCGAAGGTCTTGATCGCCAGATCGACCATGCGCTGTGCGTCGTCCCACGAGGCCACGGAGCCGCCGTCGACCACCGCGCGTCCGCCCATGGCTTGAATCTCGGCCACCACGGCGGCACCGGGTTGTTCGGCTTCGGCCTTGCCATCCAGCGAGGCCCCCAGGTCATTGACGACCACGTCTGCGCCCTGGCGCGCCAGCTCAAGGGCAATGCCCCGACCCACACCGCGGCCTGCGCCAGTCACCAGGGCCACGCGGCCTTGCAAATGCTTGCTCATTGTCTGTCTCCAACTTGATAGAGGTTGATAGGGAAGGGCTTGACTGAACGGGGCTCAGCCGGCCTGGCGCGCGCGCGCCTTGGCAAAGTCGACATACCAGTCGAATGCCTGCGGGTTGGCGCAGGCGTCTTTGTTGACCACGTCGGCCAGGTCGCGGCCCAGCATCAGTTTCTTGACGGGCAGCTCCTGCTTCTTGCCGGTCAGGGTGCGAGGGATGGCTTCGACCTGCACGATGTCGTCGGGCACGAAGCGGGGCGACAGGCCTTCGCGGATGCGCTGCTTGAGGCGTTGAACCAATGCCGAGTCCAGATCCAGGCCCGGCTTCAGCACCACAAACAGGG
>JBEEJT010000229.1:0-7069 GCA_041169085.1 Pseudomonadota bacterium | reverse complement strand
CAAGGGCTGAGTTGCCCTGCGCGGCGCTTCCTTGCCATGCCTGCCTACGCCCGGGTGACGCCCGGGCGCTGCGTTTCGCCGTGCACCGGCGCGCGTTGCTTCACCCCTTTGTGACCGCATGATTGATTTCGGCATCGACAAACTGGCCGTCATCGGCGCTGTGGCCCTGATCGTGATCGGGCCCGAAAAGCTGCCGCGCGTGGCCCGCACGGTGGGCGTGCTGCTGGGCAAAGCCCAACGCTACGTCTCGCAGGTGCAGACCGAGGTCAACCGCTCCATGGAGCTCGAAGAGCTCAAGAAGGTCAAGACCGGCCTGGAAGAAGCGGCGCGCAACGTCGAGTCGGCCGTGCACGAAACCGTGACCGAAACGCAGACGCACCTCAGCGACCCGGACGCAGCCACTTCGTTTTACGGCGACCTGCCGGCGCAGCCGTACCACGCCTATGGCCCACCGGTTCGCAAGAACTGGCGGCTCAAGCGTGGCGCCACCCCACTTTGGTACAAGCAGCACACCGGCGTGCGCCGCCATGTGCAGTCCGGCGCGGCCCGTGTGGCCCGATTCCGCCCGCCCGGCCAACGCTGACCCCTTGCAGAAAGCTTTCGCGTGAGCGACCCCAACGCCAACCCCGAATCAGAAGCGGGCCTCGACTTCCAGCAATCGTTCGTGTCGCACCTCGTTGAGTTGCGAGACCGGTTGGTGCGCGGGCTGGCCGTCGTGCTGGTCGTTTTCTTCGGGCTGTGTCTTTACCCCTCGCCCGCCGGCTTGTACGACCTGCTGGCCATGCCGCTGGTGGCCCACCTGCCCCACGGCGCCACGCTGATCGCCACCAACCCGATCGCGCCGTTCATGGTGCCGATCAAGGTCACCATGCTGGCCGCGGCCGTGGCTTCACTGCCCTGGTTGCTCTACCAGATCTGGGCCTTTGTGGCGCCAGGGCTCTATGCCCACGAAAAGCGCCTGGTGCTGCCGCTGATCGTCTCCAGCACGGTGCTCTTCTATTCGGGCATGGCGTTTTGCTACTTCTTCGTGTTCGGCAAGGTCTTTGCGTTCATCCAGAGCTTTGCGCCCAAGAGCATCACGGCTGCCCCCGACATCGAGGCCTACCTGAGCTTCGTGACCAACATGTTCCTGGCTTTTGGCGCGGCGTTCGAAGTGCCCGTCGTGCTGGTGATCCTGGTGCGCATGGGCCTGGTGACCACGGACAAGCTGCGCGAGTTCCGCGGCTATTTCACCGTCATCGCCTTTGTGATCGCCGCCGTGGTGACCCCACCCGACGTGGTGTCGCAGCTGGCCTTGGCCGTGCCGATGGTGCTGCTCTATGAAGCCGGCATCTGGGCTGCCCAGATCTTCTTGAAGCACACCCAGGCACCGGACACGGAGCCCAGCCAGAGTCAGCCCTGAACGGGTCACGGCCTGAGCCACCCCAGGCCAGGCCCGGCTTCGCTGGCGCCACCCGGGGGCGGGTGGCTCACTCTTCTTCTGCGCGACCGCGTTGAGACTTGCTCACGTCGATGTTGCGGGGCCGCTTGGCCACCACCACGTCCAGCGACAGCGCCTCGTTGCCACGCTGCACCCGGATGGCCGCCTTCTCGCCCGGCTTGAGCCCGGCCACCGCATTGAGCAGCTGTGCCGTGTTCACCACCTTCACAGCCGCCACCTGCACCACCACGTCGCCCGGCCTCACGCCGCCGGCAGCCGCAGGCCCGTTGTGCAGCACCCCGGTGATCAACACGCCTTCCTTGATCGGCAGGTTGAAGGTCTCGGCCATCTCGGGCGTGAGGTCACGGGGCTCGACCCCGATCCAGCCCCGGGTGACCTGCCCATCTTCGATCAGGCTGTCCATCACCAACCGGGCCGTGGACACCGGGATGGCGAAGCCGATGCCCAAACTGCCGCCAGAGCGCGAATAAATGGCACTGTTGATGCCCACCAGGTTGCCTGCGGCGTCGACCAAGGCCCCACCCGAGTTGCCCGGGTTGATGGCCGCATCGGTCTGGATGAAGTTCTCGAAGGTGTTGATGCCCAACTGGTTGCGCCCCAGGGCACTGACGATGCCCGAGGTGACCGTCTGACCGACGCCAAACGGGTTGCCGATGGCCAACACGGCGTCGCCGACCTGCAAGTCTTCCGAGTTGCCAAAGGTGATGACCGGCAGCCGCTCCAGGTCGACTTTGAGCACGGCCAGGTCGGTGTCCGGGTCGGTGCCGATGACCTTGGCGCTGGCGCGACGGCCATCGACCAGCATCACCTCGATGTCGTCCATGTGCTCGACCACGTGGTTGTTGGTCAGGATGTAGCCTTCAGCGGACACGATCACGCCCGAGCCGATGCCCGACTGAGGCTGGCCATCTTGTTCACCGAAGAAGTAGCGAAACCAGGGGTCGTTGCGGTGGGGGTGCCGTGCAGTGGTGTTGCTGGTCAGCACGCTCACCACGGCCGGTGCGGCACGCTGCGCCGCTTCACGGAACCCCGGCATGGCCCCGCTGGCCCCATGGGCCCCAGGGCTGACCGCATGCGCCGGTGACGCCACCTTGACCGTGGCCTCGGGCAAAGCCGCTCGCCAGGTCAAGGCCTGGATCCACGCCGGCCTGAAAGTGGCCAGCACAAAGACGATGGCCACAACCACCGTCACGGTCTGCGAGAAAATCAGCCAAGTCTTGCGCATGGTGTGTGGGACGAAAGGAAGCGACACATGATCGACCGCGATGCCCTGGTGAGCCACCTTGATGGCCTGCTGGAAGCGCCCCGTTTCAAGGATTATGGGCCGAACGGTCTGCAAGTCGAAGGCCGCAAGCCCATCGGCAAGCTGGTGACCGGCGTGACAGCCAGCCTGGCCCTGATCGATGCCGCGCTGGCGCAACAGGCAGACGCCATCCTGGTGCACCACGGCTTGTTCTGGCGCGGCCAGGACGGCCGCGTGACCGGCTGGATGAAGCAACGCCTGGCCGCCCTGCTGAAGGCCGATGTGAACCTGATCGCCTACCACCTGCCGCTGGACGCCCACGCCGATTTGGGCAACAACGCGCAGTGGGGCCTGCGCCTGGGCCTGCAGGCCGACGGCCGCTTTGGTGACCAGAACATGGGCTTCATCGGGCCCGCCCCCACCGACTGGACAGCGGACACCCTGGCCGCCCGGGTGAGCGACGCCATGGGCCGCGCCGCCACGGTGGTGCCAGGCGATGGGCGGCCCTTGCGCCGGGTGGCCTGGTGCAGTGGCGGCGCACAAGGCTATTTCGAACAGGCGATCGCCGCTGGCGCCGACGTCTACCTGACGGGCGAGATCTCAGAGCCGCAAGCACACTACGCACGAGAGTGCGGCGTGGCCTTCGTGGCCTGTGGCCACCACGCCAGCGAGCGCTATGGCGTGCAGGCCCTGGGCGCCCACCTGGCGGCCCAATTCGGCCTGTCGCACACCTTCATCGACATCGACAACCCGGCCTGAGCCGGTGCACCGTCGCCCGGCTGGCTCAGTGGTGGGCCAGCACCTGCTCCAACTCGGCGAAGCTGCGCGAATGGAGGTCGGCTTCGATGACGGTTTCCAGCGCCATCTCCAGGCGGCGGGCCGAGAACATGCCGCGCAAGGTGGTGTGGCCATTCTTCACCTGGGTGACCAGCAGGTAGCGCAGGCCGTGTTCGTGCATGGTGGCGGCCACGTCGCCCAGGCGGGCGGTGCGCACCTTGCCCATGTCCACCGTGTCCCATTGGCCCAGCGGCACCATCACGTCGGCCACCGTCAGTTCGCGGTGCGGCACATGGTGGTCAGAGGCCCGCTTGACCGGACGCTCGCCTTGCAGGTCTTCGGCGGTCACCATGCCCACGAGTTCGCCATCTGCGCCCGCCACAAACACCATGCGCACCCCGGCGCGCATCATCAGGTGCAAGGTGGACGGCAAGCCGTCCTGGGCACTGGCCACCACACACGGGCCATGCTGCAGGTCCGTGAACAGCGACAAGGCGGGGTCGTGGGGGGCAGCTGAACTGCGACGCGCGCCAGGCAGGCGCGGGGCGGCAGACACTGTCGACAAAGGCAGAGGCTGGAACCGTTGCGAAGCGGTGGGCATGAAGACTCCTGGTGGCCTTCGCGTTTCAGGTGGCCCCAGCCAGCTGGCCTGACGTGGGCGCAGAAACGCGTGTGTCACGCTGGCATCAGATTAAGCCGGCGACCTCCATTTCATCGGCCGCCGAGGCCAGACCCTGATGCCAACGTTGTGAACTGCTGCACAACAGTAACGTGTTCACGCCCACGCGGCCTCAGGACTCTCCCGAGCCCCTGAGCCTCAAAGGCGAACCGGGATGCCGCGTTGGGCCATCAAGGCCTTGGCCTGGCCCACGGTGTACTCACCGTAGTGGAAGATGCTGGCCGCCAGCACCGCATCGGCGCCGCCTTGCTGCACGCCATCGGCCAGGTGGTCGAGGTTGCCCACGCCACCCGAGGCGATCACGGGCACGCCCACAGCGTCGGCCACGGCGCGCGTGAGCGCCAGATCGAAGCCCGACTTGGTGCCATCGCGGTCCATGCTGGTCAGCAGGATTTCGCCCGCGCCGTATTCGGCCATCTGCCGGGCCCAGGCCACGGCGTCCAGGCCCATGTTCTTGCGGCCGCCATGGCTGTAGACGTCCCAGCCTTCGCCACGCGCGGCCAGGTCATCGCCCTGGCGCTTCTTGGCGTCGATGGCCACCACGATGCACTGCGAGCCGTACTTGTCAGAGGCTTCGCGGATGACGGGCGGGTTGGCGATGGCCGCCGAGTTGAAGCTGACCTTGTCGGCGCCGGCGTTGAGCAGGCGGCGCACGTCTTCCACGGTGCGCACGCCCCCACCCACCGTCAGCGGGATGAAGACCTGCGAGGCCACCGCTTCGATGATGTGCAGGATCAGGTCGCGCCCATCGGAGGTGGCGGTGATGTCCAGGAAGGTGAGCTCGTCGGCGCCCTGCTCGTTGTAGCGCGCGGCGATCTCGACCGGGTCACCGGCGTCGCGCAGTTCAACGAAGTTGACGCCCTTGACGACGCGCCCACCGGTCACATCCAGGCAGGGGATGATGCGTTTGGCGAGCATCAGGCGCCGCCGTTCAACTCGTCCGCACGCTTCTGGCCCGCAGCGAAATCAAGGTCGCCGGTGTAGATGGCGCGACCGCAGATCACGCCTTCCACGCCTTCGTCTTCGACCGCGCACAGCGCTTCGATGTCGGCCAGGTTGGACAGGCCGCCCGACGCGATCACGGGGATGGTCAGCGCCTGAGCCAGCTTGACGGTGGCGTCGATGTTGATGCCCGACAGCATGCCGTCTCGGCCGATGTCGGTGTAGATCACGCTTTCGACGCCGTAGTCTTCGAACTTCTTGGCCAGGTCCACGACCTCGTGGCCGGAGAGCTTGCTCCAGCCGTCGGTGGCGACCTTGCCGTCCTTGGCGTCCAGGCCCACGATGATGTGGCCGCCGAAGGCGCTGCAGGCGTCTTTCAGGAAGCCGGGGTTCTTGACCGCGGCCGTGCCGATGATGACGTAGCTCAGGCCGTCGTCGAGGTAGCGCTCGATGGTGTCGAGGTCGCGGATGCCGCCACCCAGCTGCACCGGGATCTCGTCACCGACCTCCTGGATGATGGCCTTGATCACGGCCTCGTTGACGGGCTTGCCGGCAAATGCGCCATTGAGGTCCACCAAGTGCAGGCGACGAGCGCCGGCTTCAAGCCATCGTCGTGCCACGGCAACCGGATCGTCGCCGAAGGTGGTGGAGTCGTTCATGTCGCCTTGTTTGAGGCGAACACATTTGCCGTCTTTCAGGTCAATCGCAGGGATCAGCAGCATGGCTGGGGTGCTGTGTGAGGATGGGAAAAAGGGCGTTCAAGGTTGCCAGCGCAGGAAATTCCTGTACAGGGCCAGACCGTGTTCCGCGCTTTTCTCGGGGTGAAACTGCGTGGCGAAAATATTATCCCGCGCGACGGCGCAGGTAAAGCGCAAACCATATTCGGTTTCGCCTGCAGCGTGTTGGGGGTTGTCGACCACGGCATGGTAACTGTGGACGAAATAGAAATAACTGTTGTCCGGGATGCCGACCCAAACGGGGTGCGGGGCGCCGAAAGGCTGGGCCTTGACGCGGTTCCAGCCCATTTGCGGCACCTTGTAGCGGCTGCCGTCGGCCTGCTTCTGGCCGTCGAGGCGGAACTTGACCACCTTGCCAGGGATCAGGCCCAGGCCGGGCGTGTCGCCTTCTTCCGAGTGGTCGAGCAGCATCTGCATGCCCACGCACACGCCCATCACCGGCTTGCTGCGGGTGGCGTCCATGAAGGCGCCGAACAACTCGCCGCCGTGGGCTTCGCGCAGTTCGCGGGTGCAGTCACGCATGTGGCCCTGGCCGGGCAGCACGATGCGCGAGGCGGCGCGCACCTCGGCAGGGTCGTTGGTGACGACGACGCGGACGTTGAGGTCACGCGCGGCGTGCTCCACGGCCTGCGACACCGAGCGCAGGTTGCCCATGCCGTAATCGATGACGGCCACGGTGGAGGTGGGACTCATGGATGAGAGAGCGGTCAGAAAACGGTCGTGAGAGCTGAACGATCAGGGGGCCGTCACAGCGAGCCCTTGGTCGACGGGATGATGCCGGCCATGCGCGGATCGAGCTCAAGCGCCCCGCGCAGTGCGCGCGCAAAGGCCTTGAACACCGTTTCACACTGGTGGTGGGCATTGATGCCGCGCAGGTTGTCGATGTGCAGGGTGACGCCAGCGTGGTTCACGAAGCCTTGGAAGAATTCGTAGGTGAGCTGGGTGTCGAATTGACCGATGCTGCCGCTGGTGAACGGGATCTCCATGGTCAGGCCCGGACGGCCCGAGAAGTCGATCACCACGCGCGACAACGCTTCGTCGAGCGGCACGTACGCATGTCCATAACGGCGGATACCCTCCTTGTCGCCGATTGCCTTGGCAAAGGCCTGGCCGAGCGTGATGCCGATGTCTTCCACCGTATGGTGCGCATCGATATGCAGATCGCCCTTGGCCTCGACATCGATATCGATCATGCCGTGGCGGGCGATCTGATCGAGCATATGGTCGAGAAACGGCACTCCGCTGTTAAA
>JBEEJT010000228.1:0-3570 GCA_041169085.1 Pseudomonadota bacterium | reverse complement strand
AACCAGCGCGGTCGGCCTCGACCAAGATCAGCGACACGCCCTTGGCGCCCAGCTCGGGCTCGGTCTTGGCCACCACCACGACCAGGTCGCAGTTCAGGCCATTCGAGATGAAGGTCTTGGCACCGTTGATGACATACTCGTCGCCCTCGCGCCGCGCTGTGGTTCGGATGGCCTTGAGGTCACTGCCCGCGCCCGGCTCGCTCATGGCAATGGCCAGGATCACCTCGCCGGTGGCGCATTGGGGCAGCCAACGCTGCTTTTGTTCTGGTGTGCCCAAGCGCTCGATGTAAGGTGCCACCACATCCGAATGCAGGCCAAAGCCCAAGCCGCTCACACCCGAACGGCCAATCTCTTCGACGATCACCGCCGCATGGCCGAAGTCACCGCCACCACCGCCCCATTCGGGGTCCATGGTGGCGCAGAGCAGGCCTTCGCGCCCGGCCTTGAGCCAGGTCTCGCGGTCGACTTTGCCGTCTTTGTCCCATTGGGCCTGACGGGGTTTGCATTCGCGCTCCAGAAAGCGGCGCACGGTGGTGCGCAGCATCTCGTGGTCTTCACGGAAAGCGCTACGGGGGAAGGTGAGGATGCTGTCCATACGCGCCTTAGGGACGACCACCGCCGCAAACCAGCACCTGGCCGCTGACGTAGTTGGATTCGGGGATGCAGAACATGTAGACCGCGCCTGCGGCTTCTTCGGGTGTGCCGCCACGGCCCAGCGGAATGGTGGACTCGGCGGCCTTGAGGCGGTCGGGCTGCACGCCGACTGCGATGGTGCGGCCCTGAATCTCCACGCTGGCGTCACCTGCCGTCAGGGGTTGGGTCAGGCGCGTCATGATCAGGCCAAAGGCCACGCTGTTGACGTTGACCTTGTAGCGGCCCCACTCTTTGGCCATGGCTTTGGTCAAACCGTTGATGCCGGCCTTGGCAGCCGCGTAGTTGGCCTGGCCTGCATTGCCGTACACGCCCGAGGTGGACGAAATGTTGACCACCTTGCGGTGCTTGGATATGCCCGCTTCGGCTTCTTTTTTGGCCGCGTCGCGGATGAAGTTGGACGCTGCACGCAAGATCCGGAAGGGTGCGGTCAGGTGCACGGCCAACATGGCCTCCCACTGCTCGTCGCTCATCTTTTGCAGCACGTTGTCCCAGGTGTAACCGGCGTTGTTGACGATGATGTCGATGCCGCCAAAAGCGTCGAGCGCGGTCTTGACAAAACGCTCACCAAAGTCGGTGTCGGTCACGCTGCCGATGCAGGCCACGGCCTGACCTCCGCTGGCAACGATGTCGGCCACCGTCTGCTCGGCAGGGGCTTGGTCGAGGTCGTTGATGACGACGCGTGCGCCTTCGCTGGCGAGCTTGAGTGCGATTTCACGGCCAATGCCGCGACCGGAGCCTGAGACCAGGGCCACTTGGCCTTCGAGTTTGCGGGTCATGAAAATCCTTTTTTGAAAATGTTGTTCAGGCGAGGGCCACCACGGCGTCGCCCGCGAGCTTGACCTGACCTTCGGCGTTGGCCGTGGTCAGCGACAGGCGCACACGGCGCTCGCCGTCGACCTCGAATTTCTCGGTCACTTGGCCTGTGCAGGTGATCTTTTCGTGCACCTGGGTCATGGCGGCAAAGCGCACGCTGTAATCACGAATGGCGGTTTGCGGCACCCAGTTGGTGAGCAAGCGCGCCAGCCAGCCCATGGACAACATGCCGTGGGCGATCACGTCGGGCATGCCTGCGCTGTGCGCGAAGTCGGTGTCGACGTGGATCGGGTTGTGGTCACCCGAAGCGCCGCAGTACAGTGCCAGGGTGAGGCGGGAGACGGGTGGCAACTCCAGCACGGGAATTGCGTCGCCCACTTGCAGGGCGTCAAAGGATGGGAGGGTCATCTTGTTTCCTTATCCGTGACGCAACACGGTCACGGCGCGCAGATCGGCCACATGCTCGCCACGCTGGTTGCTGACGCGGGTTTTGCGGACGACGAATTCGAGTGCGCCGCCCTTTTTGTCGTAGATGTCTTCGATGCGCTGCTCAAAGCGCAGCACATCACCCGCATAAGCCATGCGGTGATAAGTGAAGCCCTGCTCGCCGTGCAGCAGCTTGCGGTAGTCCATGCCCAGCAGGTTGCGGATCGCGGCCGGATCGGGCGACTCCATCTCCAGGCAAAAAAAGAAGGTGGGCGGCACGGGCAAGGCCGGGTGGCCTGCGGCGCGGGCGGCGGCTTCGTCAGCGTAAACCGGGTCGGTCTGGCCCGTGGCCTTGGCGAAAAAGCGCAGACGGCCTTTTTCGACCAGCACCTCGAAGGGCGGCATCGTGTGGCCGATGTATTTGCGGTCGATCATGTCGGCCTCCTTCAGACTTTTTGGTACAGCGTGACCACGCAAGCACCGCCCAAGCCCAGGTTGTGCTGCAAGGCCAATCGCGCGCCTTCGACCTGGCGCTGATCGGCTGTGCCGCGCAGCTGCGACACCAGCTCGTAGCACTGCGCCAGCCCGGTGGCCCCAAGCGGGTGCCCTTTGGACAGCAGGCCGCCCGAGGGGTTGGTGACGATGCGGCCACCGTAGGTGTTGTCGCCGTCGACGATGAACTTTTCAGCGGTGCCTTCGGGCGTGAGGCCCAAGCCCTCGTAGGTGATGAGTTCGTTGGCCGTGAAGCAGTCGTGCAGCTCGACCACGTCGAGGTCTTCGGGGCCAATGCCTGCGGCTTCGTAGACCTGCTTGGCGGCGTTGGCCGTCATGTCGTAACCCACCACACGGCGCATGTCGTCGGTCTCAAAGGTGCTGGGCGTGTCGGTGGTCATGGCCTGCGCGGCGATCACCACACTCATGTCGAGCTTGTGCTTTTTGGCAAAGTCGGCCGAGCAGACGATGGCCGCCGCTGCGCCGCAGGTAGGCGGGCAGCACTGGTAGCGGGTGAGCGGGCCAAAGACGGTGGGCGAAGCCATGACCTCTTCGAGCGTGAGCGTCTGGCGGAACACGGCCAGCGGGTTGCGGGCCGCGTGCTGACGCGCCTTGACCGAGATGCGGCCAAAGGTGTCGGGGCGGATGCCGTACTGCTTCATGTAGTCCATGCCCGCACCGCCAAAGAACTGGGCGGCACGCGGCGCGGCGGGCTCGTAACCCTGGTGCGCGGTCATGACCTCGGCAAAGCGGGTCATGGGCGAGGGGCGATCGTCCCAGGTGCCTTTGAGTGCGCCGGGCTGCATCTGCTCAAAGCCCAGGGCAATGGCACATTCGACCATGCCACTCTCCACCGCCTGGCGCGCCAGGAACAGCGCACTCGACCCGGTGGAGCAGTTGTTATTGAGGTTGAAGACCGGGATACCGGTCAGGCCCACGCCGTAAATGGCAGCCTGCCCGGCGGTGGAGTCGCCATAGACATAGCCCACATAGGCTTGCTGCACGGCGTCGTAAGGCACGCCCGCATCGTCCAGCGCCAGCTTGGCGGCCTTGGCGCCCATGACGTTGTAGGACTCGCTGGCCCCGGGTTTGGTGAAGGGGATCATGCCCACGCCGACGACGTGAACTGCGCGCTTGGAAACCGCCATGCCTGCTCCTTGAAAGGGTTCGATACAGACAAAGTAT
>JBEEJT010000227.1:0-12651 GCA_041169085.1 Pseudomonadota bacterium | reverse complement strand
CCATCTTGATGAACTGCTTGAGCATCTGCTCGGTGACGGTGAAGTCGGCGATCACGCCGTCCTTCATCGGGCGGATGGCCTCGATGTTGCCGGGCACCTTGCCCAGCATGGCCTTGGCCTCCTGGCCCACGGCCTGGATGGTCTTCTTGCCGTTGGGGCCACCTTCGTGGCGGATCGAGACCACCGAGGGCTCGTCCAGGACGATGCCCTTGTCACGCACATAAATCAGCGTGTTGGCGGTGCCCAGGTCGATGGCCAGGTCGGTCGAAAAATACTTGCGAAACATCGAATACATGCGCTCGCTCCGAGGGGTGCGGTCACACCCCGGCAGACGTGGATTGCGGCAAGCACCGGCCCTCGGCGCCAGGCACACACCTGGCTGCTGCAAAGGGGGAGGAGAGACAGCGCTTGCGAGAAGGGAATTCAGGGCATCCAGAGCGCCAACGTGTGAAAGCGGCTGTCGCGGGAGCTTCCCGCATCAACTGCGTGTACATACGCAGGCGCGTCAAATGGATAACCTAGGATAATACCCTAAGCACCCCGTCTCCCGAGAGGCAGGCGGGGCCAGACACAGAGATTGCCCCTTGTTTCAGGCCGATCTGGCTGCCATCTGCCGTCAACGTGCGCAGAGGTGACCCGCCGGCCCCACCAGACCGAACAGACACCCCATGGCCCTGACCGCCCAAGACGTCGGCCGCATCGCCCAGTTGGCCCGCCTGGCCCTGCGCGACGACGAGCAAGCCGCGATGCTCACCCAGCTCAACGAGTTCTTCGAGATCGTCGAAAAGATGCGCTCGGTGGACACCTCCGGCGTGGAGCCGCTCTACACGCCCTTGTCGGCCATCGAAGACGTGACGCTGCGCCTGCGCGAAGACACCGTCACCGAAGTCGCCAGCGTCGATCAGCGCGAGACCAACATGGCCAACGCGCCGGCCCGCGACGAAGGGCTGTTCCTGGTCCCCAAAGTGATCGAGTGAGGGGCACCACATGACTGCACTGCACAACCTGACGCTGGCCCAACAAGGCCAGGCCCTGAAAGACGGCACCACCACGTCGGTGGCCCTGACCCAACACGCCCTCGACCGCATCGCGGCGGCCGCGCCGCTGGGCGCCTTCCTGCACGTGGACGCCACCGGTGCGCTGGCCGATGCCGCAGCGTCGGACGCTCGTCGCGCCGCAGGCCAGGCCCTGGGCCCTTTGGACGGCGTGCCCATCGCGCACAAGGACATCTTCGTCACGCAAGGCCAGCCCACCACCGCAGCCTCGAAGATGCTCCAGGGCTACCAAAGCCCGTTTGACGCCACCGTGGTGGCCAAGCTCAAGGCCGCCGGCGCGGTGAGCGTGGGCAAGCTCAACTGCGACGAGTTCGCCATGGGCGGCGCCAACGAGAATTCCGCTTACGGCGTGGCCCGCAACCCGTGGGACACGGCCCGCATCCCGGGCGGCTCGTCGGGCGCTTCGGCCGTGGCCGTGGCCGCGCGCCTGGTGTCGGGCACCACCGGCACCGACACTGGCGGCTCGATCCGCCAGCCGGCCGCGCTCACCGGCATCACCGGCATCAAGCCCACCTATGGCCGCTGCTCGCGCTACGGCATGATCGCCTTCGCCTCGTCGCTCGACCAGGCTGGCCCCATGGCCCGCACCGCCGAAGACTGCGCGCTCTTGCTGCAAGCCATGAGCGGCTTCGACGAGCGCGACGCCACCAGCGCCCAGCAAGCCGTGCCCGACTTCGTGGCCGCCTTGAACGCCCCGCGCGCCGGCGCCACGGCCGACAAGCCCCTGCAAGGCCTGCGCGTGGGCGTGCCCAAGGAATTCTTCGGTGAAGGCGTGAGCGCCGACGTGCTGGCCGCCACACGTGCAGCGCTGAGCCAACTCGAAGCCCAAGGCGCCACGCTGGTCGACATCTCGCTGCCCCGCACCGAGCTGTCCATCCCCGTGTACTACATCATCGCGCCGGCCGAGGCCTCGTCCAACCTCAGCCGCTTTGACGGCGTGAAGTTCGGCCACCGCGCAGCCAAGTACACCGACTTGAACGACATGTACCGGCAGACGCGCGCCGAAGGCTTCGGGCCCGAAGTGAAGCGCCGCATCATGATCGGCGCCTACGTGCTGAGCCACGGTTATTACGACGCTTACTACCTGCAAGCCCAGAAGCTGCGCCGCATGATCGCCGACGACTTCCAGGCCGCGTTCAAGGTCTGTGACGTGATCGCCGGCCCGGTGGCCCCCACGGTGGCCCGGCCCATTGGCTCGTCGACCGACCCGGTGCAAGAGTACCTGGCCGACATCTTCACCCTGCCCGCTTCGCTGGCCGGCCTGCCGGGCATGAGCGTGCCGTGCGGCTTCGGTGAACAGGGCTTGCCCGTGGGCCTGCAGTTGATCGGCAACTACTGGCAAGAAGCGCAACTGCTGCACCTGGCCCACCAGTTCCAGCAAGCCACAGACTGGCACCAGCGCGCACCGGCCGCTGCGGCCTGACGCCACCACCGGAGACCGCGATGAACGCTTCCGCTTCACTCAGCAGTGCGACGCCCGCCAAGGCCGACCTCATCGTGCGCCAGCTCGATGTGGACCTCGACGCGGGCTTCGATCGCCACTGGGTGGGCGGTGACGCTTACCGCTCGACGGTGTTCAACGCGCTGTCCTTCCTGTTCCCGGTGGGCGAGCAGTTCTTCATCGACGCGGTGCGCCGTTTTGCCCCTCAGGTGCAGACCATGGGGCTGACCGAGCTGAGCGAAGAGATCCGCCACTTCGTCGGCCAGGAAGCCACGCACCGCCACCTGCACGGGCGCTACAACGCCCAGTTGCAGGCCATGGGCTACGACAACTGGAACGAGCGCACGATGGCCAAGTTCGTCGCCGCGTTCGAAGGCAAGGCCCCCAAAGCCGACCTGGCCGGCACCGCCGGCTACGAGCACTTCACCGCACTGCTGGGCGACGGCCTGCTGCGCTACGCCTCGTGGACCGAAGGCATGGCCCCGGAGATGCGCAAGGTGTGGCTGTGGCACGCGGCCGAAGAGGCCGAACACAAGGCCGTGGCCTTCGACACCTACCAGGCGGTCGACGGGCGCTATTGGCTGCGCATCGCCATCTTCTTGTACATCTCGATGGAGTTCGCGGTGTTCACCGCCATCCAGGTCACCAAGATGCTGCGCCACGACGGGCAGCTCTGGAAGTGGCGCACCTGGGCCTCTGCCGCCAAGTTCTGGTTCGGCCGCGAAGGCATCGTGTGGCACACGCTGCCGCACTGGTTCGCTTACTTCAAACCGTCTTTCCACCCCTGGCAGCACGACAACCGCGCGCTGCTGATGCGCTGGCGCACCGAACACGCGGCCGACTACCGGACCGTGCAGCAGCGCCCCCAGTCGCAGACCGATTCACCTCTTTCGACCACGTCGCCGCAAGGCGCCTGAGTTGCCCCACATGAGCTCCCCCGTGACACCCAAATTGATCCGCGGCTACGAAGTCGTCATCGGCATCGAGACCCACGTCCAGCTGTCCACGCAATCGAAGATCTTCTCGGGCGCGTCGACCCAGTTCGGCGCCGAGCCCAACACGCAGGCCTGCCCCGTGGACATGGCCCTGCCCGGCACGCTGCCCGTGATGAACCACGGTGCGGTTGAGCGCGCCATCGCCTTCGGCCTGGCCGTGGGCTCGCACATCGCGCCGCGCGCGATCTTCGCGCGCAAGAACTACTTCTACCCCGACCTGCCCAAGGGCTACCAGATCAGCCAGTACGAGATCCCCGTGGTGCAAGGCGGCGCGGTGAGCTTCTTCGTGGGCGAGCAGGCCCACACGGTGCGCCTGGTGCGCGCCCACCTCGAAGAAGACGCGGGCAAGTCGCTGCACGATGACTTCAGCGGCTTCAACGGCGAGAAGTCTTCGGGCATCGACCTCAACCGCGCCGGCACGCCGCTCATCGAGATCGTGACCGAGCCCGACATCCGCACCAGCGCCGAAGCCGCCGAATACGCCCGCGCCCTGCACACGCTGGTGGTGTGGCTGGGCATCTGCGACGGCAACATGCAAGAAGGCTCGTTCCGCTGCGACGTGAACATCTCGGTGCGCAAGCCTGGCGCGCCGCTGGGCACGCGCCGCGAGATCAAGAACCTCAACAGCTTCAAGCACATCGTGCAGGCGGCCGACTACGAGATCAACTGGCAGATCGACCAGATCGAAGACGGCTACGCCATCCAGCAGGCCACCGTGCTGTTCAACCCGGACACGGGCGAGACGCGCGCGATGCGCTCGAAGGAAGACGCGCACGACTACCGCTACTTCCCCGACCCCGACCTGCCCCCGCTGACCATCGCCCCGGAATGGGTGGAGCGCGTGCGCGCCACCATGCCCGAGTTGCCGCGCGTGATGGCCGACCGCTTTGTGGCCGACTACGGCCTGCCCGAATACGACGCGACGATGATGACGCAGTCGAAGGCCTTTGGCGCCTTCTTCGAGGCCGCGGCCAAGGCCTGCGGCCAGCCGAAGCTGGTGAGCAACTGGCTGATGGGCGAGGTCTCGCGCCGCCTCAATGCGGCCGAGCAGACCATCGAGCAAGCGACCGTGACCCCGGCCCTGCTGGCCGCCATGATCTCGCGCATCAGCGACGGCACCATCTCGAACGCCGGCGCCAAGCAGGTCTTCGAAGGCCTGTGGGCGGGCGAAGGCGCGGGTGATGGCGTGGCCCCCATCGCGCAGATTGATGCGCTGATCGAGGCCAAGGGCCTCAAGCAGATGAGCGACACCGGCGAGCTGGAAAAGATCCTCGACGACATCCTGGCGGCCAACGCCAAGTCGGTCGAAGAGTTCCGCGCAGGCAAGGAAAAGGCCTTCAACGCGCTGGTGGGCCAGGCCATGAAGGCCACCAAGGGCAAGGCCAACCCGGCCACCGTGAACGATTTGCTCAAGAAGAAGCTCACGGGCTGATCGCCCCCACGCCGGACACGTCCGGACACAAAAGAAGCACATCGCCACGCCCCTGCGCGCCTAAGCTGGTCGCCAAGAACAGGCGCCAGGGAGGCGCGAGGTTGTGTCATGTCGGATGTGAATCGGGTTGCAGAGGGCGCCGTCTGGCGCCGTCGGCTGTGGCGGCTGGGCTTCGGCCTGCCGGTGTCTTGGGCGCTGGCGGCCTGCGGCGGTGGGGGCGGCGGCGACAGCCCTGCGCCCACGCCAGCCCCCCTGGCGGAGGCCACGCAAGTGGCGCCCACCCCCTGGGGCGATGCCTGCGTGCCCTCGGGCCTGGGCCGCGACTTCCAGGTGGGCCCTGGCGCCGGGCAACTGGCCACGCTGGCCGATGTCCCCTGGGACACGCTGGCCGCCGGCGACACGGTGCGCATCTTCTACAACAACGGCACGCCTTACCGGGGCAAGATCCTGGTGGCTGCGCAAGGCACGGCCGAGGCCCCGGTGCGGGTGTGCGGGGTCAAAGGCGCAGGTGGCGAGCGCCCCATCATCGATGGCGACGGTGCCGTGGCCCGTGCCGGGCTGAGCTACACCAGCGCCGGCTACATGCACATCCAGGAGACGCGTGCCCTGGTGATGGTCGACCGGCTGGGCAACCAGAGTTGGTCGGAAGCCAACCCCAGCCATGTGCGCATCGACGGTCTGCACCTGCGCCATGCCCACCCGCGCTTCAACTTCACCAACTCAGCGGGTGAGCAACAGGCCTACGTGGAGTTCGGCGCCTGCCTGTGGGTCGAGCGCGGCCACCACATCACCATCGCCGACAACGAGATGGAAGACTGCACCAATGGCCTGTTCGCCCGCTCACAGGACATCGGCGCGGGCGAGGCCAGCATCGTGCAAGACCTGCGCGTGGCCGGCAACCACATCCACGACAACGGCATCGCCGGCAGCGAAACCATCCACAACATCTACGTGCAGGCGCTGGGCGTGGTCTACGAGTTCAACCGCGTGGGGCCGCTGCGCAGCAACGCCCGGGGCAACGCCCTCAAAGACCGCTCGGTGGGCACGGTGGTGCGCTACAACCACCTCATCGAAGGCGCCAGGGCGCTCGACCTGGTCGAGCCCGAAGACATGCCCGACACCGCCCAGGCCCACCTGAGCGAGCAAGCCACCTACATCTATGGCAACCTCATCGTCAAGAACGGCGACAGCGGCACGGTGGTGCACTACGGTGGCGACCACCAGGGCAGCGAATCGATGTTCCGCGCCGGGCCGCTCTATTTCTTCCACAACACCGTCTACATGACGGGAGGCTGGTCGCGCCTCTTCCAGCTGTCGACCACGCGGCAGACGGCCGAGGTGTTCCACAACGTGCTGGCGGGTGCGCCGGGCATCGAGCTGGGCCTGCGCGCCGGGCAAGACGTGGACGCGGGCTGGACCACGGGCGGGGTGCTGCACCTGGGGCGCAACTTCATCCAGTCGGTGTGGTGGCCGGGGGCGTCGCCCTGGCACCCGGTGGCCGGCACGCTGACCGGCACCGAGCTGCTGTTGAGCACCACCGCGCCCACGCTGGCAGCCGGCAGTTACCTGCCGCTGGCGGGCTCGCTCCTGGTCGACGCGGCCACCACGGTGTCGGCCGACTTGCAGGCGGTGTTGAACGCGCACCCGGTCAACCAGACCTTTGACGCGACGCTGGCCGGTGCGCCGCAACCGGTGGCGCGCACCGTGCGGGGCGCGGCAGCCGACCTGGGGGCATTTGAGCGCTGAGCGCTGTGTGGGCCGCTCAGGGGGCTGTTAAGGCGCCGAAGACGGCTTGCCGACGTGGCTGTCGGGCACGGAGCCCGGCGCCGCACCGGCCCACAACTTCTTGAGTCGCGCGAGTTCGGCGTCGTAAAGGCCGTCCACCCGCACCATTTCCGAGCGCTGGGTGGCGATGATGTCGCGCTGGGCCTTTTGCTGGGCCTCGTTGGCGTCGAGCTTGGCCTTGAGCTTGGGCGGCAGGCGCTTGTTCTTGTAGAACTCGGTCTCGGCTTCCAGCGGCTTGCGCTCTTCTTCCAGCGTCTTGAGGTGGCGTTCGGACGCCTCGATGGAGCGGCGCAGGTCGTCGAGCACGCTCTCGCGCGCCTTGTCGTGGGCGGCCTCGTCGGGGTAGCGCATGACGAGGTTGCGGTCGCGTCGCACCGCGTCCTTGCGGGCGGCTTCGGCCAGCTCGGCCTGGTGCTTGCGCTCTTCGGCGGCCGCACGCTCTTCGGCCGTCATGCGCGGCGGCACGACCTTGTTCTGCGAGCCGTCTTTGTTGAGCAGCCGCTGTTCACGGTCGAGGCACTCGGCAATGGGCCGGTCAGAGGTGAAGCGCCGCCCGCTGCTGTCGGTGCAGGTGTAGATGCCAGGGGCCGCCCAGGCGCCCTGCCCCGCCCACAGCAAGGCGACGGCCAGGCTGGCAGGGTGGCGAAGGCGAAAGGCAAGCGTCATGGCAAATCTGCGGGCAAGCAGGGATGAGGCGCAGGCTCAGACCCCGTAGCGGTCGCGGTAAGCCTGCACGGCAGGCAAATACGCGCTCAGCGACGGGTCGGCCTGTTGCGACAGATACTGCAGCAAATCGCGCAGCGAGGCGATGGCAACAACGGGCAAACCGTAGGTCTGTTCCACTTGTTGCACGGCGCTTTCATTCGCGTCCTGGCCGTTGGCGGTGGCCTTTTCCTGGCGGTCCAGGGCGATGGCCACGCCGCAGGGGGTGGCGCCGGCCTGGGTGATCATGTTGATCGACTCGCGCACCGAGGTGCCCGCCGAGATCACGTCGTCGATGATGAGCACGCGGCCCTGCACCGGGGCGCCCACCAGGGTGCCGCCTTCGCCGTGGTCTTTCGCTTCTTTGCGGTTGTAGGCAAAGGGCTTGTTGTGGCCCAGGCGGGCCAGCTCGATCGACACGGCGGCCGCCAGGGTGATGCCCTTGTAGGCCGGGCCAAAGAGCATGTCGAACTGCAAACCCGAATCGATCAGGCGGCGTGCATAGAATTCGGCCAGGCGGCCCAGCTTGGCGCCGTCATCGAACAGACCGGCGTTGAAGAAATAGGGCGACAGGCGCCCCGCCTTGGTCTTGAATTCACCAAAGCGCAGCACCTGCGATTGCACCGCGAAGGCCACGAACGACTGGGCCAAGGGGTTGACGTCTGGGGTGGTGCTCATGAAAGTCTGATCTCGTGTTTCGACTGGTATCTCTCAACCTCAACGGCATCCGCTCGGCGGTCACCAAAGGGCTCGTGCCCTGGGCTGAATCCATGGCTGCGGATTGTATGGGCGTGCAGGAGCTGAAGGCTCAAGCCGCCGACATGACCAAGGAAATGTCCACCATGGGGGGGATGGCCGGCCACTTCCACCACGCGCAAAAGAAAGGCTACTCCGGGGTCGGCCTCTACAGCAAGGCGCAACCGTCGGACGTGATCATCGGCCTGGGCCAGGCCGACACCACCGGCGAGTTTGACGCCGAAGGCCGCTACGTGGAGATGCGTTTCGACAAGGCCGGCCAAAAGCTGTCGATCATCAGCTGTTACTTCCCCAGTGGCTCCAGCGGCGACGACCGCCAGGCCGCCAAGTACCGCTTCCTGGCCGCCATGCAGCCCCACCTGGCGAAGCTGCGGCAGGAGCGCGAGTTCATCCTCATCGGCGACGTCAACATCGCCCACAAGGAAGCCGACCTGAAGAACTGGAAGGGCAACCTGAAGAACTCGGGCTTTTTGCCCGAAGAGCGCGCCTGGATGACCGCACTGCTCGACCCGGCGGGCGACACCCACCTGGTGGACGTCTACCGCCGCCTGCACCCTGACACGCTGGACGAGTGCTACACGTGGTGGAGCAACCGGGGCCAGGCCCGCGCCAAGAACGTGGGGTGGCGCATCGACTACCACCTGGCCACCCCGGCCCTGGCCGAAACCGCCCGCGCCGCCAGCGTCTACAAAGACAGCTGGTTCAGCGACCACGCTCCGCTGACGATCGACTACGACTTGAGCCTCTGAGCGCCATTGGGACCCTGAAGGCCGCGACAGCCAAGCCACGGTCATCGAGGTGCAGGCCGTGGATGGCCAGCAGATCGCCGGCCACTGCCATTGACAGACCGGGCCACGCGACACGCTTCTTTACGCAGCGAGCCGGGGCAACCCGGTCAGCGGGGGTGAACCGGGGGGCGTTGTCAGCCCATGGACACCTCTTCTGCCCTGTTCAGCGGTCTTCGGGCCCCGCGCTGGATGCCCCGGCTGGCCCTGGTCGGCCTGGGCTTGGGCGGTGCGCTGCTGAGCGGCTGCGTGGTGGCGCCGGTGGAGCCCCGCCCCGTCTACGGTCAGCCCCGCTACGACCAGCCGGTGTATGTGAACACCCCGCCGCCAGCGCCTCGCTACGAAGACATGGGTCCGCCCCCTGCCGTCGGTTATGTGTGGATCACCGGTTATTGGACATGGCAGCTCAGCCGCTATGTCTGGGTGGGTGGCCACTGGGAAGCCCCCCGCATGGGCCACCATTGGGTGCCCCACGCCTGGGAGCGCAACAACCGCGGCTGGTGGATGCGCGACGGCCGCTGGGACCGGGGTGACTACCGCGGCAACGACCGCGGCAACGACCGCGGCGACTACCGTGGTGGCGACAGAGGCGGTGACCGCGGCCGCTTCCGTGACGGTGGCCGGGGCCACGACCCGCGCGGCGGCCACTGAGGCCCTCGCGGGCCCCTGCTCACAAAATGCGCACCGCCACCTGGGTCTGGTTGAGCAACTGGTAGCCGATCTCGCCAAAGGTGAAGGGGCCGCGCGGCCCGCCGATCACCTTGCCCTGCAACTCGCCGAACACGTAGTTCAGGATGCAGTTGCATGAGAAAGCCAGACCATCGGTGGCTTGGTGGGCTTCGCGCGCCCGGAAGGCCGCCGCGTAGTCGCCCACGGGCTTGGCAAAGTGGTAATCCACCCCCTGGAACACCGGCGCGAACAAGTCCACGTGGTCCTCGTGCACCCGCTGCAAGGACACGTTGATGTGGGCGCCCGCGAAATCGCCCATGAGGGGCAAGCGGCCATGCTCCAGGCCTTTGTCGCGCACGTACGCGCTCAGCCGGGCGGGCTCGCCGTTGATGCGGCAGGCGTCCACCGTGAACGCCGTCTGGTCGAACTGGATGAGGTCGGTGCCATCGGGCTCGAAGAGGTTGAGGATGTCCACTTGCACCAGCTTGTCTTCCGGCAGGGTGATGTGCACCGCCACCGCCCGGTCCTCGTGGGCACTGTGGGTGCGGCCGTCGTAGACCAGGGGGGCCTTCTTGCCGATGTCTTCGAGGTGAACGCCGGCGATCCAGCCCACCGTGGGCTTGAGGAAGGCGTCTTTGAAGTTGGCCGCTTCAGCGGCAAAGCGGCGCTGCGTGCCCCCACCGAACGGGATGATGAGCAAGGTGAAGCCGTTGGCCGGCGCCTGAGCCACCACTTGCTCGATGTCGCCTTCGCCATAGGTGGCCACGCGTGTGGCCCCCAGCGCGGTCAGGTCGGTCACGAAGACCTGGTCGTCGCGGGCCACCATGCCGCCTTCGTCGGCCATGAAATAGGGGATGGTGCCGGCGATCCAGTCGCCCTCGGGCAAGCCCTGGAGGGCGGCTTCGGTGCCGGCCAGGCTGAGGCAACGGCCTTCGCGGATCCATTGCGTGGCCTGGGTCACGCTGGTGAGCTGGTTCATGTTCCTCTCCTCAGAGTCGCTGGAGTTGTGCCAACTCGGTGGGCAACACCTTGGCCCACTTGGCGAAGAAGGCATGGATCTCGGCGGCCTTGGTGGCCACCGGGTCGGCGCTGCGTTCGATGCGCTTGATCATGAGTTGCGTGCCCAGGTGTTGGGTGCGCAACCCGGACAAGGCACCCTTGGCCAGCTTCTGCCAGCACGGGTCTTGTGCGGGGGGGATGTCCATGGCTGTCGTCCTCTCAGAGGAGGTGTCCTCGCGATGTCGCCACTTTGGTGGGGGTCGACACCGGCGTCGCGCCACAAAGTCACGGATTGGCCGGATGTCTGGCAAGCCGGTCGACCGGGCGTGACGCAAGTCAGACTTCGGCGCTGGGCCTTGGCGGGGGCAGGCCACGGGGCACGGCGGCTTGCGGCAAGGTGGCCCCATGTCCCTGCCCCGCCAGATCCGCACCGCCAGGCTGTTGTTGCGCGAGCCGCGCCCAGCGGACGCCGGGCCCTTGTTCGACGGCATCTATGCCTCGGCCGAAGTCTTGCTGCACCTGGGGCTGCGCCCTCACGGTCACTCCGAGCAGACCCGCCAGCACTTGAGCCTGGCCTTGCACCGCTGGCTGAAGCAAAGCGGCTGGCTGTGGGTCGTGGCCCTGCCCAGCGCGCAACACCCCGATGGCCTGGCCATCGGCCAGGTGGAGCTCACGCCCATGAGCCACCCGGGCGCCCAGGCGCACCACCTGCGCTTGGGCTACGCTCTGGGCCGCCCGCACTGGGGCCAGGGCTGGATGCGTGAAGCGGTGGGCGCCGTGTTGGCCGCCGCCTGGCACTTGCCCGCAGCCTGGCGGGTGGACGCCCTGTGCGACGTCGACAACCACGCCTCGTCCCGCTTGTTGACGGCGGTGGGCATGGCCTGCGAGGGGCGGCTGGCGCGCGCGGTGGTGCACCCCAACGTGGCACCGCAGCCGCGAGACGCGTGGCTGCACGCCTGCACGCGCCCGCTCAGCGACGTGGCGCCCACGCCAGGTTGATCGCCCACAAAGGCAAGGCCATGGCCAGGCCAGCGGCCACGCACGCCGCCCAGGCGGTCAGTGGCAACGCTTGCAGGCCCAGCCAGCCCGCCACCAGGGGCGTGGCCGTGAACACGGCCAGGGCCAGCAGCGTGAGCCCCATCACCCAGCGCGTGACCACGGGCAAGCCGCCCAGCAAGCTGCCTCGCCCTGCGCCCACCAGGCGACTGGGCAAGATGAGCCCGGCGTTGGCGGTCACCAGCAAGGTGAACGCCAGGGTGCCGGCCACAGCCTGCCAAGCGGGTTGCTGCAAGGCCCACATGTAGCCGCCCATCACCAGCGCGGTCACCGCCAGGCCTTGGCCCACGGCCAGGGCCAGGATCCGGCCCGGCACGACGGACTCGTCACGCCGACGCGGGGGGCGGCGCATCACGTCGGCATCGGCTTCCTCGGCTTCGAAGGCCAGCGAGCACGACGGGTCGATCACGAGTTCGAGGAAGGCGATGTGCAGCGGGGTGAGCACCAGCGGCAGGCCCAACAGCACAGGCAACATCGCCAGCGCCACGATGGGGATGTGCACGGCGATGGTGTAGACCAGCGCACGCCGCAGGTTGTCGAAGGTGCGCCGCCCCCGGGCGATGGCCTCGACCAGCGCGGCGAAGTCGTCGTGCATGAGCACCAGGGCAGCGGCTTCGCGGGCCACGTCGCTGCCGCGCTGGCCCATGGCCACGCCCACGTGCGCGGCCTTGAGCGCCGGCGCGTCGTTGACGCCGTCGCCGGTCATCGCGACCACCTCGCCCTGCGCGCGCAGCGCCTGCACGAGGCGCAGCTTCTGCTCGGGCACGACGCGCGCGAAGACGTGCAGGCCGGGCAGACGCCGCGCGAGCTCCCCGTCGGAGAGCGCCTCGAGCTCGCGGCCGGTCAGCGGCGGTTGCGTGTCGTCGAGCCCGATCGTGCGCCCGATCGCGCGCGCGGTCTCGGGCGCGTCGCCGGTGATCATCACCACACGCACGCCGGCGGCCTTGCACTCGGCGACCGCGGCCGGAACGCCCGC
>JBEEJT010000226.1:0-7684 GCA_041169085.1 Pseudomonadota bacterium | reverse complement strand
GACGAGTTGGCTGCGCTGGCGGCCAATGTGGATGTGTTTCACGTGGAACACATCGCCGTGCCCGGCCTGGATGCCGAGCGTTGCCTGATCTGGATGCGCCCTCGCACCTGAATCTTGGCGGCCGAGGTGTCGCATCACGGCATCAACTGACGGTGTTTTCTCGACGGTCTTGCGCTGGGCTGTGTACACGCCGGTGGCGATGGCCTGAAGATGCGAGGCATGCGCCCTCCACACACTTCGACCCGTTTGGCCTTGGCCGCTCAACTTGCCATGGCGGTGGCCGTGTGGCTGCCTCCGCCAGGTGCGTGGGCCCAAACGGCAGGCCACTCAGGCGGCCTGCGCACCGTTGCCACCCGCCCTGGGCCCGTGAGTGGGCACGTGGGCGTGGAGCGGGTTCAGCCCCCAGGGCAATCGGTGTCGAGCGCGCGCGAAGTGCCTGCCCCCAAAGACTGGCAAGATTTGCCTGCCGCCGCGCCTGAGGCGCCTGCTGCGGTCGCCAAGGCGGCACCCCAGGCGATGCCCAAAGAGGCGGCCGAGGCTTCTCCCAAGCTCGCCCGCAAAGCGGCACCCAAGGTCGCCCTCAAGTCGGCCCCCACCCAGACCGCGAAGGCCGCAAAGGCCGCAATGGCCGCCAAGGTCACCAGGGCCGGCAAGGCTGCCAAGGCCGCCCAGGCGCCCAAGACAGCCAAGGCCACCGTGGTGAAGCCTGCGCCGGCCGCCAAGCTTGCCAAGGGCCAGGCCAAGGCCCAGGTGAGCACCCGCGTGGGCACGGTGGGCCGGGTGCGCAATGGCCAGGTCGTGCAAGAGCTGGCCGACCCCAACGCGCCTCGCCCAGCCCGACACCGGGCTGCGGCGGCCGCCAAGCCGCCCCTCAAGCCAGTGCCCCAGGCGCATGCCAAAGCGACGCCTAAAGCGGCCTCCAAAGCGCCCGCCAAGCCCCTGCACGCCGCGCCCCATCCGTCCACGGGCAAGGGCGGTGCCAAAGCCGCGCCACAGGGCCGGGACGAGGCCTCGCGCAACGGCCGTCGGCATGGATAATCCCAGCCATGCCGCACATCTTCTGCATCGCGAATCAAAAGGGTGGGGTGGGCAAGACCACCACCACGGTGAACCTCGCGGCGGGCCTGGCCAAGGTCGGGCAGCGCACCCTCATCGTCGACCTCGACCCCCAAGGCAACGCCACCATGGGTTCGGGTGTGGACAAGCGCTTGTTGACCCACTCGGTCTATGACGTGCTGCTGGAAGACGTGGGCATCGCCGAAGCGCGGGTGCGCAGCGAGAAGGCCGGCTACGACGTGCTGGGCGCCAACCGCGAACTCGCGGGTGCCGAGATCGAGTTGGTCAACCTCGAGCGCCGCGACCGGCGCCTGAAGTCGGCCATCGAAGCCGTGGCCGCCGAATACGACTTCGTCATCATCGACTGCCCGCCATCCCTGAGCCTGCTCACGCTCAACGGGCTCACCTGTGCCCATGGGGTGATCGTGCCCATGCAGTGCGAATACTTCGCCCTCGAAGGCCTGACCGACCTGGTCAACACCGTCAAGCAGGTGCACGCCAACCTCAACCGCGAGCTGCAGCTGATCGGCCTGTTGCGGGTCATGTTCGACCCGCGCATCACGCTGCAGCAACAGGTGAGCGACCAGCTCAAGGATCACTTCGGCGACAAGGTGTTCAACACCGTCATCCCGCGCAACGTGCGCCTGGCCGAAGCGCCCAGCTACGGGCTGCCGGGCGTGGTGTTCGACCCGTCGTCCAAGGGCGCGCAGGCCTTCGTGGCCTTCGCCCATGAGCTGGTCGAGCGGGTGGGCAAGGGGCTGGCGCCAGCCCCTGCCAAGGGTGCCGCACGCAAGGCGGCAGCTGCCCAGGGCTGAACGCTTCAGCCCTGGGGCCTTGGGGTCAGCGGGTGGCCCCGGGCGTGGTGCTCAGCGCCATTTCATAGCCCTCGGCATCGGAGGCGCCCGTACCGAAATACAACGAGTTGCCGTTCACGTAGGCAATGTATTTGTAGCTGTTGCTCGTTTCGACCGAAGACATCTTGTCGACGGTCTTGCCATCGACGACCTTGGTGCCGTTGTACGTGTCTTCTGACGTGGCATCTGCGCCGCGGGCCGTGCCGGTGCCCGAGCACGAGGTGTTCGTGTAATCGAGCGTGGTGTAAACCCAATGCGAGGTGGTCTTGCCGGTCTTGGTGACCACGTAACGAATCCGGCTGCTGCTCGTGTCCGAAACGTCACAAGCCTCGTACCAGGTGCCCACGTACTTGTCGATCGGCGAGCTGTTGTCGTCGTCGCCGCCACCGCCGCCACAGGCGGTCAAAGTGGAGAGGCTGGCCAGGGCGGCCGCGCAGGCCAGGGAACGGGCGATCAGGCGCAAGGAGGGGAAGGTCGACTGCATGGGGCTTCTCAAAGCAAAGGTTCGATTCGAAGGCTGAGGCGATGGCGGCACGGTTGAGGCCGCCTCGGGCGCGATCATCCCTCACCATTCGGGCCCGGTGGCTTCGGGTCAACACGGGCCTGACCCAAAGATCGGTGCGCGTGCCCGGGATTTCGGATGCGTGACGACCGCGAGGGGCCTTGAGGCTTGGGCGACAATCACGCCCTATGGCGACCAAACGATCCAAAGGCCTGGGCATGGGCCTGGAGGCCCTGCTGGGCCCCAAAGTGAGCGACTCTGCTGCTGCAACCGAAGCGCCCCAGGGCGCACCGGGCACGCTGCGGCTCGACGTGCTTCAGCCCGGCAAATACCAACCTCGCACCCGCATGGACGAGGGCTCTCTCTACGAGCTGGCGGAGAGCATCAAGGCCCAGGGCATCATGCAGCCCATCCTGGTGCGGCCGGTGGGGCCAGGCCAGTACGAAATCATCGCCGGTGAGCGCCGCTCGCGTGCGGCCAAGATCGCCGGGCTCGATGAAGTGCCCGTGCTCATCAAAGATGTGCCCGATGAAGCCGCCGCTGCGATGGCGCTCATTGAAAACATCCAGCGCGAAGACCTCAACCCGCTGGAAGAAGCACAAGGCCTGCACCGACTGACCAGCGAGTTTGGCCTCACCCACGAACAGGCCGCGCAGGCCGTGGGCCGCTCGCGCTCGGCCGCCAGCAACCTGCTGCGCTTGCTCAACCTGGCCGACCCGGTGCAATCGATGCTGATGGCCGGCGACATCGACATGGGCCACGCCCGCGCGCTGTTGCCGCTCGACAAGGCCTTGCAGATCACCACCGCCAACGAGGTGGTGGGCAAGAAGCTCAACGTGCGCGAGACCGAGAAGCTGGTGGGCCGCGTGCAGGGTCAGGGCCGCCAGAAGCCCTTGTTGCGCGTGAAGTCTGAAAAGACCCGCGACGTGCTGCGCATCGAAGAAGAGCTGTCCGACCTGCTGGCCGCGCAAGTGGCCATCCAGATCCGCCGCAAGACGCTGCGCGGCGAGCAGGGCGACCTGATCATCCAGTTCGGCAGCCTCGACGAGCTCAACGGCCTGATCGACCGCCTGCGTGGCGGCCGCGGCGAGGCCTGAGCGGCGGGCCTGACGCCCCATGCTGCGCTGGCCCCTGCCTGCCTTGCTGACCTGGGCCCTGTGTTGGGCCCTGGCCCGTGCGCTCCAAGGCGCTGCGGCCCCCGGCTGGGCCGCCTGGGCCTTGCCCCTGGCCCTGGGGGCGGCGCTGTCGATGTGGCCTCGCGTGGCCAGCACGGGCTGGCGCCAGGTGTTCGTGGCGCTGGGCTTTCCCTTGAGCTGGCTGGCCTCGGGGCAGGGCGCCCAGGCCCAAGGCCCCGCCTGGGCCTGGCTGTTGCCGCTGGGGCTGTTGTTGCTGGCCTACCCGGTGCGGGCTTGGCGAGACGCGCCGGTCTTCCCCACGCCGCCCGACGCCCTGGCCGAGCTGCCCCGCCACGTGCGGCTGCGCACCGGGGCCCTGGTGCTCGACGCCGGTTGCGGCCTGGGCGATGGCCTGGTCGCCTTGCACAGGGCCTTGAGCCCTGGCCAGCCCGATTGGCGGCTGCATGGCGTGGAACACAGCTGGCTGTGGTGGGCCGTGTGCGCCTGGCGCTGCCGCGACCTGGCCCGGGTGCGCCGTGGCGACATGTGGGCCGACGACTGGGCGGCCTGCGACCTGGTCTACCTGTTCCAGCGGCCGGAGACCATGCCCCGCGCCTGGGCCAAGGCCTGCGCCGAGATGCGCCCGGGCAGCTGGCTGTTGAGCCTGGAGTTCGAAGCCCGCGACGCCCAGGGCCGTCGCGTCACGCCCCACGCCCACTGGCGATGCGGGACGGGCGAGGGCGGCAAGCCCGTGTGGCTTTACCGCGTGCCGGAATCGGCTTGAACGCCGATTGGCGTCGCTCAGCCCCCCACTTGAACGCCTGCGCCCCGCGCTGGCCCGCTACACTGGCCTGTCACAGCCTTCGCCCCTGATGTCCTCTTCGACGCCCGACCTGGCCACCCCCTTTTCCAACGACGACCTGCGCGCCGCGCTGGGCCAGTTCGCCACCGGGGTCACGATCATCACCGCCGCGCCGCCACAAGGGCCGCTGGTGGGCCTCACGGCCAATTCCTTCAACTCGGTGTCGCTGTCGCCACCGCTGGTGTTGTGGAGCCTGTCGGCGCTGTCGGGCTCGATGCCGGGCTTCCAGCAGGCCGGCCATTACGCCATCAACGTGCTGGCGGCCGACCAGCGTGGCCTGGCCGAGCGCTTCGCCACCAAGGGCATCGACCGCTTTGAAGGCGTGTCCTGGCGACCGGGCTTGAGTGGCGCGCCCGTCATCGACGGGGCCGTGGCGGTGTTCGAGTGCACCCACCACCACCAGCACCGCGAGGGCGATCACCTCATCTTCATCGGGCGCGTGGCCCACTGCCAGCGCCGCGTGGGCGTGGCGCCGCTGGTGTTCCACGGCGGGCGCTTCTTCAGCGACCTGGCCTGGTGAGGCGCTGAGCGCCGCTGCCGCTCATCGGGGCGTTGGCGGCGGCCGTGTCGCGCAAGGGCGGGGTGGCCAGCTGGTCGAGCAGCCCCAGGAAGCGGCCCACGTCCAGGGGCTTGGTGAGGTATTCGGCGAAGCCGCGCAGCCGCGCTTCGTTGATCTGGTCGGGCATGGCGTCGGCCGACAGGGCCACGCGGGGCAGGGCGGCGGTCGCAGGGTGGGACAGCAAGGCGTCTGAGACGTCAAGCCCGCTCATGTCGCCCAGGTGCATGTCGAGCAGCAGCAAATCGGGCGGGCGGTGTCGCGCCATGTCGATGGCCTGCTGACCGCACATGGCGACGTCCAGCTGCCAGTGGGGCCGCATGTGCATGACCTGGCGCACCAATTCGACGTTGATCATGTTGTCTTCGGCGTACAGCACCGTGCGCTGGGGCGAAGGCCGCTCGTGCAACAGGTGGCTGGGCGGCGAGGCCAGCATGGTGTCGTGGGCTGGGGCCGTGGGGCCAGGGGTGGCCTGGTCGGCGGCCAGAACGGTGGCGCGCGGCAGCCACAGCTTGAAGCTGCTGCCGGTGCCCAGCGCGCTGCTCACGCTCACGCGGCCTTGCATGAGCTCGGCGAGTCGACGCACGATGACCAGGCCGATGCCGGTGCCTTCGATCACCGTGTGCTCGGCCCCCAGCCGGTTGAAGGGCTCGAACAGGTGCGACACCTGTTCGGCGCTCAGGCCGGGGCCGGTGTCGCTGACGTTGAACATCACCTCGCCGTCGATGGGCATCGCTTCGATGAGCACGCGCCCACCCGGGCGGTTGTATTTGATGGCGTTGCTCAGCAGGTTGACCAGCGCCTGGCGCAGGCGCACCGGGTCGGCGTGAACCGCCAGCGGCGGCGGTGCCAGGCCCGGGTGCACCACCACGGCTTCGGCCACGTGGCCGCTGAGGTGCAGCTGGGCCTGGGCGGCCTGGTGTTGCACCATCGACAGGGCTTCTTCCACCAGGTCGGCCACGGCCACGGTTTGCAGGTGCAGCGGCAGGCTGCCGGCCTCGATGCGCGAGAGGTCGAGCACGTCGGTCATCATGGCCAGCAGGTGGGCCCCGGCGCGCTCGATGTGGTCGACCTTCTGGCGCTGCACGTCGGTGAGCGGGTGGCGCGGGTCCACGCGCAGCAGCTGGGCAAAGCCGAGCATGGCGTTGAGCGGCGTGCGCAGTTCATGGCTCATGCGCGAGAGGAACTCGGTCTTGGCGCGGCTGGCCTGGTCAGACTGGCGGGCGTGGGCGAGGGCGTCGGCCATGTCGAGCTGGTCACGGGCTTCGTGCAGCACCACGGCCAGGCCACCGATCTGGCCTGCGCCATCGCCCGCCACAGGGGGCGTGGTGTTGAACTGCAGGCCCAGGTGGGTGGTCTCGCCTCCGGCCACATGACAGCGCGCCTGGCGCTGCAGGCTGCAGGCGTGGCCGGCCAGCAACTGTTCGAGCCCGGCTTGGAGCCCGGGGGCGTCGTCGGGGTGGACGAGCTCCAGCAGGTGCAGGCCCATCAAGGCGGTGGGTTGGCGGCCCAGCAGCGCGGCGGCGCGCGGGTTGGCGTACTGCACCACGCCGTCCGGGCCGGTGCGCAGCAGGCCGACGTCGACCGCGTCCAGCAATTGCTGGGCGTGTGCGTGGGACAAGCGCGCCGCAACGGGCAGCGCAGCGCTGGGGTTCAAGCCGTCTGGCGAGGCGACCGACGAAGGTGGTGCGGCGCGATCGGGTGATGGCGTCGCCCCCACCGGCCGCGTGGGCGAAGGACTCATGGGCACTGCAGGCAACAAACGCCACCTTTGGCGAGGCCCTGGCCCCCCTGACCTGGGCTGCATCCGGTCAAGCCAGATTGCACTGCCGTGTCGGTGACGCGTGCACGGCATGTCAGACACTGTGGCACATCTGTCCGAATCAGACCAGTACCCTGAAGGTGTGATCTGCCCCAGGTTTGGGCCAAGCGCGCCAAGGCTCCTTCTTCAGGAGGACCTCAGCCTTCCACGGGGTGGGAGACAGCGCCACGGCTGGCGTGCGCCTGGTCGCCGCCCTGGGCGTCGATGAGTTGGGTGACGGTGCGGTCGCGGCCTTGGTGTTTGGCCGCGTACAGCGCGCGGTCTGCGCGCTCGATGCAGTGCGCCAGGCGCTCGTCGGGCGCGACGTCGGTCAGGCCGGCCGAAAAGGTGGGGCGCAACTCGGGCACCGAGGGCGCGAGGGTGACCACGCTCAGGCGCTGGCGGGCGTGCTCCAGCCAGCGGCGGGCGGCCTCGGGGTGGGGCTCATCCAGCATCAGCAGGAACTCTTCACCCCCCCAGCGCGACAGCACGTCGGTGGGGCGCAGCGCCTGACGCATGTGGTGAGCGAAGTTCTGCAGCACCTCGTCGCCCACGCCGTGGCCATGGGTGTCGTTGATGCGCTTGAAGTGGTCGATGTCCAGGATGGCCAGGCAAAAGCGGTGATGGCCCGAACGGCTCAGGCGCTTTTGGTGCTGGGCCAGCACGTCCATCATGTGGCGGCGGTTGTACAGGCCTGTCAGCTCGTCGCGGGTGGCCAGCACCTGGATGCGCCCCAGCGCCTGGCTCAGCTCTTCTTTTTGCGCCTGCAACCGGGCCCGCAGGTTGGATAGCTGCGCTGCCAGCGACGAAATGGTGGGCACGATCGAGCCGATCAGCACAAAGTGCGCAATCTCCAACTTGAGCGGGTATTGCACCGGGTCGGTTAGCGTCTTGATGATGATGGTGATGCCCAGCAGCACCACGGTGTAGAGCCCGGC
>JBEEJT010000225.1:0-3696 GCA_041169085.1 Pseudomonadota bacterium | reverse complement strand
GGCGAACTCGACCGACTGCAGCAACTCCTGGACACTGCCCAGGACGACATCGGCCTGGTGCTCATGAACCAACAAGTGCCCCAGCGCGTGCGCAAAGCCAAGCCGGGCAGCAATGCCTTCTGAAGTGCGGTCAAAGCCATGAACATCCAACGGCAGCTGCGCGTCACCATCGGCCAGTCCAGCACGCTCGTGGGGGAGCTTCACTACGTCAAGCAAGGGCAGCGCGAACACAGCCTGTTTGCCTACGACGCCCATTGGCTGCGCTCCCCTCAAGGGTTCAACGTGTCACCCGACCTCGCCTGGCAAGCCGGGCACCAGGTGCGCAAGCCGCCCACACCGCAAGACTCCCGCTTCCTACTGGCGTTGGCCGACACCGAGCCCGACGCCTGGGGCCGTCGTGTCATCGCTCGTGCACACGCCAAGTCCAGGCAACGCAACCCAGCCCTGGCCGCGCTGACTGAACTCGACTACCTCTGTGCCGTCGATGACCACAGCCGCGTGGGCGCCTTACGGCTCCAGGACGAACAAGGCCGACACCTGGGCGGCGCAGAGGCCGGCCAGCGCCACACGCCACCCCTGATCGAACTCGACCAAGCCCTGGCCGCCAGCCAGGCCCTGGAACGCAAGCAGGAAAGCGAACAAGACCTGCGCTACCTGCTTGGCAAAGGCACATCGCTGGGTGGCATGCGCCCCAAATGCACCGTCGTGGACGAAGACGGCCACCTGGCCTTGGGCAAGTTCCCCAGCATCGCCGACGACCGCTGCGTCACCCGGGGTGAGATCCTCGCCCTTGAACTGGCTCGTCGCGCGGGCATCCAGGCAGCCGCCGGTCGCGTGCTGATGCTCAGCGGGCAACCCATCGCCTTGATCCGTCGCTTCGATCGTGCCAGCGCCGCACGCATCCCTTACCTGTCGGCGGCGTCCATGCTCCAAAGCGCCAGAGGGGCTGAGCACAGCTACACCGAAGTCGTTGACGCCATGCACCGCCATGGCCAACACCCTGTGCAAGACGCCCAAGCCCTGTGGCGTCGGCTGGCGTTCAACCACCTCATCACCAACGTCGATGACCACCTGCACAACCAGGGCTTCCTGTATGCAGGCAATGGCCAATGGCAACTCGCCCCCGCCTTCGACCTCAACCCGTTCCCAGACAAAGAACAGGCCTCCAAGACCTGGCTCAGCGAAGACACGGGCCCCATCACGGACGTGCGCGAATTGCTGGCTGCGGCTCCACGCTTCCACCTGACCGAGCCACAGGCCAGACACGTGCTCCATGACGTGGTCACCAGCCTGGCCGCGTGGCGACAAGTGGCCACCAGCCCGCAAATTGGCATGAGCCCACGCGACCTGGAAGACTTCGCCCCCGCCTTCGACCACCCGCAGTTCGCCATCGCCAAACAATGGGCCGAAGGCTCCGCAGCCTCGCCGGGCAGATAATCCCCCCCAGCACACCCCCGTCGAGGCACCATGACCCTGCAAGGCATCACCGAAGAAGACATCGCCAATTACCTGATCAACACGCCCGGCTTCTTTGAACGCCAGGCCCAGATCATGGGCGCCATCCAGCTCACCAGCCCCCACGGCCAGCGCGCCGTGTCGCTGCAAGAGCGCCAAATGGAAATGCTGCGCGACAAGATCAAGGGCCTGGAGCGTCGGCTGATGGACATGATCCGCTTCGGCCAGGAAAACGAAGCCATCGCCGAGCGGCTGCACCGCTGGGTGCGCAGCGTCATGCTCTGCCACGCCGACGCCCAGCTCGCCGACACCCTGATCGACCGCCTCAAGTACGAGTTCATGGTGCCCCAGGCCGCCGTGCGCATGTGGGACACCGACAAGCAGACCGTGCGCGCTGATTTGGCCTACCTCGACGCCTGCCAGACCGTGAGCGCCGACGTGCGCAGCTTCGCCGCCAGCCTCAGCCAGCCCTATTGCGGCCTCAACAACGGCTTCGAAGCCGCCAAGTGGCTCGAAGACCCCAACGCGACCGCGTCGATGGCGCTGATCCCCCTGCACCACGGCGGCGCCACCTTCGGCCTGCTGGTGCTCGCCAGCCCCGACCCCACCCGCTACAGCAACGAAATGGGCCTGACCTTCCTCGACTTGCTGGGCAACCTCACGGCAGCGGCCTTGTCGCGGTATTTGGCCTGAGGGGCCCCACCACCCCATCACCGTCAAGCAAAGGGGCGGGGCTTGCGCGTGCGCGCCAGGCCCGCGTAGTGACGCGCATCAAATGCCTCGCGCTGGCCTCGCAAGTCGTCGCCGTCGATGCGCTCTGCCAAGCTGTCCAGGTCAGCCGGACACACGCCCAAGGCCTCGAAGTGCGGGCGCCAGCCTGACACCACATGGATCACACGAACCACTTCAGCAGCAGCCTGTGAGGGCGTCAAACCAAAGTCTACGGCCCTGGACATGGCATTGGACAAGGTCGATGCCCGCATGTCCTCGCCCACGATGAACTCCTGGTGACCCTGGCCTGAGTTCGTCGGCAACACGTCATAAGCAGGCGCCAGCTCAAAGCGCCCGTGCCGCTCGGGCGCCACCACCAGCAAGGCGTGATTTTTCTCGTGGTCGTCGGTGTTGTCGATCAGGATGTTGAACACCATGCGCCGAAACAACTCATGCATGTCGGCCTCGCGCCGCGTTTCATCGGCCACCCCCGCACGCCGCAGCAACAAGGCCAGGCCGGGGTAGCCCAGCTCAGGTTCGCTCAACGCCACGGCACGCAATGCCGTGCCTGCCGACACCGCGTGGATGCGCGCGCCCCCAACCCGGTCGTAGCGTCGAACGGCCAAGGCATTCTCGCCTCGCAACTTCACCACCCGGGTTTCGGCCACCCGGATGCCCGCCCTGGCTGCCAAGGTCATGGCCGCATGCTCCACCAGTGGCACGTCGATGGGCTCACCGTTGAAGAACTTGATCAGCCACTGTTCGCCATCGATCTCGATCAACGCCTTGGGCTTGGCTCCGCCAAAGCTCCCGCCAGCAGCCAACCAGCTCCATCAGGCTCAGTCGCTTGGGCCGATCGATGAAGCGGATCACTTGTTCACCCCAACGGTCGGGGCGAGCGTCGTCAACAGCCCCCACCGCCATGCCCTTCCAACGGGGCAGCTGTTCGATGTCGCTCAAGGGCAAGTCTTCGCTCAAAGGAAAGCCGGAAGCCACCCAGGCTGGGTCGTACTGCAACGACACACCCTTGCCCGCCTCAACCAGCCGCAAACGCCCAACCAATGCCGGACATCGCGGATCGCCCAAGTACCAGAGATAGAGTTCATCGAGCTTCATGACGGCGTCTTCGCTTTGGTGCGGCTCAACTTGGCCTGCTGAACGGCCCTGTGGCGGGCCTTGCCCAAGGCTTCTGCGGCGCGCACATCAAGCTCCAATGCGCCACGGTCTTCGGCTGGCGTGGCCAGCTCGCCCAACGCAGCCTCGCGACCAATCAGCCACAAGGCCGTGGCCACCACGCCCACGCTCACGCCAGCCTCCCCCGCTTCCAGGCGCATCAAAGTGGGCACGCTCACCCCCAATCGCTTCGCCCAGGTCTTGAGCGATTCCTTGCGCCGCAAACGAGCCACGGCCAAATCCACACCCAGGCGCTCCAAAGCTGCCACCGCAGACGGAGGCAGCTGATTCAAGGCGGCAGATGGCTTGGGCATAAAATAAACTTTATCACTGCTTGCCTTTTCATTAAAGGTTATT
>JBEEJT010000224.1:0-5918 GCA_041169085.1 Pseudomonadota bacterium | reverse complement strand
CGGCATCGGTGGCGACCCGATCAACGGTCTGAAGCACATCGACGTGATGCGTGCCTTCAACGACGATCCGGATACCGACGCCGTGATCATGATCGGTGAAATCGGCGGCCCCGACGAAGCCGAAGCCGCTCGCTGGGTCAAGGACAACATGAAAAAGCCGGTGGTCGGCTTCATCGCCGGCGTCACCGCCCCTCCGGGCAAGCGCATGGGCCACGCCGGCGCGCTGATCTCGGGTGGTGCGGACACCGCCGACGCCAAGCTCGCCATCATGGAAGAGTGCGGTTTCAAGGTGACCCGCAACCCGTCGGAAATGGGCAAGATCCTCAAGAGCCTGCTCTGACACTTGGCCTGAGCCAACCACCTGTTGCGTGACCGTCGCGGTGTCCGCCACAGGCCCTTCGAGCCGGGGGGATGGACCCGGCCGGAGCTTCCCCATCAGCCCCTACACTCGGGGCTGATGTCGTTTTGGTAGGGGCAAACACCTCATGCTGCAGACCTGGGTCTGGCTTGCGATCACCGTCTTGCTGCTGGGTGTGGCGGGCTGGCTGTTGACCGTGCTGTGGCGCCAGAGTCGCAAGGCAGCGCTGCCACGTGTCGACTACGTGCAGACGCGCATGGTGTTCGCCGACACCGACGCCATGTGGCCGCGCACCGTGCCCAGCCAGATCGGCGGGCTCGATGACGACGACGGCGACTTGCTCTACACCGACACGCCGGCCACCCGCGCGCTGCCGGCGCTCACGCCGGGCATGAAGCCCATGCCCGCGTTCACCGGGCACATCGAACCCCACGTGGAAACGCAGCCGCATGTGCGCCCGCCGCTGGGCGATGCCGCCTTGGGTGGTGGCACGCAGGCCCGCCGTGCCGCACAGGCCCAGCTCACGGCCGCCACAGACACGCACATCGGGCCTTACGTGATCTTGCGCCAACTGGGCCAAGGGGCGATGGGCGCCGTTTACCTGTGCAGCCACCCGGAGACCGGTCACGAGGTGGCGGTCAAGACGATGGCGTTGGGCGAAGAATTCCATGGCGCCGAACTCGACGAGGCCCGCGCGCGCTTCCTGCGTGAGGCCGACATGGCCGGCCACCTCCATCACCCCGACATCGTCAGCATCCTGGACGCAGGCGAGTCGGGCGGGGTGGCTTACATCGTCATGGAAGTGGTCCATGGGCAAGACCTCACCCAGTTTGCCGCGCCAGGCCACCTTTTGCCGGTCGACCAGGTGCTCCACATCGTGGCCCGCGTGGCCGAAGCCCTGGCTTACGCCCACAGCCGTGGCGTGACCCACCGAGACATCAAGCCGGCCAACGTCATGGTGGACCTGGCCGCAGGCAGCGTGAAGATCATGGACTTTGGCGTCGCCCGCCTGGACAACACCAGCCGGACCCGCACCGGTGTCGTCTTGGGCACCCCGAGTTTCATGTCGCCTGAACAGCTGGCCGGCTTGCCGGTGGACGGCCGCAGCGACCTGTACTCCTTGGGGGTCGCCTTGTTCCAGTTGCTCACGGGTGAGCTGCCTTATGCCAATGGCTCGCTCGCGGTGTTGATGCGCGCGATCGGCCAGGAGCCGCCGACCCCCTTGCTGACGCTGAGGCCAGAGTTGCCGCCTGCCCTGGCCGACATCCTGGCTTTGTGCCTGCAAAAACACCCCAGCACCCGCTACGCCACCGGCCTGCAGTTGGCCGAGGATTTGAGGGCTGTCGAGGCGCGATTGCCACGAACCGTGCCCGGCAGCGTCACGATCGCCTGACCACCGGACCTGGGGTTTGAATTCCCGGCGACAATCCAGCCCATGAACTTCGAGTTCTTCAGTCAGACCGACACAGGTCGGGTGCGCACCAACAACGAAGATGCCGTGGCCCTGGAAGAGGCCGCGGGCGTGGCCGTCCTGGCGGACGGCATGGGCGGCTATGCGGCGGGCGAAGTGGCCAGCGGCATGGCGTGCGATTTCATCAAGGCCGAATTGGGCCGCTGGATGATCGAGGCCGCCGACCAGGCCATGGACGCCGACGTCAAGCGCGCCATGGACATCTGCGTTGACAACGCCAACCGCGCCATCTACACGGCGGCCCACACCAACCCGACCTACGCCGGCATGGGCACGACGCTCGTGCTGGGCGTTTTCAGGCCGGGTCGCCTGTTGATGGGCCACATCGGTGACTCGCGGGGCTACCGGCTGCGCGGGGGCGAATTGGCGCAAATCACCAAAGACCACTCGCTGCTGCAAGAACAGATCGACGCCGGCATCCTCACGCCCGAACAGGCGCAGTTTGCGGCCAACAAGAACCTGGTCACCCGCGCCCTGGGCGTCGAAGACCTGGTGCTGCTGGAAACTCACCTCCACGAGGTCCAGGCGGGTGACATTTACTTGATGTGCTCTGACGGTTTGTCAGACATGTTGCACGATCAGATGATTGCAGAGATCATGTCGGCCCATAGTTTGCTTTCGGACATGGGTGCGGCGCTGATCGCGGCGGCCAACGACGCTGGCGGCCGGGATAATATCGCCGTCGTCTTGGTGCGAGCCCGAGGGGCAGCCGAAACGTCAGGGCGATCCTGGTGGCCGTTCAAGCGGCTGGGCGGGTCGTTCTGATCACCATGAAGAGCCGTTAAAAAACCATACCCGAGAGGTATCGCATGGGAAAGTTGGTCGTCTCGCTGGACGGGGTTGTCATCAAGGAAGTCCAGATTTCGAAGGACAAGACTTCGCTGGGTCGGCGTCCTTACAACGACATCGTCATCGACAACCTCGCTGTGTCCGGTGAGCACGCTGTGCTCCAGCTGGTGGGCCGCGACGTCTTCATCGAAGACCTCAACAGCACCAACGGCACCTACATCAACGGCAAGGCCGTCAAGAAGCAGCTGCTGCAGCACAACGACACGGTCGAGATCGGCAAGTACAAGATCAAGTTCCTGGCCGACGAAGGCCAAGACTACGAAAAGACGATGATCATGCGCCCCGGCAGCCCGCTGCCGACCATGGGCGTGGGCGCGTTCAACAGCCAGCCTGGCGCTGGCGGCCCCGGCGTGGCCCCGCATTCGGCCCCTGCGCCGCAGGCGCCCGCTTCGGGCCTGGGCAGCCTGGGCAGTGGTTTTGGTGCCTTCCCGGCGCAAAGCCCGGCCTCGATCAAGGTGCTCAACGGCGCCGCTTCTGGCCGTGAAGTGCAGCTGACCAAGGTGGTCACCACTGTGGGCAAGCCTGGTGTGCAGGTGGCTTCCATCACCAAACGCCCGGGCGGCTATGTGTTCGCCCACGTGGAAGGCTCGGCGCGCCCCACCGTCAACGGCCAGCCTGTGGCGACCGAGCCGGTTCACCTCAAGAGCGGTGACGTGATCGAACTGGCCGGCACCCAGATGCAATTCGTGCAGGCCTGAGGCCCGACGACAGGCGGTGCGCATGATCCGTGTCCTGGGTTGTTCGGGCTCGATCGCTGCGCGCTGCCACACCACCGCCTTCCTGCTGGACGACGACATCCTGGTGGATGCCGGCTCTGGCGTGGGCGAGTTGCGGCTCGACGAACTGGCCTGCATTGACCACATCCTGCTCAGCCACAGTCACCTGGACCACGTGCTGAGCATTCCCCTGCTGGCCGACAGCGTGATGAAGCTGCGCCAGGGGCCGGGTGGCCTGCAAGACCTGCGGCCCATCCACGTGATGGGCTTGCCGCAAACGCTCGACGCGCTGCGCCAGCACATCTTCAACGGCGTGATCTGGCCCGATTTCACCCGATTGCCCAGCGCTGCCCACCCCATCTTGCGCCTGCACGAGATCCGCGAAGGCGACGTGTTGCACTTCCCGGCGCGGGGCGGCTTGCCCGACCGCGTGGTGCATGTGTTGCCGGCGGCGCACACGGTGCCGGGCGTGGGCTTTGGCATCGAGACACCGCAGGGCTGGTGGGTGTTTTCAGGCGACACCGGGCCCAACCCGGCGCTGTGGCAGGCCTTGCAAGGTCAGAAGATCGCGCAACTGGTGATCGAGACTGCGTTTGGCAACGAAGAAGCGCACTTGGCCCACATCAGCGGCCACTTGTCGCCGCAAAGCCTGGCGCAGGAGCTGGCGCAGCTCGACGGCGAAGTGAGCGTCTACATCACCCACCCGAAGCCGGGTGAGGTGCCGGCGGTGCTGGCCCAGATCCGGGCGCTGGACACCCGCCACCGGATCGAGCCGCTGCGGGAAGGGCAGCGGTTTGGGGCGCCGAGGCCGGAGTGAGCGGCGCCTTCGTTGGCGTGCTCAGTGGTAGTCCTGCTCGCGTTGGTGATGCACCGCGCGCACCACCTGTCAAGCCCCGCCCACCTGCTTTCGGCGAGTGGTGAGCTTGGCGCTCAACCGGCCCAGCACTTCGCTGGCAGGTGTAGCGACGCCCGTTTGCTGAAACCGCGCCCACGATGCGTCACCGCGCTCATGGAAGCTGAGTTGGGCCTGGCGAAACTCGATGTCGCTGCGCCTGGATGCATTGGCGAAATCGGCGTGCGTTTCACCGTGCAGCAGCGCGGCCTCCGATTCGGCCCGCAATTCGGGCTCGACTTGCGCTTGAGCTGGGGAGGGGGACTTCATGAGGCCAGTGTGTCGTGCTTGCGTTGCGCACGTCAACATCGGTTTTTTGCGTTGACAGGATCTGTCGGTGACTGCCCAGGCTGACGAAAAATGTCACTCGGTTGGTTGCAAAACTGACGTAACTGGTCAGCTGGGGCCCATCTGGATGCGGGGGATTGCCGAAAAGTTCACGGGTTGGGGCCAAGGCCCGAGCTGGCACGCGGGCTGCACTTGAGTAGACATGGCAAGCGGTAGTCGCGAGCCAACCGGAGCAAAGTTTTCGCAAGCGGGCTAAGGCCCTTAGGAGTGCAACATGACTGTGAAGCGCAATGTTCAAAAGGGTTTCACCCTGATCGAACTGATGATCGTGGTGGCCATCATTGGCATCTTGGCGGCTGTGGCGATTCCGCAGTATCAAAACTATGTGATCAAGTCGCGTATTGCCAATGCCATGTCCGCAGTTGATGCATTCAAGACGGCTGTCGCAGTTTGCATCCAAGAGCGTGGTGGCAATCCCGCAGGCTGTTCTATTGGCGGTGCGGGCATCGAAATGCCCACTTTCAACGCGACTCGTGAGGTGACGGCCGTCGGCGTGACCAACGGCACCATCACGGCTACCCTTCGCGCTGACGTCGGAGCAGGCAATGGCACCGCGGACGCTCAACTTGTGTTCACCCCTACAGCTAACGCAGACGGTAGTACCGTGACGTGGGGCTTGGCCGGCACGAACGTGACCAACGCCGCGGTCACCGCCATGATTGCGAAGAACAACGTGCCCACGACCACTACGACCACCACTGGGGGCACCACTGGCGGCACCACTGGCGGCACCACTGGCGGCACCACTGGCGGCTGACCAAAGCCGGCTTAGGCAAGAAGGGCGCTTCGGCGCCCTTTTTTATTTATTGGTATGACCGCCGAAAGAACCTGCGCATTGAAAAAATCCCAGACTGTTCGATGCGTGCTGCGTAGGCAGCATATTCGGGGTTGATTAGCAGGTATCGCTCCTCTGTTTTTGCCCTCAAGTAGTAGACGAAGCTGAGCATGCTCATGCCAAGGATGTTTCTGGCCACGTCCCATGCACTGGACACGCCAAAGAATGGCACTGTCGCCAGCCACCAGTGCAGGTTTTTGGCGATGAAGGCCGGGTGCTTGGTGTAGCGGTAAGGGCCTGTGTCAACGAGGCCTCGCCAGCTCAGGTTTGAAAATCCCAGTTTGAATTGAGCCGTAGACAGCCAATAGACAAGCCATGTGGATGCCACTGCAACAGCCCAGGGCCAATACAGCCAATCGCCGGGTTTCAGCCAGTCATTCCAATTCAACGAATCCCTTTGTGCGGTCAATGTGTGCAGGGCTTCGTTGAGTGGTGGGTAGCAGCACAAG
>JBEEJT010000223.1:0-4117 GCA_041169085.1 Pseudomonadota bacterium | reverse complement strand
TCGGGGGTGGCCCGCCTGTGAGGCCACCTTCCACCACTAGGATCGTTCGCATGAATTCGCAACGCGGGGGCTTCTTCCTGGGCATGATCGTCGGCCTCTTGCTGGGGCTGGGCGTTGCCCTGGGCGTCGCGCTCTACATCACCAAGGTGCCGCTGCCCTTCATCGACAAGGTGCCCCAGCGCACCGCCGAGCAAGACGCCGCCGAAGCCGAACACAACAAGAACTGGGACCCGAACAGCCCGCTGTACGGCAAGAACCCCGCCAAACCCCGTCCCATCGAGGTGGAGCAGTCCGCCTCGGGCGCTGCGGGCGCCTCGTCCGACGCGGAAACCCCGGTGGGCCCGGCCGTGGTCGAGCCGCTCAAGGGCGCTGCCGCCTCGGACGCCAAATCCGCCAAGCCCCCGAAGGACCAGGCCGAACACGCCGACAAGGCCGCCAGCAAGCCCGCTGACAAGGCCAGCGAGAAGTCCAGCCGCAACCCGGCCGCCATCCTTGCGGGTGAACCCGTGTCGTCCGGCGCGTCGGCTCCTGCGTTGAGTTACCAGGTGCAGGCCGGTTCTTACGCCAGCCAGCCCGAGGCCGAACAACAACGCGTCAAACTGACCATGCTGGGGCTGGAGCCCCGCATCCAGGAGCGCGACGTCAACGGCCGCACCATGTACCGGGTCCGCATCGGCCCGTTCACCCAACGTGAGCAGGCCGAAGACGTCCGCGCCAAACTGCAGGCAGCGGGCATCGAGACGGCCCTGGTGCGCATCCAGCAGAAGTAACCTGTCAGATCCGAAAGGTCCGTGTCATGAACCGCCGCGAGTTTGCCCTTCAATCCCTGGGTGCTGCCACCTTGGCTGCCGGCCTGCCCGGTGTGGCCCTGGCTCAGGGTGGCCCGGTTGAAGGCACGCACTACATCAAGCTCAACCAGGCTGCTCCCACCTCGGCCCCCAACGGCAAGGTCGAAGTCGTCGAGTTCTTCTGGTACGGCTGCCCCCACTGCTTCCACTTCGACCCCACGCTCGAAGCCTGGGCGGCCAAGCTGCCCGCCGACGTCTACTTCCGTCGCGTGCCGGTCGCTTTCCGCGAAAACCCCTTCGGCATCCACCAGAAGCTCTACTTTGCGGTCGAAGCCATGGGCCTGCTGCCCACGCTGCACACCAAGATCTTCCACGCCATCCACGACCAGGGCCTCAAGCTCGACAAGCCTGAACTCATCGCCGACTTCGTCGCCAAGAACGGCGTCGACCAGGCCAAGTTCATGGGCGTGTTCGACTCGTTCGCCGTGCAGACCAAGTGCAAGCAGGCCCGCACCCTGACCGAGGCGTACAAAATCGACGGCGTGCCCACCATGGGCATCGCCGGACAGTTCTACACTGCGGTGTCGCTCAACGGCTCGGCTGAAAAAACCTTGGCCGTGGTCGACGCACTCGTCGCCAAGCAGCGCAAGCGCTGAACCCGGCGCAACGGCGGGGCCATCGACAGGCCCCGCCATCCCTGACTGGTCGCCTCGGGTGCTGACAAAGAGGCTGCACAGGCCTGGCGGTTGTGGCTACAATGCAAGCAACATTTGTGCCGCTTGTATCCGTGTTCACCCTGATTTCGCGCTCCTCCCTGTTGCTCTCGCTGAGTCTGGCGTGTGCCTTCCCGGCCATCGCCGACAAGGCTGACCGTGCCCAGGCCCTCAGCTTCGCGGCCGACGCAGCGCGGGTCGACGAAGTCCGCAAGCTCAACATCCTGACCGGCAACGTCGAAATCACCAAGGGCACCATGGTGGTGCAGGCGGAACGCGTCGAAGTGCGTCAAAACCCCGACGGCACCCAGACCGCCACCGCCATCGCAGGCCCCAAGGGCCGTGCCTATTTCCGCCAGAAGCGCGAGGGCCTCGACGAGTTCATCGAAGGCGAAGCCGACACCGTCGTCTACGACGGCCGCGACGACACCGTCCAGTTCCAGGGCCACGCCGTCATGCGTCGCCTCAAGGGCCAGTCGCCCGCCGACGAGGTCGCAGGCCAACTCATCACCTACGACAACAAGTCCAACGTCTTCCAGGTGGCCGGTCGGGCCCCGGGCGCCACCACCAGTGGCCGTGTGCGGGGCGTGATCGTGCCGCGGGCCCCTGAAGCCAAGCCGGAGGCGCGCCCTTGAACGCCCCCACCGAACCCGGCGTGTTGGCGGCCATGGCGTCCACAGGCGCGGCGCCTGCCAGCCAGCTGCGCGCCGAAAGCCTCAAGAAGCGCTACGGCGCTCGCACCGTCGTCCACGACGTCCATGTCGCCGTGGGCGCGGGCGAAGTCGTGGGCCTGCTGGGCCCCAACGGCGCTGGCAAGACGACCAGCTTCTACATGATCGTGGGCCTGGTGCGCGCCGACGCCGGCCTCATCGAAATCGACGGCCAACGCGTCGAAAACCTGCCCATCCACGTGCGGTCGCGCCTGGGCCTGAGCTACCTGCCTCAAGAAGCGTCCATCTTTCGCCAGCTCAACGTCGAGGACAACATCCGCGCCGTCCTGGAGCTGCAGGTCGACGAACACGGCAAACGCCTGAGCAAGCGCGTCATCGACGAGCGCCTCAACGGCCTGCTGCACGACCTCTCCATCGAGAAGCTGCGCACCAGCCCGTCCATGGCCCTGTCAGGTGGCGAGCGCCGCCGCGTTGAAATCGCCCGCGCCCTGGCCACCCAGCCGCGCTTCATCCTGCTCGACGAGCCCTTCGCGGGCGTCGACCCCATCGCTGTCATCGAGATCCAGCGCATCATCCACTTCCTCAAGGAACGCCACATCGGGGTGCTCATCACCGACCACAACGTGCGCGAAACCCTGGGGATCTGCGACCGCGCCTACATCATCAGCGAGGGGCGCGTGCTGGCCGAAGGCCGCCCCGCCGAGATCATCGACAACGCCGACGTCCGCAAGGTCTACCTCGGCGAACACTTCCGCATGTGAAGTTGCAGGTGTTGTGACATGAAGCCGTCCCTGCAGTTCCGACTGTCGCAACACCTGGCGCTCACGCCCCAGCTGCAGCAATCCATCCGTTTGCTCCAGCTGTCCACGCTCGAACTCCACCAGGAAATCGAGCAGATGCTGGAGCAAAACCCCTTCCTCGAGCCCGATGAAGACTTCGCGGCCCTCGACGCCTCTGCCGGGGCCGAATTCGAGCGTCAGCGCAACGACCGCACCAGCAGCGAAGACTCGGCCGCAGAGACGTTCGAGCGCAGTGGCGAAGGCGAAAGCGAGACCGCAGGCATCGACACCGCTGACGCTGGCGCCACCGAGCGCGACGACTGGGAAAACGGCACCGAGCGCGACGACTTCGACGGCATCCGCGAAACGCCTTCGCGCAACACCGAAGACGACGACTACGACCCGATGGAGCGCAACAGCGTGTCCATCAGCTTGCAGGAGCACCTGCGGCAACAACTGCTGGGCATGCGCCTGAGCGCCGCCGACATGGCCGCCGTGGAGATGCTCATCGAGTCGCTCAACGAAGACGGCTACCTGGCCGACACGCTCGAAGACATCGCCGAAAGCCTCATGCCGGTCGAAGGCGAAGAAGACGACGCCGACCTCGACGAGCCCACCGCCCGGCAGGAATTGCTCTCGCGCCTGCGCTGCGCCCTGGGCTGGCTCCAAAGCCTGGAGCCCGTGGGCGTGGGCGCCAGCTCCCTGGGCGAGTGCCTGGTGCTGCAATTGCGCACCCTGCCCGAATCAGCCGACCGCGATGTCGCCATCGCCATCTGTGCCCAACACCTCGAGCTGCTGGCCAAGCGCGACACCAAGCGGCTCATGGCCGCCACCGGGGCCGACGAGCACCTGGTCAAGGAAGCCCAAGCCCTCATCGTCACGCTCGAGCCCAAGCCTGGCCGCGCCTTCACCCGCGCCGAAGCCAACATCATCATCCCCGACGTGATCGTGCAGAAGTCGGGCCGCAGCTGGAAGGTCGTGCTCAACCCCGACGTGATGCCCAAGCTGCGCATCAACGACCTGTACGCCCAGGCCCTGCGCTCCAGCCGCGCACCACGGGGCAGCGCGGCCACCGAAGGCCACACCTCGCTGAGCTCTCGCCTGCAAGAGGCCCGCTGGTTCGTCAAGAACATCCAGCAGCGCTTCGACACCATCCTGCGCGTCTC
>JBEEJT010000222.1:0-8193 GCA_041169085.1 Pseudomonadota bacterium | reverse complement strand
TACCACTTTCAGGGGCCCGAGATTGCCTTCCGGACGTCTGACCACTCCTTCGTGCAGCGATTGGTCGACGAAGGCCAGCTCACCGAAGAAGAGGCCAACGTCCACCCGCAGTCCAACTTGCTGACCGGTTGCCTCGGCACCCAGCAAGACCCGCCCCTCACCCTGCACCACATCCATCGTTTGGCCATCGGCGACAGCCTGCTGGTCTGCTCCGACGGCTTGTGGCATTACTTCACCCCGCGCGAAATCGGCGCCATTGTCCACACCCTGCCGCCGCGTGAGGCGGTCGAGATGCTGGTGGGCAAAGCGCGCCACCGCGCTCGCCTGGGCGGCGACAACCTGTCGCTGGCCCTGGTTCGCATCGAAGCGCCTGTCTGATGAACCTCAAAGGCAAGCTTTACCCCTCTCTGGACGGTCTGCGTGGCTTGGCCATCTTGATGGTGATCGCCCACAACGGGCTCACGATCGACTCCCGAGACGGCGGCGTCCTCACGCAAGCCCTGTACAAGATGCTGGACAGCGGCTGGATCGGTGTCGTGCTGTTCTTTGCGCTCAGTGGCTTCCTGATCACAGGGATCCTGCTGGACAACCAGGGGCAACCGCATGCCTGGCGCAATTTCATGGCGCGCCGGGCCTTGCGCATCTTCCCGCCTTATTACCTGACGCTGTTCATCTTGCTCGTGGCCCTGCCCTTTGTCGGCTGGTCGCCACCGGGCTGGACAGTGGACCACGTCAACCAGGTTTGGTTGTGGACTTACCTGATCAACTGGCCACAAGGTTTGGGTCACGGCGTGGGCGCGGTGCCTCACTTCTGGTCCCTGGCGATTGAAGAGCAGTTTTACCTCGTGTGGCCCGTGTTGATCCTGGCCTGCCGCCGGTCTGCTCACGTGTTGTGGTTGTGCCTGGCGGTCATTGGCATCAGCGTGGGCGCACGTGCCTGGATGGCGCATCAACCTGGCTTGGAAGACGCCATTTACGTCTGGACCGTCACCCGGATGGACGCCCTCGCCTATGGTGCCTTGGCCGCCTGGTGGATCCGCCAGCCGGGCATGCTGGTCTGGTTTGACCGCATGAAGCCCATCATGAACCTGGGCGTGCTGGCGCTGCTGGCGCTCACGGCCGCCTACACGCGGGCCTTCCCCCGTGAGTCGATCAACGGCTTTGTCATCGGCTACGCCGTGCTGGGCGCGGTGTCGGCTTACGCGGTGGTGTCGCTGGCGCGTGGCGACCTGGCCTGGCCCAGCGGGTATGCCGTCCAGCCCTGGATGGCGGAAGTCGGTCGCGTCAGCTACGGCATGTACATCGTGCACAAGCCCTTGCACGACTTCGTTTTCATCCCCTTCTTCGAACACCACCACATGACCGTGGTGACCACCGTGCCTGGTGGCTTGCTCTACTTGGCCGTGTTGACCTTGAGCTGTTATGGCGTGGCCCGCCTGTCTTACGACTGGTTCGAAGGCCCGATCTTGCGCTTGAAGCAACGCTTCGCCTGATCGCCGGGCGAAGCGCGGCACCTCAAGTGATCGAGGTGTCCACCACGCGGCGCTCTTCGCTCAGGTATTCCTTCGACTGCATTTCGTTGAGTCGAGACACCGTGCGCGGGAACTCGTGCGACATCGGGCCTTCGGTGTAGAGCTGCTCAGGCGGCACGGCGGCCGATATCACCAGCTTGCACTTGCGGTCGTACAGCACGTCCACCAGCCAGGTGAAACGGCGCGCCTCGGAGGCCATGCGCACCGGCATGTGCGGCACGTCGCTGAGCATGATGGTGTGGAAGCGCGAAGCCAGCTCCAGGTAATCGTTCTGCGAACGCGGGCCGCCGCACAGCGTCGCAAAGTCGAACCACACCACGCCGCCCGCACGGCGCTTGGCTTGCAACACGCGGTGCTCGATGTTGAGGGCCGCGTCTTCGTCGGCGGTTTCCGCCAGCTGGCTGAAGATGCCCGCCATTTCCCCTTCCGTGTCGCTGTTGAGAGGCGTGAGGTAGAGGCGCGCCACTTCCAGCGTGCGGCGACGGTAATCGGTGCCGGCGTCCACGTTCACCACTTCCAGCTGGCTCTTCAGCAGCTCGATGGCGGGCAGGATGCGGTCTCGGTGCAAGCCGTTGGGGTACAGCTCATCCGGGTGGAAGTTGGAGGTGGTGACGATGCTCACGCGGTTGCGGAACATCGCGTCCAGCAGCTTGTACAAGATCATCGCGTCCGTCACATCGGCCACGTGGAACTCGTCGAAGCAGATCAGCCGGTGCTTGCGCGCCATGCGCTTGGCCAGCACTTCCAGCGGGTCTTGCTGGCCCTTCAGCTCGTGGAGTTGACGGTGCACCTCACGCATGAACTCGTGGAAGTGCAATCGGGTCTTGCGCTCCAGTGGCACCGCGTTGAAGAAGCAGTCCATGATGAAGCTCTTGCCCCGCCCCACCCCGCCGTACAGGTACACGCCTTTGGGCAGATCGGGGTAGCGCAACATCTTGGTCAGCGCGTTGCTGCGCTTGGCTTTGTAGCCCCCCCATTCGTCCTGGCAGCGCTGCAACGCGGCGATGCCCTTGCGCTGGGCGTCGTCGGCCTTGTAGCCGCGTTCGGTCAGGCTTTGTTCGTACAACTGGGTGACGGAGATCGAGGCGGCCGGCATGGCAAGTCAGCGTTCAGGGTTTGAAGAGGGTGGCGTTGCACCATGAAAAAAGGGGCAGCTTGGCCGCCCCTTTGTCGATTGGTGTGCGCAGGCTCAGAAGTTTAAGGTGCGCTTGTCCACGGCCAGGGCCGCTTCCTTGGTCGACTCACTCAAACTGGGGTGAGCATGGCAAACCCGCGCGATGTCTTCGGCGCTGGCCTTGAAGGCCATGGCCACACAGGCTTCGGCGATCAACTCGCTGGCGAAGGGGCCGATGATGTGGACGCCCAGGATCTCGTCGGTCTTGGCGTCGGCCAGGAACTTGACGAAGCCATTGGTGTCCCCCAGGGCACGAGCGCGGCCATTGGCCATGAAGGGGAAGGAGCCGGCCTTGTAGGCCCGCCCTTCCGCTTTCAATGCCTGTTCGGTCTTGCCGACCCAGGCGATCTCCGGGCTCGTGTAGATGACCCAGGGGATGAGGTCGAAGTCGACGTGACCGTGTTGCCCGGCGATGCGCTCGGCAACGGCCACACCTTCTTCTTCAGCTTTGTGCGCCAGCATGGGGCCGCGCACCACGTCACCAACGGCCCACACCTTGGGCAGGTTGGTCTTGCATTCGTCGTCCACCACGATGGCACCGCGCTCGTCGAGCTTCAAGCCCACGGCTTCGGCGTTCAGGCCGGTCGTGTTGGGCACGCGACCGATCGAGACGATCAGCTTGTCGACTTCCAGCTTTTGCTCGGCGCCCTTGGCGTCCGTGTAAGCCACGGTCACGCCCTTCTTCGCGGTCTTGATCTCGCCGATCTTCACGCCCAGGCTCAACTTCAGGCCTTGCTTGGTGAACAGCTTCTGGGCTTCCTTGGCCACCGATTCGTCCACAGCCGCCAGGAAGGTGGGCAGCGCTTCCAGCACGGTCACTTCAGCGCCCAGACGACGCCACACCGAGCCCATCTCCAGACCGATCACGCCGGAGCCGATCACGCCCAGCTTCTTGGGCGCTTCGCCAATCTGCAGTGCGCCGTCGTTCGACAAAATCAGCTTTTCGTCGAAAGGCGTGCCAGGCAACTGACGGGCGCTCGAGCCCGTGGCCACGACCACGTGCTGGGCCACCAGCGTTTCCGGCTTGTCACCGGTCACGGCCACTTCGTAGCCGGCGTCCGTGGCCTTGGCAAAGCTGCCGCGACCATGGAAGAAGGTGACCTTGTTCTTCTTGAACAGATAGAGGATGCCGTCGTTGTTTTGCTTCACAACGGTGTCCTTGCGGCCAATCATCTTGGCCACGTCCATCTTCAGGCCGGTCACGGTGATGCCGTGGTCGACGAAGTGGTGTGCGGCCTGCTCATAGTGTTCCGACGATTGCAGCAACGCCTTGGACGGGATGCAGCCCACGTTGGTGCAGGTGCCGCCCGGTGCCGGGCCGCCGTCGGCGTTCTTCCATTCGTCGATGCAGGCCACCTTGAAGCCCAGCTGGGCTGCCCGGATGGCGGCGATGTAGCCACCAGGGCCGGCGCCGATCACGACGACGTCAAACGATTGGGACATGGGTGTCTCCTGAGGTTGGGTTTGCAGTCGCCAGGCGGGCCCTTGTGAGGCCCGCCCAGCCGCAAAAAATCTTGAAGGGTGTCGTCGATCAGATGTCGAACAGCAGGCGAGCCGGGTCTTCCAGCGCTTCCTTCATCGCCACCAGGCCCAGCACGGCTTCGCGGCCGTCGATGATGCGGTGGTCGTACGACATGGCCAGGTAGTTGATCGGACGGATCACGATCTGGCCGTTTTCCACCACCGGGCGGTCCTTGGTGGCGTGCACGCCCAGGATGGCCGACTGGGGCGGGTTGATGATCGGGGTCGACAGCATGGAGCCGAACACGCCGCCGTTGGAGATCGAGAACGTGCCGCCGGTCATCTCTTCGATGCCCAGCTTGCCGTCACGGGCCTTCACGCCAAATTCGGCGATCTTCAGTTCGATTTCGGCGAAGGTCATCTGGTCGGCGTTGCGCAGCACCGGCACCACCAGGCCACGGGGCGAACCCACGGCCACGCCGATGTCGAAGTAGCCGTGGTAGACGATGTCATTGCCGTCGATCGAAGCGTTGAGCACCGGGAACTTCTTGAGGGCGTGCACGGCCGCCTTCACGAAGAAGCTCATGAAGCCCAGCTTCACGCCGTGTTCCTTCTCGAACTTTTCCTGGAACTTCTTGCGCATCTCCATCAGCGGGGCCATGTTCACTTCGTTGAACGTGGTCAGGATGGCGTTGGTGGCTTGCGATTGCAGCAGACGCTCGGCGACGCGGGCGCGCAGGCGGCTCATCGGCACGCGTTGTTCCGGACGCTCACCCAGGCTGTTGGGCATGGTGGGCGCCGACACGGCAGGCAGCGAGTTGGTGGGCACACCGGTGGGGATGCCCGAGGCCGCAGGGGCCGAGGCGGCGGCCGGCTTGGTGCCACCGGCCACGGCCGCGAGCACGTCGCCCTTGGTCACGCGGCCATCCTTGCCGGTGCCTGCCACTTGCGAGGTGCTCAGGCCGTTGTCGGCCAGCAGCTTGGCGGCGGCCGGCATGGCCACATTGCCCTTGCCACCACCAGTGGCGGCGGGCGCGGCAGCCGGTGCCGCGGGCACTGCGGCGGCAGCCGGTGCGGCGGCCACTTGGCCAGCGGAAGCTTCGGTGTCGATGGTGGCAATCACCTGGTCCGACACCACGGTGCCGCCGTTGCCCACCACGTGGGCAGCCAGCACGCCGGCGGCCGGTGCCGGGACTTCCAGCACGACCTTGTCGGTTTCGATCTCGATCAGGATTTCGTCGGCGGCGACGGCTTCACCCGGCTGCTTCTTCCATTGCAGCAAGGTGGCTTCAGCCACGGACTCGGACAGTTGGGGGACTTTGACGTCAACGATAGCCATGATGTTCTCCGTAAGGCGCGGCGCGACCACCTGCCGGGGGCAACTTCAAGTTGCGCGCTGCCGGCCAGGGGTGGCGCGCTCCATGCGCGCCGTGCATTACTTGGTGAGGACGAAACCCTTGAGCTTGGCGAAAGCCTGATCCAACAGGGCCTTCTGTTGCTCTTGGTGCAGGTGGGCGTAACCCACAGCCGGCGAAGCCGAGGCGGGGCGACCTGCGTAGCCCAGCTTCTGGCCTTCGGCCATGTTCTCGTGGATGTAGTGCTGCACGAAGAACCAGGCACCCTGGTTCTGCGGCTCATCCTGACACCACACGAGCTCGCTCAAGCCGGGGTACTTCTTGATCTCGCCTGCGAACGCCTTGTGCGGGAACGGGTACAGCTGCTCGACGCGGATGATGGCCGTGTCGGTCGCCTTCTTTTCTGCACGCTTCTTGACCAGGTCGTAATAGACCTTGCCCGAGCAGCAGATAAGGCGCTTGACCTTGGAGGCGTCAATCGTTTCGTCCAGCTCGCCGATCACGGTGCGGAACTCACCGCGGGTGAACTCGGACAGCGGCGAGGTGGCGTCCTTGTTGCGCAGCAGCGACTTGGGCGTCATGATCACCAGCGGCTTGCGGAACATGCGCACCATCTGACGACGCAGCAGGTGGAAGATCTGGCTGGCCGACGTGGGCTGGCAGATTTGCATGTTGTTGTCAGCAGCCAGCTGCATGAAGCGCTCCAGGCGGGCCGAGCTGTGCTCAGGGCCTTGGCCTTCGTAGCCGTGCGGCAGCATCAGCGTCAGGCCGTTGGCGCGGCCCCACTTCACTTCGCCCGAGGCGATGAACTGGTCGATCACCACTTGCGCGCCGTTGACGAAGTCGCCGAACTGGGCTTCCCAGATCACCAGGCTGTTGGGGTCGGAGCCGGCATAGCCGTACTCGAAGCCCAACACCGCCTCTTCCGACAGGATGGAGTCGATGACGACGTACGGGGCCTGGTTCTCACCCACGTGTTGCAGCGGGATGTAGATGCCTTCGTCGAACTTCTCACGGTTCTGGTCGTGCAGCACGGCGTGGCGGTGGGTGAAAGTGCCACGGCCGCAGTCTTCGCCCGACAGGCGCACCGGGTAGCCCGACGCGACCAGCGAGGCAAAAGCCATGTGCTCGCCCATGCCCCAGTCCACATTGAGCTCACCACGGCCCATGGCGGCGCGGTCATCGATGACCTTTTGCACCAGGGGGTGAGGCTTGAACGTGGCAGGGATGGTGGTGATGCGCTCAGCCAGGCGGCGGAACTCGGCCAGCGGCAGCGCCGTGTCGGCCGAATCGGTCCACTTCTTGCCCAGGTAAGGCGTCCAGTCCACCGCGTACTTGCTCTTGAAGTTGGTCAGCACCGGGTCGACCGTGTGCTTGCCGGCTTCCATGGCGGCGCGGTATTCCTTGACCATGTCGTCCGGCTCGTTGGTCTTCAACGTGCCGCCGCCCACCAGACGGTCGGCGTACACCTTGCGGGTGCCGGGGTGCTGGCCGATCTTCTTGTACATCAAGGGCTGGGTCATGGCAGGCGTGTCCTGCTCGTTGTGGCCCAGTTTGCGGAAGCAGACGATGTCCACCACCACGTCCTTGTTGAACTGCTGACGGTAGTCCAGCGCCAGCTGGGTGCACAGCACCACGGCTTCCGGGTCGTCGCCGTTCACGTGCAGCACCGGGGCTTCGATCATCTTGACGACGTCCGAGCAGTACAGCGTGGAGCGGCTGTCGCGCGGGTCGGAGGTGGTGAAGCCGATCTGGTTGTTGATGACGATGTGCACCGTGCCGCCCGTGTAGTAACCACGGGTCTGGGCCAGCGCCAGCGTTTCCATCACCACGCCTTGGCCTGCGAAGGCGGCGTCGCCGTGCACCTGGATGGGCAGCACCTGGGCGCCCTTGGCGTCGCCACGGCGGTCCATCCGGGCCTTGACCGAGCCTTCGATCACCGGGTTGACGATTTCCAGGTGGGACGGGTTGAAAGAGAGTGACAGGTGAACCGGGCCGCCAGGGGTACTGACGTCCGACGAGAAGCCTTGGTGGTACTTCACGTCACCTGCCGGCAGGTGTTCGGGCGCGGTGTGCTCGAACTCCTGGAAAAGCTCCTTGGGCTGCTTGCCCAAGGTGTTGACCAGCACGTTGAGGCGGCCACGGTGGGCCATGCCGATCACGATTTCCTGCACGCCCTTTTCGCCGGCGCGCTGGATCAGTTCGTCCATCGAGGCGATGAAGCTTTCGCCGCCTTCCAGGGAGAAGCGCTTTTGGCCCACGTATTTGGTGTGGAGGAAGCGCTCCAGGCCTTCGGCTGCCGTCAGGCGGTCGAGGATGGCCTTCTTCTTTTCGGCGCTGAAGGTGGGCTTGGAGCGGATGGACTCCAGGCGCTCTTGCCACCAGCGCTTTTCAGCCGGGTCGGTGATGTGCATGAACTCTGCGCCGATGCTGCCGCAGTAGGTTTCACGCAAGGCCTGCACGATTTCGCGCAAGGTCATGTGCTCAACCTTGGTGAAATAGGTGTTCGTGGCCGAGAAGGTGATGTCCATGTCGGACTCGGAGAAGTCGTAGAACGACGGCTCGAGTTCCGGGATCTTGGGACGTTCCTGGCGCTTGAGGGGATCGAGGTCCGCCCAGCGGGAACCGAGGAAGCGATAGGCAGCGATGAGGGACTGAACGTGGACCTGCT
>JBEEJT010000221.1:0-4186 GCA_041169085.1 Pseudomonadota bacterium | reverse complement strand
CGCGCTCGGTGTTCGGGTGTCCACATCCCGCCCTTGGACCATATCGGAGCGACCTTGGCAAGTTCGGCCGCTGTCGGCCGGGTGCTTCACGGCTGGGCAGATGTGTTTCCAAACGGGCTCTGAGCCTGTTTTTCATCGACGAGGTAAGCAAGTACCGCGTCTACGACGCCGAGGGCAACCCGGGCAAGGGCGTGTACGCCACGATCTTCGAGGAAGAGTACAAGCGCTGGGCCCAGCACCCCGACTACCGCAGCTTGTTCAGCTTGTTCAACGAGATCGACCTGAGCGCCGCCGCGCACGAGGTGCACAACGGCTACTTCTCGGTCGACAAGAAGAAGGTGGCCGGCAAGGTGGTGGAGATGGTGAAGGACACCAGCGGCAGTACCGCCGCTGACGACGACACCTACAACCTGATCATGCGCGACAAGGAGAGGCTGCTCAGCTTCTCGTCGCCGCTGAAATTCATCTTCAGCCACTCGGCGCTGAAGGAAGGCTGGGACAACCCCAACGTCTTCCAGATCTGCAACTTCAGCGCCCGGCAGACCGAGCGTTGGCGCCGGCAGACCATCGGCCGCGGCCTGCGCCTGTGCGTGAACCAGGAGGGCCTGCGCCTGCGCGGCTTCGAGGTCAACACACTGACCGTGATCGCCAACGAGAGCTACCAGGAGTTCGCCGACCACCTGCAGAAGGAGATCGAGGAAGACGGCTTCCAGTTCGGCGTGGTGCCGGATCACCTGTTTGCCGGCGTGGCCGTACGCCAGGCCGACGGCAGCAGCAAGCCGATGGGCTTCGACGCGTCCAAGGTACTGGCCGAGCACCTGCGTGCGCAGAAGCTGATCGACGCCAAGGGCAAGGTGCAGGATGGCCTGCGCCAGGCCTTGAAGGACAACACGCTGAGCCTGCCGCCTGAGCTGGAGGCGCAGCGGGCCCAGGTGCTGGAACTGCTGAAGAAGGTGGCCGGCAAGCTGGAAATCAAGAACGCCGACGAACGCCGCAGCGTGCCCGTGCGCCGCGCCGTACTGGACAGTCCCGAGTTCAAGGCCTTGTGGGACCGCATCAAGTACAAAACCACGTACCGCGTGCATTTCGACAACGATCGCCTGATCCGTGATTGCATTTCCGCCGTGATCGCGGCGCCGCCCATCAGCAAGGTGCGCCTGCAGTGGCGCAAGGCCGGCATGGAGATCGGCCAAGCCGGTGTGATTGCGCGTGAAGGCAAGGGCGCCGACACGGTGGTGCTGGACGAGGGCGACATCGAGTTGCCCGACATCCTGACCGAACTGCAGAACCGCACCCAGCTGACGCGCAAGAGCATCGGCCGCATCCTGGTGGAGAGCGCGCGGCTGCACGACTTCAAGCGCAACCCGCAGCAGTTCATCGAAATCGTGGCCGACGCCATCAATCGCTGCAAGCGCATCGTGCTGGTGGACGGCATCCGCTACCAGCGCCTGGGCGACGACGACTACTACGCGCAGGAGCTGCTGGAACGCGAGGAGCTGACCGGCTACCTGAAGAACATGCTGCAGGACACCCAGCGCTCGGTCTACCAGCACGTGGTCTACGACTCCGAGGTGGAGCGCGACTTCGCCGACCAGCTGGAGAAGAACGACGCGATCAAGGTCTACGCCAAGCTGCCCGGCTGGTTCAAGGTACCCACGCCGCTGGGCAGCTATAACCCCGACTGGGCCGTACTGGTGACCACGCCTGATGGCGACCGCCTGTACTTCGTGGTGGAGACCAAGAGCAGCCTGTTTGACAGCGATCTGCGCAATGCCGAGGCGGCCAAGATCGAATGCGGACGCGCCCACTTCAGGGCACTGGCTGTGGGCCGAAGTGCCGACGATCGCCCGGCGATCTATGACAAGTTCAAGGACGTGGCTGGGCTGGTGGAGCGGGCGCAGGCCATGGGCTGACGGGGCTCGACAACTAAAGAACAGCGAAAGCACAGTGAAAGCACAAGATAAGCGCAATGCCTGGGAGTGATGTCCGGCCCCGAGGATTTTTCCGCCCTTGGAAAAATGCCCCAAGCAGTCATCAAGGCATGCGAACAATCTGAAGTCATGTTCAACAGCCCCCTGGGGTAAGACATGACTTCACGCTACTCTGAAATAGTGCCTCTCTCGGCTGAGACGCGGTCGGTTCTGCCGACAAGCGAGGCTGCGCGGCACCTGAATCGCAGTCCTCAGACCATGCGCCTGTGGGCGTGTCTTCGTAAGGGGTAAGGGGCCGCTTGAGCCGATCCGTGTGAATGGCAGGCTTGCATGGCCTGTGGCAGAAATTCGCCGTGTGCTGGGGGTGGCCTGAGATGGGAGTCGCTTCCAAGACCGCGAAGAGCCAAGCGATTCTGGGCGCGCTTGGCGACCGCCGGCAGCAAGCAATCGCGCGCGATCGCCGAGCTGCTGTTTCCGTATCAGCGCAACGTGCCGAGGGTGCGCACCGTGAAAGGTGGGTTGCTGCTGAAGGAGGCGCAGCCATGACCGCCCGCGTGTTTCTGCTGGTGTTGCGCGCCAGCTCGCCACGGTCGTCTTTGCACCTGCGATGCTGCCGAGGTGCGGCATCGTGGCTGGTGTGATCGGATGACGGCAGACATCGAACTGCCTGATGCGTGGCCCGAAGGGCTGCGCATCGGAATCAAGAGTTTGTCGTGCAAGACCGTGAAACGGGCCGTCGATGCCGCCGACGTGCTTCGTGTGGTGCTGAGGCACAACTTGCGCCAAGACAATGCCGACCATCGGCACCGCAGCCGTATCGATGCCGGGCGTACTTCCCTGAACACGGTGCTGTTCGGATCGGCAGATCCGGAACTGGGTGTCAAGCTGGCGCTGGATGCTTTGGATCGGTTGCGGTTGAAGCCCCCGACGCGGACTGATGGTGTCATTGCCTTCGAGGTGGTGATGCAGCCGCCTGCAGGGGCTGATGCGCAGCTGTTTTGGAGCGAATGCCTGCACTGGCTGCACGCGACCTATGAGGTCGTGCTATCGGTTGTGGTTCATCGCGACCAGCAGCGCCCGCACGCTCAGTGTGTGGTGCTTGCCGTGCAGGAAGGGCGTTTGGCGGGACGGGATATGCAGCGCGGCGAGTTCGGTGTTCCACGTCTGCGCCGGGCCTTCCTTGCGCATATCCGTGCCACGCTGGGGCTACGACCCGACCGGCCGAAGCGCACCCTGTCCAAGATCGTCGCCGGCGCCAAGCGGAAACATGTACCGCAGGCTGCAGGTGCTCTGATCGAGCAGCACGTCAGCATGGGCATGGACGTTGATGGGCATGGACATTCAACGGCCGAAAAGCCAATGTCCATTACCCCAATGTCCAGAATTGGGGATTGCGCCCCGCCTGCCCAGACCTCTGCGGACAGGCTTGCAAGCTTGGTCGCGTTGATGCGTCGAGTGATGCTGCCGATGTCGCCATGCCCGAAGCCTTCAAGCACTCCAGGCAGCGATGCAATAGGGGAGTTCAGGTGAGGCCGCTCTGACCGGCCTGCCGCTGGGGACGGTAAAGACGATCGGCACAGCGCCCTGTTCACGTGGATGCAGCCCCCGAAGCCTGAGTACGCGAGCGGTTCACCCTGGCGCAGATGGCGCACATCCGACCCTGCAGCAGGGACGAAGCGGCGGATGTGTTGCACTACTTGGCAGGTGGCGCCGACCGAATGGACGATCAAACCACACCAGCGATCCTGCGCAACCTGGTCGGATGAAACGACCATGGGCAGGACTGAAACCCTGCGCAACTGGCTACATGGTGGCTACACGAGCCCCAGAAACGACTTAGCCCAGTCTTGCGAACTGGGCTAAGTGCTTGATTTACTTGGGGTGGCTGATGGGACTCGAACCCACGACGACCAGAATCACAATCTGGGACTCTACCAACTGAGCTACAGCCACCGCTGCAAGACCGCTATTGTATGGTTTTTTCTCGTTCTGTCCAAGAATTTTCGGCGGTTTTTTTCAGGCGACTCAGTTCGAGGCCGCCGATGCTGCCGCATCAGCCGCCGTGGCCTTGGCCTTCAGGCTGACTTGGGCCTTGAAACGCTGCTTGAGCGCGCCGTAGTAGGCCTCGCTCTCCGCCTGCGACCAGAGCTGGGCGTACTGGCTCTGGATGCGGGCCGGGCCGCCCAGCGCGATCTGGTCGGCCGGCAGGATCTGGTTGAGCTTGACGACGGCCTGGCCGGCATCACCCAGATCGA
>JBEEJT010000220.1:0-3760 GCA_041169085.1 Pseudomonadota bacterium | reverse complement strand
GAAGGCACCCAGGCCCTGTTGCTGCGCGACCCGCTGCGCAATGTCTACAAGAAGCTGGTGCTCAAGGGCGACACGCTGGTGGGCGCCTGCCTGTACGGCGACGTGGCCGATGGCCCCTGGTACTTCGACCTCATCAAGCAAAAGGCCTCGGTGGCGGACCAGCGCGACACGCTGATGTTCGGCCCTCTGCCCGCCCAGCAAGCGGCCTGACGCGGCCCGCCACCGGCGGGCTCCAGCGCTCAATGGTGCGGCAGGAAGGCCAGCCAATACACCAGCAGCAGGTTGAACAGCACCGACACGCCGAACGCGATCTGCCACACGGCCGCCGGGTCACGCTCCAACAGCGAAGCCGCGCGGGCCGGCGTCAAGGGCCGAGACGCCCCACGCTCCAGCGCCAGCTTCATCTCTTCAGCCGTCTCGAAGCGTTGCTTGGCCTCACGGGCCACCGCCTTGAGCACGATGTGGTCCAACCAGATGGGCACGTCGGGGCGGATGCGCGAAGGCGGCACCGGATCGCGCCGATAGCGCCCCACCTGGTAAGGCTCGACTTCGCCATAAGGCAGCCGCCCCGTGAGCCACAGGTACATCGACACCCCCAGCGCGTACAAGTCAGACTGCGGCGTGGCCATGGCCTGCGCCGGGTCGTCCGACCACTGCTCCGGGTTCATGTAGCTGGGCGTGCCTGCGTGCAACACGCGCACGGCTTCGGGCTCCTTGCCCGAAAGGGCCACGCCCAGGTCCAGGATGCGCCACTGGCCATCGTCGCCATGGTGCAGGTTGTCGGGCTTGATGTCGCGGTGGACGACCCCGTGCTGGTGCAGCCGGCCCAAGGTGCGCGACAAGCTCACCCAGGCCGACACCACATCGCTCACCGACACGGGGGCCTTGCGCTCCAGCTTGTGCGCCAGCGACTCGCCGTTCAACCAGTCCGACAGCGTGTAAAACGCCGTGGGCTGTACCGGCTCGGTGACGTGCAGAAAGCCTTCGGCGTGGCGCTCTGAAACACGGGCCGCCAGCCAGGCCTCGTGCGCAAGCATCTCGCGCTCTTGTTCGTCGCTGGCGCGCGACTCGTGCAGCGTCTTGAGCGCGTGCAGCGTGCCTTGCTGCGGGTCGCGCACACGGTAGACACGGTGCACGCCATTGGTGAACACCGCGTCTTCGACCACGTACTGGTCGATCACGTCGCCCGCCTTCATGCGTGGCGGCACCGGCAGCTGGCGGCCCCGGCGGCTCATGTCGGCCAGGCTGACCAGGTCGAGGCTGCGCACCTTGAGCACCACGGCGGTGGCGTTGTCGCGCCCGCCCGACGACAAGGCCTTGGCCACCAGCGCGTTGGCGGCTTCCTGGGCACTGCCCTGGGACGCCAGGCTTTGCAGCTGCCCACGCTTGATGGCGCCGTGCACCCCGTCGCTGGTCAGGACGAGCACATCGCCCAGGCGCAGGTCGCCTTCGGCGTAGTCCACCCGCAAAGCGTCGTCGAGGCCCACCGCACGGGTCAGGCCATTTTGGAACTCGGTGCGCCCCATCACGTGGTCTTGCGTGAGCAGCGTGCATTCGCCTTCGCGGATCAGCCAGGCTCGGCTGTCGCCCACGTGCGCCAGCGTGTAGCCATGGGCGCGCAACACCAAGGCGGTGAGTGTGCAGGTGCCGGTTTCAGCTTGCCGCCCTTCCAGCGCCTCGCGGCGCCGGTTGCCCGACACCAGCCAGCCGTTGTGGGCCTGGATCACGCGGTCGAGGGCCACGGTCGGGTCCCAGGTGGCGGGGGTGCTGTACCAATCCTGGGTCAGCGTCATCACCGTGGTCTGGGCCGCTTCCATGCCCCGGCCACCATTGGAGACGCCGTCGGACAAGGCTGCCACCACGCCCCAGGCGGCTTCGTGGGCCTGCGGCTGGCACACGCCAGCAAAGTCTTCGTTGGCGCTGCGCGGGCCGCGCTCGGAGCAAAAGCCGATGTCGACGTCGAAGCTCATGGGCGCCCTCCAGCGGTGGGCGAATCAAATGGGGGCACGCGCATGGCGAACGAGTAGAGCATGGGTTCCTGGCCGGGCAAAAAAAATGTTGCCGGCTCGACTGACGAACCGGCAACACCGTTGTGGTGCCACTCGCACCACGTTGTGCGGCGGCCAAGCATGGCACGCAAGATTCGCGCCCGACAGGCGCCTTCGGCGTTCAGCCTTGGGGGGCGGCGTCGGCGGACGCGGGGATGTGCACTGTCCAAGTCTCGCTCAACGGTAGAAAAATCGGTGGGGGAAGCGCTGAATCGTCTCGAAGCGGAATCAAACAGTCTCGCACTTGAAGAAAATCAGCCGTCCGCGAACCGAGGGCCTCCGCCCCCCGAAGCGCGCGAATGCAGATCGACATGGACGTGAAGATGGGGCGCGGCTGACTCCAGCATCGGCACCAACACTTGCCGGCCGACAGGCGTCAGATCCAACGCACGACCATCTGCCCGCCTGACCCACCCCTTGTGGAGAAAGTGCGCCAACAACTCGTCAGCGAGCTGGCCCGCCAGGTGGTCGCGCCTCTGCGACCAATCCAGACAAGGGTAGGCATAGCGCCGCTTTGCCGATGCAGGCTGAGGCACCAGGCCCATGTCGGCCAGCCATGTGCGGCCGTGGCGGGTCAAGGCAAAGCCGTCATGGGTCATGCTCAGGGCATCACGCGCCAGCAAGGCCGTCAGCAGCTGCACGCCCAATTCGCCGGCCAGATGGCCGTAGCAACACCGGGCGAAACGCAATCGGCTTCGCGCCGGATGCTCCCACTTGCGTTGATGCGTTGAGCGCTCGGCGACAACAGCCAAGGCTTCCAGCGCGTGCGCCACATCGAGATCGGCCAGCCTGTAGTAGCGGTGCCGCCCACGGGCTTCACAGACCACCAGGCCCATCTCCAGCAACTTGGCCAGGTGGCCGCTCGCGGTGGCGGGCGTGACCGATGCCGCTGACGCCAGCTCACCGGCACTGGCCAACTCGCCCGACAACAGGTACGCCAGCATCAACGAGCGCGCAGGGTCGGCCATCATGGCCGCAACCCGGGCGATGCGAGGTTCGTGGGCGGCAGCAGGGCGTTTCATGCCCTCAGCCTAAGGCATCCACGGAGTCGGCGGGCGCCTGGGCGCGATCAGACAGGCCGTAGTCCCGAATCACCTCGGCCACCCGCAAACGGTAGTGGGCAAAAATCTGCGATCGCCCATCGCTTTGCGCTGCCCGATGCGCCTCCATGTTGCGCCATTGCCTGACCGCAGCCTCGTCGCGCCAGAAGCTCAAGGAGAGGTAGCGGCCAGCTAGACCCACGCTTTCAAAACGCTCGATGGAGATGAAGCCGTCCTGAGCCATGAGCGAGGCCTTCAAGGCCTCCGCCCATTCGAAGTAGCGCTGGGCTTGCCCTGCATGCGGCTCGAGTTCGAAAATGACGGCGATCATGGCGCCACCTCGCGCGCTTTGTTGAGCGTCGATGGCACGGCTTCCAGCCAGGTGCGTTCTTCGCGAAGAATGAAACGCAGAGACTGCGCCATCTCAAAATTGGCACGCCCCTCGTCATCGGCCTTCAGCACGGCGCGGTAGCGCTCATAGGCGGCCATGCTGTCAAAGCTGATCAGGCCCCAGGCCACGTCGTTGCTGCCTTCATGCGGCAGGAAGTAGCCCATGAGGTTGCCGCCGCAGCGCGGAATGATGCGGCCCCAGGCCTCTGCGTAGCGGCTGAATGCTTGCCGCTGGAACGGATCGATCTGATAACGGATGAAGCCGGTGATGGTCATGGACGC
>JBEEJT010000219.1:0-16626 GCA_041169085.1 Pseudomonadota bacterium | reverse complement strand
AGGTAGCCCAGCGCACAACCCACCGACAGGTCGGCCAGGGTGTGGTGGATGCCGCAGCACCAGCCACGGTCGCCCAGGCCGGAGCTCATGGCCTTGAGGCTGTCGTGCACCTTGCTCATCTGGCGGTCGATCCAGGCCTGGCTGCGTTGCTCGGGCGTGCGGCCGGCCCAGTGGGCTTCCATGCGGGCCAGGATGGCGGCGTCCAGCAGGCCGTCGGCCAGGGCTTCCCAGGTCTTGACTTCGACGCGCTCGCGGCCGCTGAGCGGGATCAGCTTGCCCACGGGCGACAGCGTGTCGACGTATTCCACGATGACGCGCGAGTCAAAAATGGCCTCGCCGCCTTCCATGACCAGGCAGGGCACCTTGCCCAGCGGATTGGAGTCCCCAATGCGCGTGTCGGCTGCCCAGACGTCCTCCACCTCGAACTTGTAGTCCAGCTTCTTCTCGGCCAGCACCACGCGTACCTTGCGGACGAAGGGGCTGGTCAGTGATCCGATCAGTTTCATGCTGTGAATGGCTGTGTGTTTGCGTTGATTCTAGCGGGCGAGCCCCCCGCTCAGGCAATGGCCTCAGCTTGGCGCGGTTTGTTCACGCCCTTCATCTCGGGGTGCAAGGGTGGGGAAAAGGGGGGCGGGTGTTCCCTATGATGCGCGGATGCACTCCCCGCGCGCTCAGAAGGTGCGGGTCATCAGGCTGAGCGAAGCGCCACCCCGCGCCACTGGGGGGCGGGCGCAGGGGCCGGAAGGCCCCTCGACCCTGGATGCTGCCAGCCAGCCTTGGCCGCAGCCCATCGGCTCGCGCCTGCCCGGCCAGGCGGCCGGTGGGGCACATGAGGCGCAGGCCTCGGCACCTCGCGCCACCTTGCGGGCGGTGCCGCCGGCCGAGGCGCCTGGCGAGCCGGCGGTGCGGCGCTTGCCTCGGGGTGCGGTGAAAGCGTGGCCGGTGAAAGTCAGCCACGACGCGAATCGGCACGCGCGCCGCTGGGCCTGGTTGGCCGCCAAGCAGTTGTTGTCTGCCGGGGCCTATTTGCCGTGGGCGGCCACCGAGGCGGGCCGGTCGCTTTGGCGTCACACCCGGGTGGCGGGCCTCAGCCTGGACGACCACCGGCGGCCTCTCGCCTGGTTGACTCAGGCGGCATTGACCTGGGCTTTGCTGTTGGGGGTGGGTTTGTCTTGGCTGGCGGGCAGCGCGTTGGGCCTGGTGGCCACTTCACTGGCCGTGCTGGCCTGGCCCATGCTGGTGTTCATGCAGGTGAGGCAGCGTGCCCAGCATTTGAGTTGGGCGCGTCGTCGCATGGGCTTCGAGGGGCGTTGTGCCCAGGTGTACGGTCAGGTCTGGCCCTTGATGTTGGGCGCCTGGACCTTGTTGTGGGGGGGCGCTGCCGCCGCACATTGGGGCAGCCCCCAAGCCTGGTGCCTGTGGGGCGCGGTGGCGGCCGGCGCCGCCATGGTCGCGCCCTTGGGGGGCTGGGCCTGGTTGAATTGGCGTCAGCGTCAACTGCGTCTGGGGCCCTGGTCGGTGTGGTGGGCGGGCCCGCGCGAGGGCCTGTGGAGCCTGTTTTGGCGGGCGGTGGTCTGGTCGGCGTTGGTGGCGGCGTTCATGGGCGGCGTCACGGCCCTGTTGTGGGCGGCGCTGCGTCTGTGCCACGTGCCGGTGGGGGCGTGGGGCCATGGCTTGTGGGTGGCGTTGCCCGCCGGGTTGGTGGGGGTGGCGGCGCGGGCCTATGTCCAGGCGCGGCTGCAAAATTTCGTCTGGGGAAAAACCGGCAACAAGCTGGTGCGCCTGCAAAGTCGGCTCAACGTGGCCGCCTATGTGCGCCAGCAATGCCGTCACGCCTTGCTGTTGGTGCTGACCTGCGGCCTGTATTGGCCCTGGGCTCAGGCGGCCACCCACCGCGCGCGGCTGCAAGCCATCACCGTCTGGTCAAGGGTGGACGCCGACGAATTGCGTGCCCGCTGGCCATCGCCGGGGGTGGCGCCGTAAAATGACGGGTTTTGAGTGTCACGCCGCCGCGTCCAGCCATGAACCTGTCTGCCCTGTCTGCCCTGTCTCCTCTGGACGGCCGTTACGCCGCCAAAGTGTCGACCCTGCGCCCCTTGCTGTCCGAGTTCGGGCTGATGCACCGCCGCGTGCAGGTCGAAGTCGAATGGTTCATCGCGCTGTCTGACGCGGGCCTGCCCGAGTTCCCCTCGCTGTCCGAGGCTTCGCGTGGTTACCTGCGTGGCCTGGTGGCCCGCTTCTCGGAAACCGATGCCCAGGCCATCAAGGACATCGAAAAGACCACCAACCACGACGTGAAGGCGGTCGAGTACTGGATCAAGGCCCGCTTCACCGGCCACACCGAACTCGAAAAGGCCAGCGAGTTCGTGCACTTCGCCTGCACCAGCGAAGACATCAACAACACCAGCCACGGCCTGATGCTCAAGGGCGCCCGTGAGCAGGTCATGCTGCCCGCACTCGACGGCATCATCGCCACGCTGAGCGCCATGGCCAAGACCCTGGCCGCCCAGCCCATGCTGAGCCGCACCCACGGCCAGACCGCCAGCCCCACCACCGTGGGCAAGGAAATCGCCAACGTGGTGGCCCGCCTGCAGCACGCCCGCACCCGCATCGCCGACGTGAAGCTGCTGGCCAAGATGAACGGCGCCGTGGGCAACTACAACGCCCACCTGTCGGCTTACCCCCAGCAAGACTGGGAAGCCTTCAGCCAGTCGGTCATCGAAAACCAACTGGGCCTGACCTTCAACCCCTACACCATCCAGATCGAGCCGCACGACTACATGGCCGAGATGTTTGACGCTTTCACGCGCGCCAACACCATCTTGATCGACTGGTCGCGCGACGTCTGGGGTTACATCAGCCTGGGTTACTTCAAGCAGAAGACCAAGGCCGGCGAGATCGGCTCGTCCACCATGCCGCACAAGGTCAACCCCATCGACTTCGAGAACGCCGAAGGCAACCTGGGCCTGGCCAACGCCATGCTGACCCACCTGAGCCAGAAGCTGCCCATCAGCCGTTGGCAGCGTGACCTGACCGACTCCACCGTGCTGCGCAACATGGGCGTGGGCCTGGGCTACACCCTGCTGGCCTACGACAGCCTGGCCCGCGGCCTGGGCAAGCTGGAAATCAACCCCGGCGCCCTCGATGCCGACCTGGACAGCGCCTGGGAAGTGCTGGCCGAGCCCATCCAGACCGTCATGCGCCGCTACGGCTTGCCCAACCCGTACGAGCGCCTGAAGGAACTCACGCGCGGCAAGACCATCAACCGCGAGTCCATCCAGGCCTTCATCGCCACGCTGGAGCTGCCCGAAGACGAGAAGGCCCGCCTGATGGCCATGACGCCGGGCAACTACATCGGCAAGGCCGAAGCGCTGGCTCAGCGCATCTGACCTGTCGGTCTGGCCGCTGGCGCGTCGGCTGTTCGCCCTGCAACTTGGCGTGGCGCGCTGCGGGCGTGGCCCGCGCAGGCATGGCTCTGTGCTCAAATTGGTTCCGGGCGCCCCCATTGCGCGGGCGCTCTCCAAACCAATGTTCAACAGGGAGCTTTCATGCAAGTCACGACTCTTCGGGCTTCGGCCATGGCCTGCGCCGCCGTTTTTTCCCTCACCCTGGCTTCGGGCAGTGCGTCCGCAGCTTCGTCCAACGGCTTCTCGGGAGGCCTGAATTTCTCATTTGGTGGGTTGGACAGCCCCACCATCAGCGCCGCTTCGGGACAGTCGACGTTCTATGTGGACGGCAGTCCCGCCGGCCTGGAGCTGACGCCCACCACGCTGAGCCGCACCTTCTTCAACAGTTTCGGCACGGTCTCTGGCTCGGTTGGCCTCAAGCCCACCTCCAACTTGACGCCCGACGGTGGCTGGGCGCCTGACGCCACCCTGACGGTCAGCGGAACGTACAGCGTTTCTGGGGCGTTCGTGTACGACGGCGGCTTCAACCCGACGGGCCCGAACACCATTTGGAGCGGCTCGGGCACGTTTTCCAAAACGATCGCCGTGAGCAGCATCCTGCAGAGCTTCAGTGCGTCCAATTCCAACTTCCCGTTGCTCAGCTTTGCTGGCCCTGGCCAGTCCGCTGGATCGGGTTCCGCCACGATCAACATCACGGGCATCTCCATCGCACAGAACAAGTCGCTGGCCATGGCGGTGCCGGAAAGCGCGACGTTGAACATGATGGCGCTGGGCTTGACCGGCTTGGCCGGTCTGGCCGCAGCACGGCGACGCGCCCGCCGCCATTGAGTCCGGGGCTGGCGGCAGGATTGCCCTGCCGCAGGGGCGTTGATTCAGCTTTTCTGACGCCCCATTCCCGCCGACATTCTCCTTGCACAAGTCAAGTCTGGGGCCGCACGCGCGGCTGCCCTGGCTTGACCAGGGCCACCACCCCGGCAGGCCCCCAAGCGACAGGAGGTGTTCATGCGTCAGTGCGTGTGGCGGGCCACGGCAGGTTTGGTCTTGAGCTTGAGCTCGACCATGGCCTGGGCCGAAGAGTGGAATTTTTCGGCTTACGGCACCTTGGGCTATGCGGTCTCCGACCGGCCCTACAGCTATTTGCGCTTCATCGACGACCAGGGCACCTTCCAGCGTGACTCGGTGCTGGGGGCCCAGCTGGACCTGCGCTTCAACCCGCAATGGGCGGCCACGGTGCAGGCCAAGGTTGCCCCGTCGATGGGCAACGACAACAAGTGGGGCGTGAACACGGCCTGGGCGTTCTTGTCCTGGCGCCCGAACAACGACTGGTTGTTGCGGGCTGGCAAACAGCGCTTGCCGCTGTACCTCAATTCGGAAAGCGTGGACGTGGGGCAGACCTATGCCTTTGCACGCCTGCCGCCTCACTTCTACGCCTTGATGCCCTCCAACGATTTCACGGGGGCTTACGCTTCGCGCAGTTGGGTGGCGGGGGCCGGCGATGCTTCGCTCGATGTCTACACCGGCGAAGCCCCGTTGACCATCCGCACCTGGACTCGGGACGAGGGCGCGGGCTACATCGCCGACCGCACAAGCTACCTGGGCACGGCCCTGACCTGGCACCTGCCTGAATCGACCTGGCGCGTGGGCGCACACCGCCTCGTGATTCGCAAGAAGGACGGCACCGACATGGGGGCCAACTTCCCCTATGTGGACGCAGGGGGTGGCCTGGGCTACTACCGGCTGATCAGCGCTTTGCCTGGGCCGCCCATCGGCATGGCCAGCCACAAGACCATCCACATCTATTCCTTTGGCTTTGAGCAGGCGCTGCAGCCCACGTGGCGATTGAGCGGCGAAGTTGCCCGCTCGATCTCGCCCGGACAGGCGGGCCACAACTGGAGCACGATCGCGGGCTACGTGGCGCTGCAGCACGACATGGGGCGCTTCACGCCTTACGTGAGCCTGAGCCGGCTCAAGTCCTTGGGCACCATGGCGCGGGTCAGCGAATCGCTGGACGCGGTGCAGTGGCCAGGCAACGTGCCCAACGCCGACCTGATCAACGCGATCCACCGGGCCGGGGCGGACTACGTCAGCGCCTACGACGAGCGTGCACTGGCGGTAGGCACGTCCCTGTCGGTCACCCCCCAAAGCAAGCTGAAATTCGAGTGGATGCGCACCGAGATCGGCAAGCGATCGGGGCTGGTCGATTCACCGTCCACGGGCGTGGTCAGGCAGCAGCACATCAATGTGCTGACCGCCAACTACAGCTTCGTGTTTTGAGGAGGCCCACATGACTCAGCGATGCCTCTTCCTCTCGGCCCTCATCTTGTTGATGCAGATGAGCCCCCCGTGCACGGCCTGGGCCGGAGCGGTGGTGGTGGTGGCCCACGCCAACGTGCACAAGATCGACGCCAGCACCGTGCAGCGCATTTACACGGGCAAGGCAATCGAGGTGGACGGCGTGGCCGTGCAGCCCGCCAACCTCAAGCCTGGCCAGACCCTGCGCCAGCGCTTCTTGAATGACTTGATGCAGCAAGCAGAAGACGCCTACACCGGCTACTGGACGGTGCGCCGCTACATCGGCAAGGGGGCGCCGCCGCGCGAGCTGGCTTCGGTGGCCGAGGTGCTGCAATTTGTGCAGAACACGCCTGGCGCCATCGCCTACCTGGACGAGGCCGACGTGCCTGCCTCGGTCAACGTGGTGTTCCGCAAGTGAGCCGTTGAGTCTGTCATGGTGGGGGCCGGGGTCGTAGAATCCCAGCCATGATCTTCACCGAGCAACTGCTGCGCGCCCAAGCCCTCAACCAGTCCCTGCTGTGCGTGGGACTCGACCCGGAGCCCAACAAGTTCCCCGGGGCCTGGAAAGGCCAGAGCGATCGCATTTTCGATTTCTGCGCCGCCATGGTCGACGCCACCAAAGACCTGGTGTGCGCCTTCAAGCCGCAGATCGCCTATTTCGCCGCCCACCGCGCTGAAGACCAGCTCGAGCGCCTGATGGCCTACATGCGCCGCGTGGCGCCGCAGGTGCCGGTCATCCTCGACGCCAAGCGGGGCGACATCGGCTCCACGGCCGAGCAATACGCCCGCGAAGCGTTCGAGCGCTACCAGGCCGACGCGGTCACGCTGTCGCCGTTCATGGGTTTTGACACCATGGAGCCCTTCCTGAAGTACCCGGGCAAGGGCGTGATCCTGCTGTGCCGCACGTCCAACCCCGGTGGCTCTGATTTGCAGAACCTGCGCCTGGCCGACGTCGAAGGCCAGCCGCGTGTCTACGAGCACATCGCCCGGCAGGCACAAGGGCCCTGGAACACCAATGGCCAGATGGGCCTGGTGGTGGGCGCGACCTTCCCGGAAGAGATCGCCCGCGTGCGCGAACTCGCCCCCACGCTGCCACTGCTGATCCCCGGTGTGGGCGCGCAGGGCGGTGACGCCGTGGCCACCGTCAAGGCGGGCCTCAAGACCGATGCCCAAGGCCAAGTCACAGGCACCATCGTCGTCAACAGTTCGCGTGCGGTGCTTTACGCCAGCAGCGGGGACGATTTCGCTTCGGCCGGCCGCCAAGTGGCCCAGGCCACACGCCTGGCCTTGCAAGCGGCGCGCTGAGGCCAAGCGCGTCAGCCCATGTTCCTGACGCGACTGCTGCTGCGCAACGCCTTTCGCCACAAAGTGCGCGCCGGGCTCACGCTGGTGGGCCTGGTGGTGGCGGTGTCGGCCTTCGGCCTGCTGCGCACCATCGTCGACGCCTGGTACGCGGGCGTCGATGCCACCTCCAGCACGCGGCTCATCACCCGCAACGCCATTTCGCTGACCTTCTCGCTGCCACCCCATTACGGCGAGCGCATCAAGGGGGTGGACGGCGTCAGCAGCATCTCGTGGGCCAACTGGTTCGGTGGCGTCTACATCGACGAGCGCAACTTCTTTGCCCAGTTCGCCGTCGACCCGCCCACCTATTTCCCGCTGTACCCCGAGTTCAAGATCCCGGCAGATCAGTACCAGGCCTTCTTGCGTGACCGCAGGGGCGCCGTGGTGGGCCGCAAGCTGGCCGACCAGTTTGGCTGGAAGCTGGGCGACACCGTCACGTTGCGTGGCACCAGCTACCCCGGCGACTGGGACTTCGTGGTGCGCGCCATCTACAAAGGGGCCGACCAGCGCACGGACGAGCAACAGATGTTCTTCCACTGGCAGCGCCTGGTGGACACGCTCAAGACCCGGTGGCCCAAGGGCGCGCAGGCCCAGCACGTGGGCGTGTTCATCGTCGGCATCACTCACCCCGACGAAGCGCCCGAAGTGGCCCAGCGCGTGGACGCCCTGTTTCGCAACTCGCTGGCCGAGACGCTGACCGAAACCGAGAAGGCCTTCCAGCTGGGCTTCGTCTCCATGAGCGAAGCCATCCTGGTGGCCGTCGAAGCGGTGAGCTTCATCATCATGGGGATCATCCTGGCGGTGATGGCCAACACCATGACCATGACCGCGCGCGAACGCCTGGGCGAATACGCCACCTTGAAGGCGCTGGGCTTCAGGCCGGGCTTCGTGGTGCGGCTGCTGTTGGGCGAGTCCCTGTTGATCACCGCCATTGGCGGCGCCGTGGGCATCGCGTTGACCTGGCCGCTGGCCCACACCTTCCGCGCCCACACGGGCACCTTGTTCCCGGTGTTCAACGTCTCGGGCACCACCATGGCCTTGCAAGTGCTGGCCTGCGTGGTGGTGGGCTTGGCGGCGGCCTTGTGGCCGGCCTGGAAGATGTCGCGCATCGACATCGTGCAGGGGTTGCGTCATGTGGCTTGAGCGCCTGGTGGCCGGCGTGCCCTTGAGTTACGTGGCGCGCAACCTGTGGGTGCGCCGGGTAACCACATTGCTCACCGCCATCGGCATGGGCCTGGTGGTTTATGTGTTCGCCACGGTGTTGATGATGAGCGAGGGCATCCGCGAGACGCTGGTGGCCACGGGCTTGCCTGACAACGTGATCGTGTTGCGCAAGGGCGCAGGCGCCGAGATCAACTCGGGCATCTCGCGCGAGCAGGCCGCCATCCTCGACGCCTTGCCCCAAGTGGCCACCGACCGCCTGGGCCAACCGCTGGTCAGCGAGGAAGTGGTGGTGCTCAACACGCTGCCCAAGCGGCGCAGCGGCAAGCCCAGCAACGTGGCCATCCGGGGCACGTCGGCCCATGGCCTGGCGCTGCGGCCCCAGGTGAAACTGGTGGCCGGCCGCATGTTCCGCCCTGGCACCAGCGAGATCATCGCGGGCCGCTCGATTGCACAAGGCTTTGCCCACGCCGGCCTGGGTGAGACCATGAAGTTCGCGGGCCGCGAGTGGCGCGTGGTGGGGCTGTTCGACGCGGGCAAGAGCGGCTTCGATTCCGAGATCTGGGGCGACGGCGACCAGATGATGCAAGCCTTCCGCCGGGTGGACTTTTCCGTCGTGGTGTTCAAGCTGGCCCACGACGGCCAGCCCGAAACGGCCCTGCAGGCGGTGCGAGACCGCATCGGCCAAGACCCGCGCCTGAGCCTGGAAGCCAAGCCCGAAACCGTGTTCTATGCCGAGCAATCGGAGATGATCACCTTGTTCATCAACCTCTTGGGGCTGGCGCTGTCCATCATCTTTTCGATCGGGGCCGTCGTGGGTGCCATGATCACCATGTTCGCGTCGGTGGCCTCGCGCATCGGCGAGATCGGCACGCTGCGTGCGCTGGGCTTCCCGCGCGGCGCCGTGCTCAAGGGCTTCTTGTTGGAATCGATGCTGTTGTCCATGGTGGGCGGCCTGCTGGGTTTGGTCGGCGCCGCCCTGATGCAAACGGTGCAGATCTCGACCATGAACTTCCAGAGCTTTGCCGAGCTGGCCTTCAGCTTCACGCTCACCCCAGCCATCGCGGCGCAATCGATGGTGTTTGCCCTGGTGATGGGGCTGGTGGGCGGCTTCATCCCGGCTTGGCGGGCCGCCAGGCTCACCATCGTCGACTGCCTGCGACAAGCCTGAACTCAGGCGGAAAGGACCCCATGCACCTGTGCACCTTCACCCAATCAGACCGCACCGCGGTGGGCCTGGTGGTGGGCACCCGCGTGCTCGATCTCAGCCGCGCCCTGGGGCCGGCTTTGTCGGCGCACCAGCCCATGATCGACCTGATCGCCCAGTGGGACAGTCTGCAAGCGCGTGTGGGCGCCTGGCGCGAAGCCTTGCTGGCGTCGGATGCGGCCGTGCCGGCCGGCGTGCAAGCCGACTGGTTGACGACGCTGGACGACGTGCACCTGCTGGCCCCGGTGCCACGCCCAGGCAAGACGCTGGCCATCGGGCTGAACTACCTGGAACACGTGAACGAACAGATCATCGGCGAGGTGCGCACGCCGCCGGAACACCAGATCTGGTTCCCCAAGCTGGCCAACGCCATCCACGCGCCCTTTGACCCCATCGTGTTGCCGCGCATCTCGCAGATGACCGACTACGAGGCCGAGATGGTGGCCGTCATCGGCCAGCGCTGCCGCCACGTGCCCGCCGAGCGCGCCCACGAAGTGGTGTTCGGCTACGCGGTGGGCAACGACGTGTCGGTGCGCGACATCCAGAAGCGCACCTCGCAGTGGACGCTGGGCAAGAGCTTCGACACCCATGCGCCTTATGGCCCGTGGATCACCACGGCCGACGAGGTGCCAGACCCCCATGCGCTGGCCATCCAGTGTTGGGTGAACGGCGAGCTGCGCCAAAGCAGCCACACCAGCCTGATGATCCACAACCTGTGGTCGCAGATCGCCCAGCTGACCCAGGTGATGACGCTGGAGCCGGGTGACGTGATCTTCACCGGCACCTGCGCCGGCGTGGGTGCGGCTTTCAACCCGCCGAAGTTCCTGCGCAGCGGCGACACCGTGCGCGTGGAGATCGAGGGCCTGGGCGCCATCGTGGCGCGGTGTGAAGACGAAGCGACCGACTGAGGCCGACTTGGGGCGGCTTGGGGCGGCTTGGGGCGGCTTGGGGCGGCTTGGGCTGCCGGCCGCTCAGCTGGCGACCGGTGCAGCCGGCCCGCCCGCGCCAAACACCCCCGGCGGGTTCAGCGACTCCACCACCGCCTGGATGAACTCCGTGACGGTGGGCGTGAGGCTGGGCAATTCGGCCGAGCGGTCTTCTTCGATGGCCCGCAAGATGAGCTCGTTCACCCCGCCCACCACAGCCGCCGCCATGGGGGCCGTCAGCGGGCGCTTGCGCGGCTCTTCCAGCCGGAACAGCTCGACTTGCGCGATCAGGAAAGCGGCGAACTGGTCGGTGACGCGGCGGCGCAGCGCCAGGCCCTGGGGCCCCAACGTGGGCAGGTCGATGTAAAGCGCGCGCAGCACCGAAGGCTGGCTCGCCAGGCAAGACAAGTAGACGTGGGTGACATTGCGCAGCTGGTCCACCCATTCCGCGCCGTGCTGGTAGGTGACGGCCACCAGGGCCAGCACCTCGTCGCCCAGGCGCTCGCCCAGCGTCAGCAGGCAGGCTTCTTTGCTGGGGAACTGTTCGTAGAAAGTGCGCTTGGACACATGAGCGCGCGCCACCACATCGGCCACGGTGATGTCGGCATAGGGCTTGTCGACCAGGGCCGCAGCCAGGCCGTCGAGCAATCGGGTGCGGGCGTCGGCCTGGGGCAGGGCCGCCTGCGATTCGGGGGCGTTCATGGTGGAAGACACGGGCAGCAGTGTCGCTCATGCCGACGGCGGTACTTGACCGTACCCGCGCGGATGGGTATGCTTTTGTGCTGGTACTGAAGGGTACCTTGACCGTGCACGCCGCGGCCCCCATTTTTTCTTGACTTTCGAGCCCCGTCCCCATGCCCCTGTCGATGCCGCGCCTTTCCGTCTTCTCTCGTCGCCTCTGGGCCATGGGCCTGGTGGCCGCCTCCAGCTGGGCAGGCTCGGCCCAGGCGGCCCCTGCCAAGATGCCGTTCAGCTTCGCCTGCCCGCAGCAGGTGCAGTGCGCCGGTGAAATCTGGTTGCCCGAGGCGCAAGCGGACGGCCGCAAGCCCCCCGTGGTGATCATGGCCCACGGCTTTGGCGCCACCATCGAGTTCGGCCTCAAGCCCTTTGCCGAGCGCTTCACCCAGGCGGGCATGGCCGTGGTGCTGTTCGATTACCGCGGCTTTGGCGTGAGCGGTGGCCAGCCCCGCCAGGTGGTGGACGGCGAAGAGCACGTCAAAGATTGGGTGGCCGCCATCGACGCGGTGGCCAAACACCCCGAGGTGGACGGTCAGCGTTTGGCCATCTGGGGGTCTTCTTACAGTGGTGGGCATGTGCTCAAGGCCGCAGCGCAGCGCCCGCAGGCGGTGAAGGCAGTGAGCTCGCAAGTGCCCTTCGTGAACGGCTTGTCGAGCAGCCTGCTGTTCCCCTTGAAGTACCAGCCGGTGGCGGGCTTCCAGGCGCTGCGCGACATGGTGCGCGGCGCCAGCGCCGAGCCGCTGTATGTGCCCACGGTGGCGAAGGAGGGCTTTGCCGCGCTGATCTGCCCCGAGTGCTGGGACGGCTACCTCAAGCTGGTGCCGAAAGGGCACGAGGCGCAACTCAACCGCGTGGCGGCCCGCGTGTTCATGTCGCTGCCGTTCTACAACCCGGGCGATGCCGCCAAAGACATCGCCGCGCCGGTGCTGATGATCGCGGCCACCAACGATGGCCTGATCCCCATCCAGAAGGTGCGCGAGGTGGCCGCCACCTTGAAGCACGGCACCTTCATTGAGCTGAAAGATGCGCACCACTTCAGCCCCTACACGGGGCCGGTGTTCGAGCAGGTGGTGGCCAAGCAGACGGCGTTCTTCCAGGCCAAGCTGGGGCGGTGATCAGGGCGCGCTCGTCTTGGCCGAAGCGAAGACAAAATAGGTTCGGTCAGCCACTTGGTGCTTCAACACCTGGCTGAGGGCCAGAGGAGCGCAGGGCGTCACCTCCAAGCCTGCAGGCAGGACCAGCTTGCGGGCTGTCGCCTCTTGAGGCGACAAAGCGTTGCTGTGTCGGTCAACCAGCAAGGGGCTGATGTCCACCCGTTCAGGCGTGGCCACCACCAGCGCCCACTGGCCCTCATGGCCTTGGTACCCCTGTTCCTGGAGGGCGTTGTTGATGCGCTCGACGGTGGCAGATGTCACGCCTGTCGAGCGGCCTTCTTCGCGGGACTGGTACGGGTAAAGCACACACACCGTGCTGCCGAGGGGCCACGCCTGGGGCGATGGCGCCAGTTGCTGGGTGGGCGTGAACCGGTCGGTGTGCGTCAGCCTCGTGAGGCGGTCAATGTCGAGCGCGGTTGGGGCACGTTGGCAAGCTGAGAGGAGGCCACACATCGACAGCGTGTAGACAATGAAAAGCCTGGCGGTCATGGGGTTGCGGTCCGGAGGCATGGGCTTCAGGTGGGGTGGAAAGCAAATAGCCCGGGCAAAGCCGGGCTATTCATGGATGGGTGTTTGGGCTTATGTCCAGTTTGCCGCAATCACCGGGTTCAGTGTGGTCTGGTAACTGGCGGGCAAGGTGGTTTGGCCTTGGGCTGGCACCGTGAAGCTGGCCATGGCCGACACCAGCTTCTGAACGTTGCCTGATGTCAATGTCTTGCCATCCGCCAGCTTGAACGACTCCACCTGGTTGGCTGTGGCCGTGTACCAGTTGTTGACCGTGAACTTGTCGGTCGTGCCAATGACCGACACCTCCAGGTTGCTGCCAACTTGGCGCAGCCACACTTGGTCTGCCGTCACCCCAGCCAGGATCTGAAGTTGATCCACGCCGCCTGTGTCAGTCAAGGCATCGGCACCTTCTCCTCGGCCCCAAATGTACGTATCGTTTGACGTGGTGGAGGATGAGTTCAAGGTGTCGGTGCCCAGGCCACCTCGGAATGTGTCGTTCCCGCCTGCGCCGGTCAAGGTGTTGGCCATGGCATTGCCGGTCAGTGCGTTGCTCAAGGTGTTGCCCGTGCCATTGATGGCGTTGCTGCCCTCCAGCGTCAAATGCTCAAAGTTGGCGCCCAGCGTCCACGTCACCATGCTGCGCACGGTGTCCGTGCCCTCATTGAGGTTCTCGGTCAGCTTTTCCGTGGTGCTGTCCACGAAGTAGATGTCGTTGCCTGCACCGCCCACCAACGAGTCAGCGCCCACGCCGCCGTCCAAGGTGTCGTTGCCCAAGCCGCCAGTGAGCGTGTTGATGGCCCCATTGCCGATCAACCAGTTGTCGGCCGCATTGCCGGTGCCATTGATCGTCGAGGATCCGGTCAAGGTCAGGTGCTCGAAGTTCGCCGCCAGCGTCCATGACACGCCGGCCTTGACCAGATCGGTGCCTTCTGCCGCGTTCTCTGTGAGCTTCTCTGTAGTGTTGTCGACCACATACGTGTCATTGCCCAAGCCGCCCACCAGCGAGTCAGCACCGGTGCCGCCATCCAGGGTGTCGTTGCCAAGTCCCCCTGTGAGCGTGTTGACACCAGTGTTGCCCGTCAGCAAGTTGTCAAGGTCATTGCCCGTGCCACTGATGGCACTGGTGGTGGTCAGCGTCAGGTTCTCCACGTTGGCTGTCAACGTGTAGGTGACAGAGCTCTGCACCAGGTCCGTGCCCTCGTTGAATGACTCCGTGACAACGTCAGCCAGGTTGTCCACCACATAGGTGTCGTTGCCTGCGCCGCCGATCAAGGTATCGATGCCTGTGCCACCACTCAGGGTATTGGCCCCGGCGTTGCCTGTCAGGATGTTGGCCGCAGCGTTGCCCGTGGCATTGATGGTGTTGGAGCCCGTGAGGGTGATGTGCTCCAGGTTGGGGAGTGAAGCGATGCTGTAGGTGACTGGCGAGAAGACGGTATCCGTGCCCTCATTGGCGTTCTCGGTGATCACGTCTGTGCTCACATCGATGACGTAAGTGTCGTTGCCCACACCGCCGACCAGGGTGTCGTTGCTGGCTCCACCCGTCAGCGTGTCGTTGCCAGTGCCGCCGGTGAGGGTGTTGGCTGCGCTGTTGCCCGTCAGGACGTTGTCCAAAGCGTTGCCTGTGCCACTGATCACTGCCGTGGTGATGAGCGTGAGGTTCTCGACGTTGGCCGGCAGGGTGTAGGTAACCGAGCTATTTACCCCATCCAAACCTTCGTTGGCGAGCTCCTTGATGACGTCGGTGGTCGCATCGACTTGATAGGTGTCGTTGCCCGTGCCGCCTTCCATGCTGTCGGTGCCCGTACCGCCGTCGAGCAGGTCGTTGCCTGCGCCGCCGTACAAGGTGTCGTTGGCGCCCAAGCCCGACAAGGTGTCGTCGCCGGCGCCACCGGTGAGGGTGTCGCTGCCTGTGGTACCAGTCAAGGTCTGATTCAGCCCTTGCACCGCCGTAGTTTGCGCGCTGGTCACCGCTTCAGGTGAGCCCTGGCCGTCGGTGTAGCTGGCAGTGACGGAAATCTTGGCGCCGACATCGGCGGGAGACAGCACATAAGTGCCGCCTGTCGTTCCGGTGTTGGCACCATTGCGCAGCCATTGGAAGACCACCGTACCCAGGCCATCTGCGTCTGCCAGATTATGGCTGGCGGTCAAGGTCTGGCCCTGGATGGCCGTGCCTGTCACATTCACGGTGCCCGTGGGTGCATCGTTCACATTGAGCACGGCAGATGTTGCCGCGCTGGTGACGGACTCCAAAGTGCCTTGGCCGTCGGTGTAGGTGGCCACGACAGTGAAGGCTGCGCCCACGTCCGCCTGGCCCAAGAGGTAGCTGGCGCTGTTGTTGCTGGTCGCCACGCCATTGCGCAGCCAACGGAAGGCCACGGCGCCCAGGCCGTCAACGTCGGCCAAGTTGTGGCTGACCGACAGCGTTTGGCCTTGGCTGGCCGAGCCACTGATCGTCAGCCCACCTGTGGGGCTGTTGTTGACGTTGAGCACGGCGTCGGTTGGTGCACTGGTGACGGATTCGGTGGTGCCTTGACCATCAATGTAGGTGGCGCGCACAGAGATGCGTGCGCCCACGTCGCTTTGGGTGAGTGTGTAGCCGTTGCCGTTCACGCCTACAGCAGTGCCATTGCGCAGCCATTGGTAACTGACCTGGGCTGGGTCGAGCCCATCGGCGTCACTCAAACTGTCGCTGACATACAAAGTCTGGCCTTCTTGTGCGCCACCGGATATCACCAGCGAGCCCGTGGGGGCGTCGTTGACGTTGGCAACCGAGGCAGTCGATGCGCTGTAGACCGACTCTTGTGCGCCCTGACCGTCGGTGTACATCGCCTGCACCGTGATCTGGCTACCCACATCGGCCTGGGTGAGGGTGTAGGCCTCGCCCAGTGTGCCGGTGGCGGCGCCATTGCGCAGCCATTGATAAGTGATGGTGCCCAAGCCATCCGCATCGACCAGAGAATGGTTGGCCGTCAAGGTCTGGCCTTGAATGGCTGTGCCTGTGATGGTGACCCCGCCAGTGGGGGCATCGTTCACGTTGATCACAGGGGTGGTGGCTGCACTGGCGACAGACTCCGCTTTGCCCAAGCCATCGGTGTAGCTGGCCACGACCGAAATGCGTGCCCCTACGTCGTTCTGGGAAAGCTCGTAGCTGTTGCCTGTGAGGCCCGTGGATTCGCCATTGCGCAGCCATGTATAACTGATGGCACCGAGCCCATCGGCGTCGGCCAGCGTGTGGCTGGCGCTCAGCGTTGCGCCTTGCACAGCTTGTCCACTGATCATCACCTGCCCTGTGGGGCGTGAGTTGAACAGCGGGGCAAGTTGCGCGTAGGTGTAGATCTGCCCGTCGCTGAGGAACAGGAAGCGCTCGACAGCTACTGTGCTAGCGCCGATTCCAAAGTTGGCGCTGCTGCCATCGCTCATGCTGATGGTCGCAGTGTTGGGCCCCTTGGTTCCAGTGAGATCAGCGAACCGAATGCTGGCATCGAACACCAATGTGTCGACATCGTTGGGCACATTGAGGTTCTCAACAATCGTTTGCGATCCACCGGTCCTCGTGAAGATGAACGTGTCGTTGCCAGCGCCTCCATTCAGCGTGTTGGAGCTGCCTCCGCCATCAAGTGTGTCATCGCCATTGCCGCCATCCAGCGAGTCCTGGCCCATGTCGCCATAAAGTGCGTCGTTGCCGTCCTCGCCGTAGAGGGTATCGTTGTCGGCGCCTCCGTACAGGGTGTCATGCCCATTTCGACCATACAAGGTGTCGTTGCCGGCCTGTCCTGAGATGACGTTGGCGTCAGAGGTGCCATAGGTGACATCGGCATCCGGGGTGCCAGCGTAGCAGCGCGCCAGAATGGCTGCCAGGTCCCAGGTCGTGCCATCGGTAAACGTGA
>JBEEJT010000218.1:0-88354 GCA_041169085.1 Pseudomonadota bacterium | reverse complement strand
CGACGGCGCCGCACCCGCCAGGTGCGACGCATCCAGGAACTTGTCGTAACGGATGCGGGCCGGCGGCACGCCGGCCTTTTGCAGCACGGCGCTGCAGGCGTCGATCATGGGCGGCGGGCCGCACATCCACGCGGCCTGGTCGGCCAGGGCATGGCCCAACAAGCCTGGCAGGTGGTCGGCCACCATGCCCCGCAGGCCCGTCCAGCTCGAACCCTGCGGCTCGGCAGACAGCACGGGGGCGAACTGGAAGCGCCCGCCCCACTGGCGACGAACCTGGTCGATCTCGTCCAGGCCATAGAGGTCAGCCTGGGTGCGCACACCCAGCACGATCAGCAAAGGCCGGTTGGCTTGCCGGTCGGCGATGGCTTGCTCCAACACCGACTTGATGGGCGCCAGGCCACTTCCCCCAGCGATGCACAACATCGGTTCGGTGCCCGGCACATAGCCAAACTGGCCTTGCGGGCCATTCAGCGTCACGGTGTCGCCGACCTGCGCACGGTGGAACAGCCACTCCGTGAACAAGCCCCCCGGCACCTTGCGGATGTAGAAGTCCACCGAGCGGGCCTGATCGGCCTTGGGCGCCGATGCGAACGAGTAGCTCCGCGTGGTGCCCTCCGGGGCCCCGACCGCAGCGGGCACCCGGAACTCGGCGTATTGGCCGGCACTGAACGGCATGTCACGTTCCAACTCGACTTGGACGTGCACGATGTCGGCGGTCAGGGGCTTCAGGGCCGCGATGCGACCAGGCGACTCGACAGCCGGGTGCTGGACGGCACCGGCGCGCAGGGCCACTTCCACCACCACATCCGACTTGGGTCGGCTTTGGCAGGCGAGGATGTAGCCCGACTTCAGCTCTTCGGCCGACAACAGGTAACTCTTGTCCGTCAGCTCTTTGACCTGACCCGAAACCAGCTTGCACTTGCATTCACCACATCCGCCAACCCGACAGTTGTGCGGAAAAGGCAAACCCTGCTGCAGGGCTGCCTGCAGCAGGCTTTCGCCAGCCTTCGCCTGCATCTCGTCTCCCGAGGGTTGCAGGCGGAGGGTGAATTCAGTGGGAGCTTTCTTGAACAGCTTGCTCCACAACATCGTTCAGGCCAGTTTCGCGTTGATGATCTTCAGGCCGTCCATCCCGCTTTCGCGGCTGACTGCCTGGGCAATCTTGCGCTCGGCCGGGGTGGCGTGCTTTTCGTCCCACTCGTTGAGGGCAGGCGTCATGATCTTCTTGAACAGCGGCGGCACCAGGGCGATGAGCAGCATGGTCAGGTAGCCATTGGGCAGCATCGGGGCGTTGGGGTAGGCGTTGAGCGTCCAGTACGGGGCTTCACCTTCGGCGTGGTGGTGCGAGTGGCGAGCCAAGCTGAACAGCACGTTGGTGCTGGCCCAGTGGTTCGAGTTCCACGAGTGACGGGGTTGCACCGGCTCCGAAGGCACGCGGACCAGGCCGTAGTGTTCGAAGTAGTTGGTGATCTCCAGGTACTGCTTGCCCACGAAGGCCAGGATCGCCCAGAAGCCCACGCCAGCCCAGCCGGCCATCAGGTAGGCCACCACGAAGATCGACAGGTTTTCCAGGTTGCCGCGCAGGAAGGGGCTGGCAAACGGGTTCCAGACCGACTTGCCGACCTTCTTCAGGCGAGCGCGCTCCATCTCGAAGGCGTGCACGTAGCTCATGATGGTCGAGCGCACGGTGAACGCGTAGAAGCTTTCGCCACGGCGACCGGTGGCCGGGTCGGCGTCGGTGGCCACGCGGGCGTGGTGACCGTAAACGTGCTCGATGGCGAACGAGGTGTCGCAGGTGAAGGCGAGCATCCAGCGGCCCATGAACAGGTCAAACGGGTAAGCCGTGCGGTGGGTCAACTCGTGACCGGTCACGGTGCCGCCCACGGCGTTCATCAGGCCCACGCTCACGATGCAGCCGGCCCATTGCACCCAGCTGGTGGTGGCTTCGCGGCCGGCAAACAGGTCCAGGCCCGTGTTGGTCTTGATCCACTCACCAAAGCCCAGCACGTCGCCCGGGGCGAACATCCAGAGCACCGTGAAGTTCAGCAGACACAGCAGCGGCAGGATCAGGTAGAGCGGCAGGTTGAGCAGCGCGGCGACCTGCACGCGGGGCGGGCCGGATTCGTCACGCGGCAGGACCGCGTCGCCGATCACGAACATGCCGACCGCAAAAGCGAAGGGCGCCCACATCCACCAACCGCCCTGGATCAGGGCCAGGAAGAACAAGATGCCGATGACCGGCATCAACCAACCTTTCAAATATTTCAACATGTCTGCCTCCAAAAACATTCGTGGGATCAAGGCTAAAAGTCCAGGCCACTTTTTCAGGGACGTCAGCGTGACAAGTTTGGGGTGTCATGACATCGATTCGCCCTTTGTGATAGGAGTTGAGCCAAATCAAAGCCCGTCTTCGTGTAGGGGAAGCGTTCTTGCCGAAAGCGCCTGACTCGTGCTTCGGGTGCTTGTGCAACCAGGTGTGACATCCGCCACGGAACCCGGGATTTGGGACCGAAAATAGGGGCAACCGATTGTTCTGCACTGTGTGCAATTCACCCACTTGATTTGCCTTGCCATTAAGATGACGGGCATGACAGCCCGCGAGTGCCCCCATGCCTGACAGCGCCGGAACCAAGGCCGTGCTGGCTGCGCTGCGCGCCGTGCTTTACCCCCTGGTGAAGCTGGCCATGGGCAAAGGTGTGCGTTACGCAGAAGTCGATGAGCTCGTGCGCGACGTCTTCGTGCAAGTGGCCCGCGAGGCCCACGCCGGGGTGCCGGTGCAGCGCTCGGTGAGCCGCATCAGCGCCTCCACGGGCATCAACCGCCGTGAAGTCACGCGGCTGCTGCAGAACGGCCCCGCCACCGAAGCGCGCTCGCGCTCACCCGCCAGCGAGGTGTTTGCCCGCTGGATCAGCGACCCCGCCTGGCAGGCCGACGGTCAACCGCTCAAGCTGCCCCGCCTGGGCGCCGCCCCCAGTTTCGAAGCCCTGGCCACCTCGGTGAACCGCGACGTGCGCCCCCGCGCCCTGCTCGAAGAACTGGTGCGCCTGGGCCTGGCGCGGGTCACGGACGACGACCACGTGGCCTTGACCGACGAACACTTCGTGCCCAGCCACGACGAGGGCCAGATGCTGGCCTTCCTGTCCGCCAACGTGGGTGACCACTTGCACGCGGCGGTGGACAACGTGGTCAGCCGCGGCAGCGTGCGCCACCTGGAACAGGCGCTGTTCGCCGATGAACTGAGCCTCGATTCGATCGAGTCGCTGCGGCCACAGGCCAATGCGCAATGGAAGGTGCTGGTCAAGGCCATGGTGCCCAAGGTCCAGCAAAGGCTGGACGAAGACAAGGCGGGCACGCAGCCCCGTGACCAAAGGCTGCGCATCGGCATGTACATGTACAACGAGCCCATGGTCCGACCGTTGCCGCCCGAGCAGGCGACCGAGGACCCCGCCGATGGCGACGCGCCCGGCGAGTCAGCACAAACGGATCGGAGTTGAGGATGATGGCCCACCTGGCGCGCAAGCTGCTGCACACAGGCCTGATGCCCTGGCTGGTGGGCCTGTTCGCGGCCGCCCTCATCGTGGGTTGCGGCGGCGGCACAGACACGGCCAGCAATGGTGTGGGCGTGGGCGGCACCGGCGCTGCGGCGGGCCCGGTCACGGGCTATGGCTCGCTGATCGTCAACGACATCCACTTCGAGTTTGGCAACGCGCGCTTCACCACCGAAGACGCGGCCGACTCGGGCCAGGGCGTGTCCAACGACCAGGGCGACGAAAGCACACCTTCCGCTTCGGAAGATCGCCCCGTGGGCTTTGGCACCATGGTCAACATCACGTCGGGCGACGTCGTGCGTGAAGCCAATGGCGACGACCGCGCACAGGCGTCAATCATCACGCTGGTGAGCGCCATCAAGGGCCCGATTTCAGCCATCACCATCGACCAGGCCAACCCGGACGTCGGCACGCTGACCGTGCTGGGGCAAACCGTCAAGGTGGACGCCAGCACCCAGTACGCCGACAACCACGACCTGAGCCAGTTGGCCGTTCAGGACAAGGTGGTCGTCTATGGCAACCTCGACAGCAGCACAGGCATCTACCAGGCCACCCGCGTTGAATACCGGGCACACCTCTTGAGCTACAAGGTGCGTGGCTACATCACCGGCAAGACGACCACTTCGCTCACGCTGCGCGGCCTGACGGTGACCCTGCCGCTCAGTGCCCGCAACCAGACCTGGTCGGTGGGCCAACTGGTGCGCGTGCGCATGTTGGCCAGCGTGCCCAACGTGGCCATGGTGGTGCAAGCGGTGGGCGCGCGCTTGAACGATGGCGTCAAGGCCCGCCAGACCGGCATGATCACCTGCACCAGCAGCACCACTTGCCTGCTTGACGGCGTGCCCCTGAATTTCAGCCAGGCCACGGGTGTGCCCTCGCAACTGACCAGCGGCAAGCGACTGGAAGTCGAAGGCGAAATGCGCGACGGCGTGCTGGTGTGCACCAAGGTCACGGCCGAAGACGAAGAGACCAACTTCACACGCAACGTCAAGGTGCGCGGCCAGATCAGCAGGCTGACGCAAAGCGACGGCTCGGGCCAGTTCCAGCTTCGCGGTGGCCTGGTGACCTTCTCGCCTGCCACCGACATCCGGGGCAGCGCGCTGGTCAACGGCCAGTGGGTGGAGGTCGAAGGGCCGACGACCGGCGACGGCACGGCCACGGTGCAGGCCACCCGCATCTCGCCTTTGCAGACCAACCAGCACTGAGCCACCCCAATCCGGGCGAACCCGGGGTGGCTCGGCGCCGACGCGACAGCCGATATAGTCGGTCGCAGATCGCGTCGGAGAACCGCCACCCATGTCTGCCCCCCGCCCTGCCCCCAGCTCGCTTCGCGCCTTGGTGCTGCTCAGCCTGAGCGCCCTGGTGCTGGCGTCTGTCGACGCCGACGCCCGCCCCGCTCGCCACGCTGCGGCGAGACCGGCTGCCGCGGCCAAAGGCAAGCCCGGTCGGGCCGCGCCCCGCGCCGCGCAGGTGCCTCGGCTGCCCACGGTGTCCGCCTTCCGCTTTGAGGTGGCCCCGGCGCCCGACTGGGTGAGCCCGGTGCCCGAAGACGCCAGCCCCGCCGTTGACAAGGCCCCCTTGCACTACCGCGTGATGGACACGCAGGTGAAGCTGGGCCCACAAGGCGCCAGCCATTACGAACACCTGGTGCGCGTGGTCAACGACGCCAGCGGCCTGGGTCAGGCCGCCCAGATCGAGGTGATGTTCGACCCAAGCTACCAGCGGCTCACCCTCCACCATGTCGACGTCGTGCGCAACGGCCAACGCTTGAGCCGGCTCGATCGCAACAAGGTGCAATTGCTGCAACGCGAGACGCAACTGGAGCGCCGCATGTACGACGGCCGCGTCACCGCGTCGCTGGTGCTCGACGACGTGCGGGTCGGGGACCAGATCGACTACGCCTACTCGGTGGACGGCAGCAACCCGGTCTTCGAGAACCGCTTTGCCGATGTGGACTGGCTGGCCGCGATGCGCGGGCCGGCCGCACGGGTGCAGTACCGCCTGCTCACCCCGGCCCACCGCGCACTCCACGTGAAGGTGGGCCCTGCCGACGCCCAGGTTCTACAGCGCGACCTGAGCCTGGGCGGCGGCAAATGGACGGAATGGACGGTGCGGCGCCAACGCGTGCCCATGCTGCATTTCGACGCCAACGCCAGCTACCTGGCCGTCTTGCCGCACCAGATCCAGGTCAGCGAGTTCGCCGATTGGGCCGATGTGTCGGCGTGGGGCCAGCGGCAGTTCACGCAGCCCGAGGGCCCCACGCCGCTGCTGGACAAGGCTGTGGCCGACATCCAGGCGGCCCACGCGACCCCTGAAGCCCAAGCCCTGGCCGCGCTCACGCTGGTGCAAACCGAGGTGCGCTATTTCGGCAACGAGTTCGGGGTGGGCAGCCACCGCCCCGCCTCGCCTGAGAAGGTGTTGGCCCAGCGCCTGGGCGACTGCAAGGACAAGACGCTGCTGCTGGTCACCCTGGCCAGGCGCCTGGGCCTGAGCGCCCACCCGGTGTTGGTCTCCACGCAGTTCCGCCAAGGGGTGCACCGGCTGCTGCCCAGCCCCTTGGCCTTCGACCACGTGATCGCCCAAGTGCAGGTGGACGGCCAGGCCTACGACCTCGACGGCACCCGCGCCCACCAAACAGGCAAGCTGGCGGCCCGCCAGCCGCTCAACCTGATGCAAGGCTTGCCGTTGGTGGCCGGCACCAGCGGGCTGGCCGCCTTGCCCCAACCCTTTGGCCAGGTGCGATTCGAAGTCACGGACGTGTTCACCGTCACCCGCTTCGCCGAAGACGTTCAGCTCGAAGCCCGAGTGACCTACCGCGGCGACTTGGCCGAGGCCCTGCGCGAATCGCTCAGCACACAAACGCTGGCCGACGTCGAAGCCAGCCTGATGCAGCCCTACCAGCGGGCCTACCCCAAGCTGCAAAAGGTCAGTGGCCTGCGGCTGGAGCCGGTGCCCGACGACGACGCGGTGACGGCGGTGATGCAATTCAAGGTGCCGGACTTCTGGCGCTTCCCTGAACAAAAGGTGATGCTGGGCGACACCTACCAGTGGGCCCTGGTGGAAGCCGCCCGGATCAACCGCGAGGGCCAGCGCACCGACGATGTGGCCGTGGCCTACCCCGGCATCCATCGCCACCGGGTGAAGGTCCTCTACCCGGAGGACGTCAACCAACCCGCCGACAACCGCTTCGAAGACCCGGACGCACGGCTGGCCTTGCGCCGTGCGGTGCGGGTGACCCCGCGCAGCATCGAGCTCGACAGCGAAGTGGTGCTGGGCCAGACCGAACTGCCCGCCCACCAGCTCAACAGCTACCAGGACCGCTTCACCAAGCTCATCCCTTACTTCGGACTGACGGTCAATGTGCCGGCGGTGTCTGCGCCGCGCCTGGAGGGCCTGCGCAAAGAGCTGGGTCAGCTGGAAGACAAGATCCAGCGCAAGCAGGTGGAAGCCTCGACGGCCATGCAGGTGCAGGCCATGGTCAGGCTCAAGTTGCTGGACGCGCAGATCGCCGAAGGCCGTTTGCCGCCCAAGCTGCTGGCGCAAGCGCTGGTGAGCCGGGGCACGCAACTCGACCACCTGGGCCGCATGGCCGAAGGCGCCCGCGACTACGCCCAGGCCTTGCAACTCGACCCGGACAACCAGGAGACCTTGAGCGAAGCGGCCCGCAACGCCGCGCTCAGCGGCCGGGCGACGGAGGCGCGGCAGATGGCCACCCAGGTGCTGGCGCGCAACGACGGGGACCACGACACGCGCTTCACCCGCGCGATGGCGGCGGTGCAGCAACGCGATTTCGGGCAGGCCCGGCAAGACCTGGAGCGCATGTTGCAAGACCCCTCACAGGTGCGCCTGGGTTACCCGGTGGTGTGGCTGAGCCTGTTGCCAGCCAGCCCTGGCCCTGGCCTGGACCTGCAACGCCTGAGCGACCAGCAATTGGCCTCGGACTGGCCCCGCCCCTTGGTGGACTGGGCCCTGGGGCGGCGAAGCAAGGACGCCCTGCTCGAAGCCGCCCGCAGCGGCAAGAACGTGGCCGAGCAACTGTGCGAGACCTATTTCTACCTGGGCGAGCGCGCCCTGTCTGAAGGGCAGCTGAGCCAGGCGCAGAACTATTACCGCCAGGCCGTGGACCAACACGTGGTGGAGTTCATCGAACACGCCTGGGCCGTGCAACGGCTGAAGACGCTGGGCCGCTGAGCTTCAAGGTGCAGGCACATCGGCCGCGATGCGGCTGATGTAGCGTCGCCCCTGGCCATCTTGCGCCACCAGCCACAAGGCGTAAGCGTTGGCGTCGGTGGGGATGGCGGTGGGCACCGGCAGGCTGACGGCGTTGGCCCGCAGCGGTTGCACCGTGGTGCGCTGGATCAGGGGGCTGCTGGCCGTGCCGGTCACCACGGCCCAGACCTCGACGACGCGCATGTCCGGGTGGGCCGCGGCCCAGGTGGCCCAGCTCACGTTCAGGCCGGTGGCGAAGTTGCTCGCGTCCAGCGGGGTGTCGACGGACAAGCCATCGGGCACGGGATAAAGCGAGGTGTCTGCCGCCTCAGGCAAGCCCGCCAGCAGCCGGGCCGCCAGGCTCAGTTCGGCCGTGGCCACCCCCGAGATCGTGGCCCCCCACAAGGCGCCTGCGGCCAGGTCACCCGCCGCCAGCCAGCCGCCCGAGGTGTAGGGCAACACGGTGTCGGTGACCAGGTCACCCGTGAGCTCGCCGCTGCCGCTCTCGCCGGTGGCGCACAGGTAAGTCGTGCCACAAGGGTACAGCGGCACGGCGAAGCCGCTGGGCAAGCGGATGGTGGTCACCGCGCTCGTGCTGCTGGTTTGCACCACCACCTGCATGCCTTGTGCGGGGTTGGGGCTGACACCGGAATCGAGCACGCCCGCCGCCGTCCATCGCGCCCAGCTCACCGGGTACAAGGCCCAAGGCACCTGGCTGGCGTTGCCCACAAAGCGCCAGCCGCTGGTCGTGCTGGTCACCGTCATCCCCAAGACCCCTTGCACCCGGCCGGCCGCGTCGCGCACCAGGGCGCTTGCCGCGATGTTGGTGCAACCTTTGCTGGCCAGCGTGGCATCGAGGCAGGCCACCAGTTGCCAGCGGCTGAGTTGGTAGCCATCGCGCCCCCAGGTGGACAACACGCCCGACACGCCGTCGGCGTTGAGGCCGTCCTGGTAGGTGAAGGTGCTGTCGAACCAGCCCAGGCCCTTGATCGTGGTCGCGCTGGCCCCGGCCGCCATGGCCGCGTTCAAGCTGGCGCTCACCGTGTCGAGCCCGGCCACGCCCGGCATGAAAGCGCTGTTGCCCGTGGTGGCCTTGAGGGTGGAGGTGACGGCCGCGTCGGCCACGGCCGGTGTGCTGGCGGCCAGGCTGGTGCGCGCGGCGGCCAGGTCCACCTGCACTTCGCTTTGGCCCTTGAGGATGAGCTTGTTGCTCAAGGTCATGGCGGGCAGGCCATTGAGTTGGGTGACGAAGGCCACCCGCACGCTCTCCAGGGCGATGTCCAGCCCGGTCTTGTTGGCGCTGAAGGTCGTGTCACCCAAGAGGTTGGTTTGGGTGGGGTCGGTGTAGCCCGCGTCCTTGAGGTTGAGCGAAAGCACGGAGCGCAGCCAGACTTGGGCGGCCGCCAGCGCGGCGGTGCTGCCCAGCGTGGTCCAGGCGCTGTGGACGCTGCTGGCTTGGGCAAACTGGCTGGCGGGCTCGGCGCCCAACAACAAGGCTGTGAGCGCCGTGGTCAAGGGGGTGACGTGGGCCACCGTGCGGGTGCTGTCGAGGGCCTGCACCACCGCATGCAGCGTCTGGGGGGCCCCGGTCATGTCCACGCCACTGGCTTGCAGCAGCAGGGGCAAGGTGGCGCCAGCATCGAGCGTGAGGGTGTAGCGCCCGTCGGACAAGCTGGCGGTGGTGGTGCCCACAGCCACGCCACGAGCATCGACCACGTCGATGCGGGCGCCCAGCATGGGGGCCCCGATCGCAGCCACGCCCGTGAGGCTGGCGTCGCCCTGGACGGTGGTGCCGTTGCCGGTGCCACGCGCCGAGCCCCCCGCCCCGCCGCACGCGGCCAGGCCGCAGGCCAGCAACAGGCAGAGCAGCGCGCCCAGGCCGTTCAGCCAGGTCGCTGTGTCACGCTGTCGTTCGCCGCTTGCTTGCCGCATGCCCATGCCCCATGCCGCCCACGGAAGTCAGGCAGCCTGAGCCGATTTTGGTCAACCCAGGGGCGCAGGCATCGGCCGAAAAGCGGCCCAAAGTCAGGCGCTCAACGGGGGCGATCAACGGGGGCGGGCAGCGCGGGCGGCCAGCACGGTGGTGACCTCCTGCTGGGTCTGCCCGGCCCCGCTGGCGGGCACGCTGTCGCCTTCGCGGCTGCGGATGGTGTCAAGCCGTGCGGCGACCTGTTCAGGGGCGTCCGGGCCCGCGCCCACGTAGACGCCCTGGGTCATGGCGATGTGCGTGGCCGCCACCACGCCCGCCCCGGCGTTGAGCACGGTGCGGGTGGGCGCCTGCTCGCTGGCCAGCACCAGCAGCGCAGGCGTCACGCTCTCGGGGGTCAGCAGCGCCAGCACGTCCGGGGGCATGAGGTCTTGCGTCATGCGGGTGGCGGCGGTGGGCGCCAGGCAGTTGACGCGCACGTTGTACTTTTCGCCTTCCAGCGCCAGGGTCTGCATGAGGCCCACCACGCCCATCTTGGCCGCGCCGTAGTTGGCCTGCCCGAAGTTGCCGAACAGGCCGCTCGACGAGGTGGTGAACACGATGCGGCCATAGCCTTGGCCCTTCATGGTGTCCCACACGGCCTTGGCGCCGTAGAAGGCGGCCATCAGGTGCACGTCGACGATCTGGCGGATGTCGTCGAGCGACATCTTCGAAAACGACTTGTCGCGCAGGAAGCCGGCGTTGCACACCAGGATGTCGACGCGGCCCCAGGCCGCCATCGCCTGGTCGACCATGGCTTGCACGGCCTGCGGGTCGGTCACCGAGCCGGCATTGGCCAGCGCGTCGCCCCCGGCGGCGCGGATCTCGGCCACCACCTGCTCGGCAGGGCTCAGGCCACTGGCGGCGCTGCCGTCGCGGGCCACCCCCAGGTCGTTGACCAGCACCTTGGCGCCACGGGCGGCCAGTTGCAGCGCATGGCTGCGGCCCAAGCCGCCACCAGCGCCGGTGACGATGGCCACACGGCCGTCAAAACGAAGGGAATCAGGGGTGGCATCGCTCATGGGCAGACCAGGAAGAAAGGAGTGGAACGCGCAGCGTACAGGCTGACGCGAGGGGGTGAACAACCGACATCATCCGCCACGCGGCACTCCGCACAAACCCGCAATTGCGATCCGCCGGGCCGCCATCTTGAGCCACCAGCCTGTCGCCGCTGATGCCTTTTTGTCGCGATGACGTATACGTCAAGCAAAGGCCGCATTCGTAAACTGGCAACAAGACGTATCCGACAGGCGGTGTTCACCCGCCGGGATGGGTCAGGACGAGGAGACACACCATGAGCGGCCAGACTTTCACACCGAACCCCATCGTGCCCCGCGAGCAGCTGGACTTCCAGATCACCGCCGATTCGCCGCGCTGGTGGTACGGCGGCCAGCCCTTCCAGACCCGTCTGTTCGACGGCATGCAGGCGGCCTTCCCCGATGGCGAGCGTTACTTCATCACCAGCGTGCGCGCCTTCCGCAACCTGATCGCCGACAAGCAGTTGGCCGAGGACGTGAAGAACTTCATCCGCCAGGAAGGCCAACACGGCATCGCCCACACGCACTACAACGACTTGCTTCGCCACCAGGGCTGCGACGTCGACAAGATCGTGCGCGACGCCAAGAAGCTGTTCGCCGAATACGGCAAGAAGTACTCCAACGAATACAACCTGGCGCTGACGTCGGCCTTCGAACACTTCACGGCCATGATGGCCCAGATGCTGTTCGAGAAGAAGGAAGTGATGGCCCCGGCCGACCCCAATGTGCGCGCCCTGTGGGCCTGGCACGCGATCGAGGAAATGGAACACAAGGCCGTGTGCTTCGACGTGATGCAGAAGGTGGCCAAGGTGGGCTACTTCAAGCGCAACGCCGCCATGGTCCACGCGCTGTACAAGCTGGTGGTCGACTCGATGCGCCTGACCAACCTGCTGCTGAAGGGCGATGGCTTCAACCTGCTCCAACGCCTGTGGCTGTGCGCCAAGGGGGCCTGGTGGCTGTACGGCCCCAAGGGCATCTTCTCGCGCAACACCTTGGGGCTGCTGGCTTACTTCAAGCCGGGCTTCCATCCCTGGCAACACGACGCCATCCACAGCTACGGCGTGTGGGTCCAGACCTACGAGACCACGGGCGACGCCCGCCAGGCCGGTGCCGCCATGTTCCAGGCCGCCCACTGACCCTGTTTCTCCCATAACAAGTCTGTCTTTAACATTCGTCTTCCTGGCCAGGTGCCAGCGGGTCACCCGCTGCGCCTGGTTTCTTTTTTTGTCGGCACGCCACACGCCGCGGTCCACACGCAGGTGGGTCACCGGCGTCCCTACAATGGCCCAACAGGCGATCCCCGCCTTCTTTTCCTTGCTTGAACGATGGCCGACAACGACCGATTCGTGCCCCGTGTGCCGGGCATCCGATACGGCATCCTCGATGAACTGACTGGCTACGCGGTGCGCCGCGCGCAGATCCGGCTCTACGAGTTTTTCGAATCGGCGCTGGCCTCGTGGTCGATCACGCCACAGCGCTTCTCAGCGATGACCATCGTGTCGCTGAACCCCGGGCTCAAGCTCACCGACTTGGCCCGCATCATGGGCATCGCCCGCTCTGGCGTGGTGGCCCTGGTCGACGCTTTGGAAGCCCTGAACTACATGGAGCGCCAGACCGTGCCGGGTGACGCCCGGGCTTTCGCCCTGGTGCTGACCGACAAAGGCGAGCGCGACCTGGTCGAGATCACCCGCGCCGTGCAGGCCTGCGATCAGGAAGCCACGCGCATGTTGGCCGACTCGGACCTGAGCACCCTGCGCGCCATGTTGCTGCGCATCAGCGACGCCCCGGCCCCGCGCGATTGACCTGCGTTGCGGCGCCAGTCAGTGCCGGACGATGGCCCGCACCGTGCGCCAGATCAGCTGGATGTCCAGCCACACCGAAGCCTGGTCCACATACTGCGCCGCCAGTGCCAGCTTGTGGGGCATCACGTCGTGGATGTAGGCGTGTTCGGGGTCGGCCGCTTGCGCGAGGATGCGGTTTTCATCGCGGTACTCGATGCTGGCGATGTCGGTGATGCCCGGCTTGACCGACAGCACCTTGGCTTTCATGGCCGACGGGTAATGGGCCACGTAGCGCGGCACCTCGGGGCGAGGCCCCACCAGGCTCATGTCGCCCAGCCACACGTCGAGGAGCTGGGCGAGCTCGTCGGCCTTGGTCTCGCGCAGCCAATGCCCGACGCGGGTGATGCGCGGGTCGCGCCCCACGGTGATCTGCAAGCCCAGGGCCTGCGGGTTGTGGTGCATGGTGCGGAACTTGTGGATGCGAAACACCCGCCCGTGCAAGCCCACCCGCTCCTGCCGGTAGAAGACCGGCCCGGGCGAGTCGAGCTTCACCGCCAACGCCATGAGCAGCAACACCGGCGACAGCAGCAGCAGGCCCAGTGAAGACAGCAGCAGGTCGAACGCGCGCTTGGCCATCAACTCGACTTCTCGCTCGCCAACTCAGCGGCCCACGGCCCGACGCACGGCCGCGATGACGCGCTCGACGTCGTCGTCCGTCATGCGGGTGTACAGCGGCAAGGTCAACATGCGCTCGTAAGCCCGCTGGCTGTGCGGGAAGGCCTCGGGCTTCAGGTCGTAGCGCTCTTTCCAATAGGGGTGCAAGTGCAGCGGGATGTAGTGCACGCTCACGCCGATGCCGTCGTTGAACAGGCTTTCGATCACGGCGTCGCGGTTCAGCTGGTCGTCGGCCAGGCGCACCACGTAGAGGTGCCAAGAGTGCACGTCTTCGGCGTGGACAGGGCGCGGCGGCAAGACGATGGGCAGGTCAGCCAAGGCTTCGTCGTAGCGGCGGGCGATCGCTTCGCGGCGGGTGCGGAAGCCCTCGATGCGCTTGAGCTGGTGCAGGCCCATCGCGGCAGCGATGTCGGTCAGGTTGTACTTGAAGCCGGGGGCGACGATCTCGTAGTACCAGCTGGGCACCTTGGCCGTGAAGCGGTCGAAGGCGTCGCGGTTGATGCCGTGCAGGCGCATGACCTTGGCGCGCGCGGCCAGCGCGGCATCGCGCGTGACCAGCATGCCGCCTTCGCCCGTGGTCATGGTCTTGTTGGCGTAGAAGCTGAAGACCACGGCGTCGCTCTTCAAGGTGCCGATCAGCTGGCCGCGCCAGGTGGTGGGCAGCGCGTGGGCCGCGTCTTCGACCACCTTCAGGCCATGCTTGGCCGCGATCGCGGCAATGGCGTCCATGTCCACCGACAGGCCGGCGTAATGCACCGGCATGATGGCCTTGGTCTTGGGCGTGATGGCCGCTTCGATGGCCGCCGAGTCGATGTTGAGCGTGGCGGGGTCGATGTCCACCAGCTTCACGTCGGCGCCCAGGTAGCGCACCACTTCCGCCGTGGCGGTGAAGGTGTGGGTGGTGGTGATGACCTCGTCGCCCGGGCCGATGCCCAGCGCTTCGAGCGCCAGGTGCAGGCCAGCGGTGGCGGAGTTCACGGCGATCGCCTGCAGGCCGCTGTCGGCGTGGCCCTGGTCCAGGTATTGCACGAAGGCCTGCTCGAACTGGCGGGCCTTGGGGCCGGTGGTGACCCAGCCGGAACGCAAGGTGTCGACCACTTCGGCGATCTCTTCTTCGCCGATCTCGGGCAGGGCAAACGGCAGGAAGGGCAGCTTGTTGTCTTGGCTCATGGGGGTCCGGTCAAATCAACGGGTGAGGCGGCCATAGGCCGGGTCGGGCGAGCGGCCGCGCAGCACATCCCACCAGCCGCGCAACGAGCCCAGCCCGTAGCCCAGGTGGTAAGCGGCGATCACGTCGGGCAGGTGGCGCCAGGTGCTCACCTCTCGCTCGGGCGGCACCTGGCCGCCATGGTCGTCCTTCAGGCCTTGGCCGATGCGTTGGCACATGGCGGCCACGGCGGTGCCGTAGAGCAGGGTCTGGCCCAGCAAGCCACCCGTGCCCAGCGTGGCGAGCCACACGGCAGGCCAGCGCAAGGGGTGCAGCGGCGGCAACAGGGCCACGGCCACGCTGCCCAGCACCACCGCCAGCACCAGCACGAAAAAGGCCAACACGAACAAGCCTGGCACCAGGTGGCGCAGGGCGGCCGCCTGGCCGTGCTTGCGCATCACAAAGGGCTTCCAGTAGCCGTATTGGCGGTATTGGCGGAACACGTCGCCCACGTTGGCCCGCGGGCAATACAGGCTGCGGATGGCCGCCGACTGCCAGATGCGGCCACCACCCCGGTGGATGCGCAGGTTGTGTTCGTCGTCCTGGTTGCGCACCAGGCGCTCGTCGAAGCCACCGAAGCGGGCGAAGGTGGCACGGGGCCAGGAGCCCAGGTAGACGGTGTCGACTTCGCCGTCGTAAGCCAGGTCGCGAGACAAGGCGCCGCCCGAAACCAGGCGCGACTGGAAGGCGGCCGCCACGGCGCGCTGCACCGCGTGGGTCGGACCATCCGGGGCCTGGGCACGCCAGGGGCCACCCACGTTGTCCGCGCCGGTGCGCTGCCAGGTGGCGATGCATTGGGCCACGTAGTCGGCCGCGTACACCGTGTGCACGTCGAGCCGCACGATGAACTCGCCATGCGACTGCGCCAGGCAGCGGTTGAGGCCACACGACACGATGCGCCCGGGGTTGTCGACCAACACGAAACGGGGGTCGGCCTCGGCGCGGGCTTCGATCAGCGCACGGGTGCCGTCGTCGCTCTGGCCGTCGGCGATGAGCACTTCCATGCGCCAGCCTTCGGGCAACTGTTGCGCAGCCACGCTGTCGCAAAACGGCGTGATGTGCAGGAACTCGTTGCGGCAAGGCACGATGACGCTGACCAGCGCACGCGCGCCCGGCTCGGCGGTCTGGGGCACCAGGTCGGTGGCCAGGGGGCTGGGCGGCACGCCCACGTGTTCACTCATGCCAGGACCTGAGGGTTCATGGACGAAGGGCCTGTGTGGGCCTCGGGCGCTGGTGGCGCGGCACACAGGGCTCCAGCAGCTTTTGATAGAGGCGCCACATGGCGTCCATCTGGCCGCGGCGCGAGGCTTCACGCTCGATCAGGTCACGGTTGTGCTGCCCCATCTGGGCCAGCTGCTGCGGGTGGTCGCAAGCTTGCAGCAGCGCCTGGGTGAGCGCAGCGGCGTCACGCGGGGGCACCAGCCAGCCGCCGCGCTCGTCCAGCCATTGGCGGTTGGCGGGCAAGTCGCTGGCCACGATGGGCAAACCGCAGGCCATCGACTCCAGCACCGACACCGAGGTGGCGTCCGAAGTGGGCACCGACACGCTCACGCGGCTGCGCTGGATGGCGTCCACCATGGCCTGGTCGCCGACACGGCCGTGCAGCACCACGCGCTCGGTCAGGCCCAGTTGCGAGATCTGCGCCTTCAGCGTTTCAGCCAGGGCGCCACCACCCAGCAGGTGCAGCTTGGGCTCGGCCTGCGGGCGTTGGGCAGCAAAGTCGGCGAAGCCCTGCAAGATGGTGTCGATGTTGTAGTTGGGCTCCCAGCTGCGCAGGCTCACCACCTCGAAGCCGGGCGCAGGCGTGGCGGGCGCGAACTTGTCGGTGTCGGCGCCCCACAAGATCTGGTGGCAAGGCGCTGCGGGGTGGTAGACCTGTGCGATCTCTTCCACCATGTCCAGCGAGTCGGCGGTGATCAGGTCGGCGTGACGCAAGGACCACTTCACCACCATGCGCATGAGCTTGCTCTCGCGCGGCGTGACCAGGATGTCGCTGCCCCAGGCGGTGAGCACGGTGGGGCGGTCCAGGCCGCAGGCCGCCGCCCACATGCCGTAAGACGTCACATAGTGGCCGTGCACGATGTGCGGGTTGAAGCGAGGCAACAGTTCACGCACGAGCTTGCGCAAGGCCGGCACCGCCTGGAACCAGCCCAGCTTGTCGCCACCGGGGCGCAAGGCGATCACCTCGCGCGCCCCCGGCACCTCGCCCGGCAAGCGCGTCACCACCACGGCTTCGGCGCCGCGCTCCACGGCGGCGGCCACCCACCGGCGGGTGTGCACGCTGGAGGCGTCGGCGAAGAACAAGATGCGCAGCTTCTCGCCTTCACACACAGCGGTGCGGTGGTGGCCTGCGGGCAACGTCGACTCCTGGCGCACGGCGCTCATCCCTGTCCTTTCACTTGGCGGCGCACCGCGTCGTCCATGGCCGCGCGGCCCGCCCATTGGGCATACACCGGCTGCAACTCGGGGTGCGCGCGCAGCAAGGCCGCGTCCATGTCGCGCGAGTCACCGATCACCACGGCAGGCTTGCCCGGCGCAGCGGGGCCCACGATGGCGAAGTCGGGCACGTCGCCCGACACATAGCTGTAGCCCTGCACGATCACGCCCTTGCCGATGCGCGCACCCGCGGCGACCACGCTGTGCGGGCCCAGGAAGCTGTAAGCCCCGACGTGCGTCGAACGGCGGATGTAGCCCACCGGGTCGGCGTCGCCGATGTAGCGCCGCCCCATCACGCGCACCGCTTTGTGGCTGGAATGCGTGAGCACCGATACGTAGTTGGTCACCTGCACCCCTTCTTCGATCACCAGTCCGTTGGAGCCATCGAGGCGGTTGAAGTGGCCGATGAACACGTGGTCACCCAGGTGCAACCCTTCGCGGCCTTCGATGCAGGTGTGGGTGCTGACGCGGGTGTGCGGGCTCCAGCTGCCATCGGCGTTGCGCCAGCCGTAAACCACCCGCGGGCCGGTGAAAGCGGCCAGCAGGCGTACCACGGGGTGTTTGATGCGCTCGGTCAGGAAGGACATGGGTGGGGCAGCCGCCCCTGCGGGCAAGCCGGGTGCCCAAAGGGGTGGGCAAGCTGGTATTGTCGTTGATTGCCGCGTGGGCCTCGGCCCCCTCCCCATTCGCCCCCCGCAACCGCATGACCACCCTCCACCCCATCGACCACGGCCACGATTTCAGCGCTGCCCACACCGTGCTGCGCAACCACATCGACAAGGAGTTGCTGGCAGGCGCCACCTGCGCCGTGCTGCGCGGGCGCGACGTGCTCGACGTCCACACGGTGGGCCACGCCGACCGGGAAGCCGGCACGCCCATGCGCACCGACCACATCTTCCGGGCGTTCTCCAACACCAAGCTGCTGACTTCGGTGGCCGCCTTGCAACTGTGGGAAGCAGGCCGGCTCGACCTGGACGCCCCGGCCAGCGAATGGGTGCCGCAACTGGCCCATCTGAAGGTGCTCAAGCCGGGCGCCACCTCGCTGGACGACACCGAACCCCTGCGCCGCCCCATCACCGTGCGGCACCTGCTGACGCACAGCTCAGGCCTGGACTACGGCCTGCTGGACCCAAGCAAGCCCACCTTCCAGGCCTACAAGGCCAAGGCCGTGCTGCACCCCTTGCAGACGCTGGACGACATGTGCAACAAGCTGGCCGAATTGCCGCTGCTCTACCAGCCGGGCGAAGGCTGGCAATACTCCGTGGCCACCGACGTGTTGGGCCGCGTGGTCGAGGTGGCCAGCGGCCAGCCGTTCAAGGATGTGCTGCAACAGCGCATCTGTGCGCCCCTGGGCATGGCGGACACGGCCTTCGCCATCCCGCCCGCCCACCACGACCGGCTGACGGCCATGTACGTGGGCGCCGACCTGAACAACCCGTTCAAGCCCGGCCTGAGCCGCAAGGACACCTACCCTTACCCCGGCGCCTACCTGCATGAAGCGCCGTGGCAATCGGGTGGTGGCGGCCTGGTCAGCACCTTGCCCGACATGGTGGCCCTGATGCGCGGCCTCACGCCGCCCTCAGACGCTCACCCCGAACCCGCCCTGCTCAAGCCAGAGACGCTGGCCATGATGATGCGCAACCAGCTGCCTGACGGCCGCTTCATCAGCTTCGCGGCCTTTGGCGAAGTGCGCGGCAAGGGCTTTGGCCTGGGCGGCGCCGTGACGCTGCAGCCCAGCCCGTTCGACCCCGCCAGCTCCACCGGCGAATTCCAGTGGGGCGGCCTGGCCGGCACGCACTGGTTCATGCACCCGGATAGCGGCTTGGCCGGCGTCGTCATGACCCAGCGCCACATGGGTTTCTGGCACCCGTATTTCTTCGGCTGGAAAGACGCCGTTTACAAGGCCGTGGGCCAGTGACCCCGGCTTGAGCCTCAAACGCTGCCGCGTCGCCACAAGGCCGACAGCGGCAGCTGGGCGTGTTTCAGGAACACACCATAGGCCGCCGCGATGGCCAGGATGTAGCCCAGACTCGACGCCATGCCCGCACCAGCAGCACCGTAGCGGGGCACCAGCACGCAACCCAGCGCAAAGCTGATGGCCAGCGACGTGGCCGCAATCGCGCCAGACAACTGGGGCCGCCCCAGGTGGTTGGTGTAGAACGCCGACAAGCTGGACGCCGCCGCGTAGGCCGCCACCCCCGGCAGCAACGCCGCCAGCGGCAGCAGCGAAGCCTGATACGCCTCGCCCATCACCAGCGGCACGCCCCACCAGGCCAGCGCCAGCAACACCGGCGCCGCCACCAGCGTGGCCAGGACATTGATGCGCACCGCGTGCACCGTCATGGCCGAGGCCACCTTCAGGTCTGGGTGGCCAATGCGGGCGTAAGCCGAAACCGTCACCGAAGACGACAGCAGCCACAACAGTTCGGCCACCGTCACGGCAATGGAATAGGTGCCGGCCACGCCCAGGCCGTGAAAATGTTCGACCAGGAACAAAGACGCCCGGTAGTTGAGCAGCGACACCACATTGGTCACCCCAATGGTGGCCACGAATCGCCAGTCAGACCACCAGCCTTGAGGCGCACGCTGGAACTCGCCCAGGCGCGTGGTGGCTTGTTCGCCTGCCGCCAGGGCGTCGCCCCGATCGGCGTCGCGCAGGGCCCGAAAGGCCGTCAACGCCCCCACCAGCGACTTGCCCGCCACCCAAGCCACCAACACCAGCACCACCGTGGGCGCCCGGCGCAACACCTCACCCTCGTGGAAGTTCAGGAAGCCCAACAAGGCCAACAACACCAACGCGGGCGAGGCCACCTGGGCCACGTTGATCGGCCACATCCGGCCCTGGCCCAGCCACAGCCCGGTGGCCGTGGGCACCAGCAACAAAAAGGGCGCGCCCAGGGCCAGCAGCCAGAGCTTGGCATAAGGCAAGGTGTCGGCCCACCAAGACACGCCCAGCAGCGCCAGCGCGGCCAGCAAGCCCAGCCCCACCGCCGCACGCAACACGCCCTGCAACATCGGCAAGCTGGCCACGCTCGCGCCCGACTCGCCGCCCGCCTGCCGCGACATCTGCCTGGCCAACCAGAGGCCCAGGCCCGAAAACAGAGTCAGCAAGCCGGACTCGACCGCCACAAACAGCGCGAACGCCCCCTGCACTTGCGTCCCCAGCCTGGCCACGGTGACCGTGATGCCCAAGCCCAGGCCCACCATCAACAACTTGGCCAACAGGTTGCCAAAGGCCGCGCGGGGCACGGCGGACAACAGGGCGGGACGAAGGGCGCTGCGGGCGGGGTCGGACATGGGCTGGATTGTCGCCGAGCCCTCGCCGCCGGCCCGGGAACCCGCCCGATGGCGCCTGTTTGACGTCGCGGTCGCCCCACCGGCCCCAGGGTTTCATACAATACGGGGTTTGCCCCGAAACACGCCCGCGCGCAGCCAGCGCGCCGACACACCATGACCACGCCCCGCGACCACGCCCCGACCGACCCGACCACCATAGAAAACGTGGTGGACACCAACAAACTGGTGGCCGAGCGTCGCGAGAAACTGGCCGCCATCCGCGCCCAGGGTGTGGCCTTCCCCAACGACTTCAAGCCCAGCGACCGCGCCGCCGGCCTGCACGCCGCCCACGACGCCACCGAAGCCGAAGCCCTCGAAGCCCAGGCCGTGACCGCCTGCGTCGGCGGCCGCCTGATGCTCAAGCGCGTCATGGGCAAGGCCTGCTTCGGCACGCTGCAAGACGCCACCGGCCGCATCCAGGTCTACGTCACGCTCGACAACGTCGGCGCCGAGACCCTGCAAGCCTTCAAGCACTGGGACCTGGGCGACATCCTGGGTGCCGAGGGCACGCTGTTCAAGACCAAGACGGGCGAGCTGTCCATCAAGGTCACCCGCATCCGCCTGTTGACCAAGGCCCTGCGCCCGTTGCCCGACAAGTTCCACGGCATGACCGACCAGGAACAGAAGTACCGCCAGCGTTACGTGGACCTGATCGTCGACGAACACTCGCGCGGCCGCTTCATCGCCCGCTCCAAGGCCATCGCCTCGATTCGTGCCTTCATGGTGGACAACGGCTTCCTGGAAGTCGAGACGCCAATGATGCACCCCATCCCCGGCGGCGCCAACGCCAAGCCCTTCATCACCCACCACAACGCGCTCGACCAGGAAATGTTCCTGCGCATCGCGCCCGAGCTGTACCTGAAGCGCCTGGTGGTGGGCGGCTTCGAGCGCGTGTTCGAGATCAACCGCAACTTCCGCAACGAAGGCGTGTCGGTGCGCCACAACCCCGAGTTCACGATGATGGAGTTCTACTCCGCATGGTGGAACCACCGCGACCTGATGGACTTCACCGAAGCCATCCTGCGCCACGCCGCCCACGCGGCCGTGGGCACGGCCAAGGTCACCTATGGCGGCAAGGAAGTCGACCTCGAGTCGCCCTTCGAGCGCCTGACCGTGCGCGATTCGCTGATCAAGTACGCCGGCCTGACGCCCGAACAGGCCGACGACCCCAAGGCCCTGCACGACAAGCTCAAGCACCTGGGTGAAGAGCCGCCGGCCCGCTGGACGCTGGCCGAGTTGCAATTCGGCGTGTTCGAAGCCGCCGTGGAAGAGCAGCTGTGGCAGCCCACCTTCATCGTGGACTACCCCGTTGAAGTGAGCCCGCTGGCCCGCGCGTCTGACGCCAACCCCAGCATCACCGAGCGCTTCGAGCTGTTCATCACCGGTCGTGAATACGGCAACGGCTTCTCCGAGCTGAACGACCCGGAAGAGCAAGCCGCACGCTTCCAGGCCCAGGCCGACGCGAAGGAAGCTGGCGACGAAGAAGCCATGTACTTCGACGCCGACTACATCCGCGCGCTGGAATACGGCCTGCCCCCCACCGGTGGCTGTGGCATCGGCATCGACCGCCTGATGATGCTGCTGACCGACGCGCCCAACATCCGCGACGTGATCCTGTTCCCGGCGCTGCGCCGCGAGAGCTGATCCCCCTGCAGGGCGAGGTGAAGGGCGGACTGGGTTAGGCTTGACGCCTTGCACCCCATGACGCCCACACCGTCCCGCCTGCGCTGGCACCCCGGCACCTGGCCCGCCCCCGTGCTCAACGGCCTGAGCGTGGGCCTCGGGCTCATGCTGCTGTGCCTGTTGATCGCCACGCTCGCGGGCTACCCGCAGGCGGTCACCGCGTCGTCGGGCGCGGCCGCCACCAGCGTGGCCGACACCGTCGTGGCGCCCTGGCGCAAGCGCCACAGCATGTGGCCTGCCGTGTTGGTCTGCGTGCTCAGCGCCGCCCTGGTCGCGTGGACCCACCACAGCGTCTGGGCCTTGTCGGCCGCCACCCTGCTGACGATTTTCGCTAGCATCTTCTGGATGTCCTGGGGCAAACGCGGCGGGCCACTCACCTTCGTCGCGGTGCTCAGCGTGGTGTTCCAGTCGGCCGCCTTCCACGGCCCGCAGGCCCACGCCAGCCTGCCCCTGGCCTCACATCTGGCCTGGGTGGCCGTGGGCGCCATCGGCATGGCCTGCTGGGGCTGGTTGAGCGCCTGGGCCCTGGCCGGCCGCTACCGAGACCTGGCCCTGGTCGATGTGCTCGACAGCCTGGTTGCCCTCATGCGACACCAGGCGCGCTGGACCGCGCTGGCGGCGCGCCACGCCTCCGAAGCCGAGCGCAGCCAGGCGCTGCTGGCGCTGCTTCAGGCCCAGGCGGGGATGCCGGAGACCCTGCAGGCGGCACGAGACCTCCTCTACCCCGCAGCCCACCTGGCCGAGCGCCAGACACGCGTGCGCCACGGCATCGAAGCGCTGGCCCAGGCCGTGCGCCTGCGAGACGTGCTGTACGGCTGCCAGGCCGACCTCGAACACACCCCGCCCGGCCCCGCCTCCCAGGCCGCCATGCAGCACCTGGCCACGCGGCTGCAAGCCGAGGCCACCCACATCCAGCGCTGTGCAGACGGCTGGCGTGGCCGCCGCCTGCCCGCGAGCGTGCCCCCCATGGCCATGCCCCCCGACGCCCTGCACGATGGCGACGCCGCCCCCGGGCTGCCCATCACGCTGGCGCGGGCCGACCTGATGCTGCAAGAAGCCGTGCAACGCCGCGTGCAGCACCTGAGCTGGGTGGTCGACGCCATCGACGCCGTGAGCCCGCAAGTGGGCCAGCACGAACCCGACGGGAGCACACGCATCCCCTCCCCGCTGCCCCCGGTGGACGTGCTGGGTCAGACCGCGTTGCTGCAGGCCATGACCACCCCGCCTAACTGGCCGCTGGGCCACCTGCGCAGCCAACTGCGCTGGCAGGCACCGGTGTGCCGATACGCTGCCCGCACCACGCTGGCCTGCGCCTGCGCCTTGCTGCTGGGCCATCACATGCCCTGGGCCAGCCACCCCCACTGGATCTTGATGACGGTGGCCGTCGTCATGCGCGGCAACCTGGAGCAAACGCTGCTGCGCCGCGATGCCCGCATCGTGGGCACCTTGCTGGGCTGCCTCGTGGCCGCCGCACTGGTGTGGCTGATGCCCCACCCAGCCTGGCTGCTGCTGCCGCTGGCCTTGTCCCTGAGCCTGGCGCATGGCTTTGTGCTCATCGACTACCGCATCACCGCGGCCTCTGGCGCCGTGCTGGCCTTGCTGCAAAGCCACTTGCTCACCCCCGGCGTCGAGCCCATGTGGCAGACCGTGGGCGAGCGCCTGGCCGACACCGTGCTGGGCGCGCTGCTCGCCTGGGGCTTCACCCACGTGTGGCCCACCTGGGAGCGCCAGCAATTGCCCAAGCTGGTGGGCCGGCTGCTCGAATGCATGGCGCGGGACGTCACCCAGGCCTTGAAGCTGGCGCCTGCCCCCACCCCGGCCACCGAACCCCACCTCGCCCGCCGCGACACGCAAGAGGCCCTGGCGCAGCTCACCCAATCGTTGGCGCGCATGGCCAAGGAGCCCGAGCGGGTCCGCCAGCTCAGCCCCATGCTCGAGCGCCTGCTGATCGCCTGTCACCGCTTGAACAGCGACGTGGCGGTGGTGCGCAACCTGCTCTTCGTCAAAGGCCACCAGGTGGCCCATGAAGTGGCCCACCCTGCCCTGAGCCGCACCCACCGCACTGTGCTGGGCGCCTTCCGGGCCACCCGCCCCGACGCCAGCGACACCGTGCCCATGGCACCGGTGCTGCCGGGCCAGCACACCTTTGCGGACCACCACCTCTTCGACAGCGACTTGCCCGCCACCGAGCTCGACCGTGTGGGCGGCACCGACGTGTCCTCCACCACCGCCTGGCTGCTGCACCGGCTCGATTTGCTGCAAACCGCGGCCGACGGCGTGGCCGACGCCGCCCGACCGTTGCGCGCACTGGACAGCACAAGCCCCCGCTGACTGGCATGATGGCGCCACCCCTGGAGCGACCGCCATGAGCCACACCCCCACCCCAACGCCCAGCGGCCCCGTCCGCACCGTGCAAGGCGCCTGCAACCTGTGCGAGGCCATTTGCGGCGTGGTGTTCCAGGTGCAAGGCGAAGCACCCCACGAACACATCGTCTCGGTGCGAGGCAACCCCGCCGACCCCCTGTCGCGCGGCCACATCTGCCCCAAGGCCGTGGCCATGAAGGACATCCACGAAGACCCGGACCGCCTCAAGCAACCCGTCAAGCGTGTGATGAAAGATGGTGTGGCCCATTGGCAGCCCATCGCCTGGGACGAGGCCTTCGACTTGGTGGTCGAACAACTGGCGCGCACCCGAGAACAACATGGCGCCAACGCCGTGGCCGCTTACCAAGGCAACCCCAACGTGCACAACTGGGGCTGCATCACCCACGGCTTGCCCTTCCTGGGCTTGCTCAAGACACGCAACCGTTATTCCGCCACCTCGGCCGACCAGTTGCCCCACCAGTTGATGTCGCACTGGCTGTATGGCCACCAGTTCGCCCTGCCCATCCCGGACGTCGACCGCACCCAGTACATGCTGATCCTGGGCGGCAACCCGCTGGCCTCCAACGGCAGCATCATGACCGTGCCCGACGTGCGCGCCCGCTTCAAGGCCTTGCGTGAACGCGGGGGCAAGATCGTCGTCGTGGACCCGCGCCTCACCGAGACCGCAGCGGTGGCCAGCGAGCACCACTTCATCGACCCCGGCAGCGACGCCTTCTGGTTGCTGGCGCTCATCCACACGCTGTTCGCCGAAGAGCTCGTGCGCCCGGGCCCCTGGGAAGCGATCACCGACGGCATCCGAGCCGTGCGCGACCTGGTGGCCCCGTTCAGCCCCGAAGCGGTGGCCACCACCACCGGCATCGACGCCGACACCACGCGACGCATCGCCCGCGAGTTCGCCGCAGCCCCCCAGGCCGTGGCCTACGGCCGGCTGGGCGTGTCCACCCAGGAACACGGCGTGGTGTGCCATTGGGCCATCCAGGTGCTCAACCTGCTCACGGGCAACCTCGACCGCGAAGGCGGTGCGCTGCTCACCTCGCCGGCCATCAACCTCATCTCCACGGGCCTGATCGGCGCGGGCCACTTTGACGCGTGGCGCAGCCGTGTGCGCGGCGCGCCCGAGTTCGCCGGTGAGCTGCCCGTGTCGGTGTTGGCCGAAGAGATGCTCACCCCAGGCCCAGGCCAGGTGCGGGCGCTGGTGACGGTGGCCGGCAACCCGGTGCTGTCCACGCCCAATGGTCGCCAGCTCGACACGGCGCTGGCCGGCCTCGATTTCATGGTCTCGGTCGATTTCTACATCAACGAAACCACGCGCCACGCCCACGTCATCCTGCCGCCCACCTGCTTTGTCGAGCACGACCACTACGACATGGTGTTCCTGCACTTCGCCGTGCACAACGTGGCGCGCTACAGCCCCGCCGTGGTCAGCCCCCACGCCGATCAGCGGCACGACTGGCAGATCTTTCAGGCCCTGAGCGAACGCTATGCGCGCCGCACCCACGCACTCGGCCGCAGCGGCCTGCCCCAACGCCTCAGCGGCATGGCCGCGCTGGCCATGCAGAAGCTGCCGCCCAAGCGCATGCTGCAACTCATCCTCATGCAATCGCGTGGCGGACTGAGCTTCAAGCGCCTGGCCCGACACCCTGAAGGCGTGGACCTGGGGGCCCTGCGGCCCTCGCTGCACGCGCAACTGGTCAAGCGCGGCCGTCGCGTCGACCTGCTGCCGCCCCCCATTTCGAGAGAACTGCGCGAGTTGCCCGGCTTGCTGCAACAAGCCACCGAAAGCGGCCACGCCATGGCCGAAGGGGCGCTCAAGCTGATTGGCCGTCGCGACGTGCGCAGCAACAACTCCTGGATGCACAACAGCCCCAGGCTGGTCAGCGGCAAGCCACGTTGCACGCTGATGATGCACCCCACCGACGCCGCCGAGCGCAGCCTCGCTGACGGTCAAACGGTGCGCGTGCGCTCACGCACCGGCGACATCGAAGTGCCGCTCCAAGTCACCGACCACATCCGTGCTGGCGTGGTCAGCCTGCCGCACGGCTGGGGCCATGGCCGCGAAGGCGTGGCGCTGCGGGTGGCCCGCGAGCACGCTGGCGTCAGCATCAACGACCTGACCGACGACCGCGTGACCGAGCGCGTGGCCGCCAACGCGGCCTTCAGCGCCGTGCCGGTGTGGGTCAGTGCCTGAGCAACTCCAACATGAGCCTGAAAGAAGAGATCGCCGCCACCGCCGCCCGCCTGGTCGTTGAAGAGGGCCTGGAATATGGCCCCGCCAAGCGCAGGGCGGTGAAGCAACTGGGCGTCAACGCCCGCGCCGAGTTGCCCGACAACGACCAGGTCGAAGCCGCTGTGCGCGAATACCTGGACCTGTTTTGTGCCGACACTCACCCGGCCGAGCTGCGCGCCCTGCGCGAAACCGCCGCCGTGTGGATGCAGCGGCTGGCCGAGTTCCGCCCGCACCTGAGCGGCGCCGTGTGGCGCGGCACGGCCACCCGGCTCAACGACATCTTCCTGCAGCTGTATTGCGACGACAGCAAATCCACCGAGATCGAGCTGCTCAACCGTGGCCTGGACTACGACGTCAGCAGCGCACCGGGGCCACGCAACAGCAGCGTCGACCGCCTGAGCCTGAGCATCCCTTGCCCGGGTTTGGGCGAAGAGGTGGGCCTGCACCTCACCATCCTGGACGCCGACGACTTGCGCGGCGCCCTCAAAGCCGATGGCCAGGGGCGCAGCAGCCAGGGTGACTTGCCCGGGCTCCAGCGCCTGCTGACGCCGCCCGAGGGCGACGCCTGACCAAGCCCCACAGCCCCAAGCCCCCCAAGGCGAACAAGCTGATGGCGGCGGGCTCCGGCACCGTGGTCGCGCTCGTCGCCAGGGCCACGTTGAAGGTGAGGGCGCCCCAATCGCCCGCGCGGGCGGTCAGGGCCGCCCCCTGGGTCAGGAAGTCTGGGTCCAGCTGCGCGGCCACCAACTGGCGCCCAGCTTCGGTCAAGGTCACACCCGAGACCACGGACGACACCGCGCCCCCCGCTCCCGGGGTGCCCGCCGGGCTGACCTGAACGGCGTCGAACGTCCACATCGTGAGGCGCTGAGCCGGGCCACTGGCCGAGCCCACCACCCAGGCGTCGATGGCCCGGCGCCCCAGGTCCACCGTCAAGCCTTCGACGGTCAGGCTGTGGCCCTGCCCATTGCCAGTGGATTGGAACTGCCAAGCCCAACCTCCAGCGGCGTTGACGGTGCTGTAGCCCGCTTGATCGGCCGCCCAGGCGCCGCCCGTGACCGGCAAGGCCAAGGCGAGGCTTGTGTAAACACCGCTGTTCTTGCGCGTCTGCTGCTGCACGGCCGGCAAAAGCGGGTCGACCACCGTGCCGGTGGCGTTGAGAAAAGTCAGCACGTCGGCGCCCATGGCCCACGTCAGGGTGGGGGTGCCCTGCGCCCGCACGCTCACGCTGGTGACCTGGGCCAGGAGACCCACCGTACAGATGACCAGCGACCTGATCAGGAAAGGTGATTGCGCCATGGCGTGACCCTCTGTGTTGAATGTTTTGCGTATTGTTGCCGACAGCTTCCCCCGCGACAGCGGACAAGCCCGTGATTTCCGCCTCGCCCAGGGTGTTGGCCAAAGCGAGCAGGGGGTAAGCTGCGACCATGCACGTTCGCCTGACCCCACCGCCCCTGGCCACCCCCGCTCTCCACGAGGGCCCTGGCCCGACCTCTCGCCGCCGGCTGCTTCAGCTGGCCGCCGGAGGCGTCGGCCTGGGCTGGCTGGGTGCGCCGCAGGCCAGCAACCCACCGGCCGCCCTCGTGCAGGGCGACCAACTCACCCCGGCGTTCTGGGCTCAGACCTTCGAGCGACCGGAAGGCGGCACCTTGAACATGGCCTCGCTGCGAGGCAAGCCCTTGGTCCTCAATTTCTGGGCGACGTGGTGCCCCCCCTGCGTCAAGGAAATGCCGGAGCTCGACCGATTTCAGCGGGCGCAACGCGCCAAAGGCTGGCAGGTGGTGGGCCTGGCCATCGACGGTCCCACCCCGGTGCGCGAATTCCTGAAGAAAGTCAGGGTAGGATTCGCCCTGGGTCTCGTCGGCATGGACGGCTCCGACCTCGCCCAGGCGCTGGGCAACACCTCGGGCGGACTGCCCTTCACGGTGTTGATCGACCCCAAGGGGCAGATCGCCTGGCGCAAACTCGGTGCGCTCAAGGGCGCCGACCTGCAGCCCTGGGTGGCCAAGCTCACCCCCTGAATGAGTGGGGCGCAGCGCCGGTCCACGGTTGCACGCGCCATCGGCGGCCTAGATGTCGGATCAGGCCGCGAAACGCCGCGAACTGCCGGTACCAGCAAAGTTTCTTCAAGTTCGTGCAACTTGAAGCAAAGCACTGGATTTTTCAGCAATCACGGCTAAAATCCGCTCACGTTCAGTTACGGAGCTGGCGGGGCGTGTGCCCTCGGCGTCACCCACCCCTCCCCAAGCCGCTCCCCTACGCATGCAGATTCTTGTCCTCCACGGGCCCAACCTCAACCTGCTGGGCACACGCGAACCGCAGGTCTATGGGTCCACCACCCTGGAGCAGATCAACGCCGCCCTGACGGCCCAGGCCGCCGCACGCGGCGCCAGCCTGACCGCCTACCAGAGCAACCACGAAGGGGCGCTGGTCGACCGCATCCAGGCCGCCCGCCTGGACGGCACGCGCTTCATCGTCATCAACCCCGGGGCCTACACCCACACCAGCGTCGCCATGCGTGACGCGCTGGCCGGCGTGGCCATCCCCTTCATCGAGGTGCACCTGTCCAATGTGCACCGCCGCGAGCCCTTCCGCCACCACTCGTATTTCTCGGACCTGGCAGAAGGGGTCATCGTCGGCTTGGGCGCCCAGGGCTACCACCTGGCGCTCGAAGCCGCACTCACCCGCCTGAGCGCCGCTCAGGCCTGACCTCCCCACCCAGCGCGCAGACGTGGCCCGTGTGGCCACCCGCGTTGACCGTTTTGACGGGCAGCCACGGGCCACGAGCCTGACCGCCCACACCTACAGCGTCGGCCCACCAGCCGGCCTTTGCTTGGAGCACACCACATGGACCTGCGCAAACTCAAGACCCTGATCGACCTGGTTTCCGAATCGAACGTGTCGGAGCTGGAAATCACCGAAGCCGACGGCAAGGTGCGCATCGTCAAGGCGGGCGCCACGCCCGTGGTCATGACCCACGCGGTCATGCCTCAGGCCATGCCGGCTGCCGTGGCCGCCGCCCCCGCCGCACCGGCTGCCGCCCCGGCCGCCGAAGCCGCGCCGGAAGAAACCGGCCACGTGGTGAAGTCGCCCATGGTGGGCACCTTCTACCGCGCATCGAGCCCGGGCGCCAAGGCCTTCGCCGAAGTGGGCGACACCGTCAAGGCGGGCCAGCCGGTGTGCATCATCGAAGCCATGAAGATCATGAACGAGATCGAAGCCGACAAGGACGGCGTCATCTCGAAGATCCTGGTCGAAAACGGCAAGCCTGTCGAATACGGTCAGCCCCTGTTGATCATCGAATAAGGGGGTCTTCATGTTCAAGAAGATCCTGATCGCCAACCGTGGCGAGATCGCCCTGCGCATCCAGCGGGCGTGCCGCGAAATGGGCATCCAGTCGGTGGTGGTGTATTCCGAAGCCGACCGCGAAGCCAAGTACGTGAAGCTGGCCGACGAGGCCGTGTGCATTGGCCCGGCCCCGTCTGCCCAGAGCTACCTGCACATGCCGGCCATCATCTCGGCCGCCGAAGTGACCGACGCCGAGGCCATCCACCCCGGCTATGGCTTCCTGTCTGAGAACGCCGACTTCGCCGAGCGCGTCGAGCAATCGGGCTTCACCTTCATCGGCCCCACACCGGAGTCCATCCGCCTGATGGGCGACAAGGTCTCGGCCAAGCAGGCCATGATCAAGTCGGGCGTGCCTTGCGTGCCGGGCTCGGACGGCGCCCTGCCGGAAGACCCGAAGGAAATCATCAAGATCGCCCGCCAGGTGGGCTACCCCGTCATCATCAAGGCCGCAGGCGGTGGCGGTGGCCGGGGCATGCGTGTGGTGCACACCGAAGCCGCGCTGATCCACGCCGTGCAGACCACCAAGGCGGAAGCGGGCGCCGCGTTCGGCAACCCCGAGGTGTACATGGAGAAGTTCCTCCAGCACCCGCGCCACGTCGAAATCCAGGTCATGGCCGACCAGCACAAGAACGCGGTCTGGCTGGGTGAGCGCGACTGCTCCATGCAGCGCCGCCACCAAAAGATCATCGAAGAGGCACCGGCGCCTGGCATCCCCCGTCGCATCATCGAAAAGGTGGGCGACCGCTGCGCTGCCGCCTGCAAGAAGATCGGCTACCGAGGCGCCGGCACCTTCGAGTTCCTCTATGAAAACGGCGAGTTCTACTTCATCGAGATGAACACCCGCGTGCAGGTGGAGCACCCCGTCACCGAGATGACGAGCGGCATCGACATCGTGCAGATGCAGATCCGTGTGGCCGCAGGCGAAAAGCTGCCCTTCACGCAACGTCAGGTGGAACTGCGCGGCCACGCCATCGAGGTGCGCATCAACGCCGAAGACCCGGTGAAGTTCATCCCGTCGCCCGGCCGCATCACCACTTGGCACGCGCCGGGCGGCCCTGGCGTGCGCGTGGATTCCCACGTCTACACGAACTACTTCGTGCCCCCCAACTACGACTCCATGATCGGCAAGATCATCGTGCACGGCGACACCCGCGAGCAGGCCCTGGCCCGCATGCGCACCGCCCTGTCGGAAACCGTGGTCGAAGGCATCCAGACCAACATCCCGCTGCACCGCGAGCTGATGGTCGACGCCAAGTTCGTTGAAGGCGGCACCGACATCCATTACCTCGAAGGCTGGATGGCCGCGCGCAAGCGTTGAACCTGGCCCCAAGCCCCACCGACATGCCCCTGTTTGAACTCACCCTGCTGGCCAAAGAGGCCGAAGTCGAAACCTTGAGCGACGCGCTCATGGAGGTCGACGCCTTGTCCGTGTCCGTCGAAGACGCCGATGCCGACACGGAACACGAAGAAGCCCTGTGGGGCGAACCGGGCATGCCGGTGGCGCGCGAAGCCTGGCAGCGCTCCACCATCAAGAGCTTGTTCCCGACCGAAGCGGAAGCGCTGGAAGCGGCCACGCTCTTGTTGGCCCAGGACTGGGCCGCAGACGTCCACGTTCAGGGCATCCAGCCCGTGGACGAACAAGATTGGGTGCGCCTGACGCAGTCGCAGTTCAAGCCTGTGCCCATCACCGACACCTTCTTCATCGTGCCCACGTGGCACGAGGTGCCGGCGGCAGCCCAGACCGTGATGCGCCTGGACCCGGGCCTGGCCTTTGGAACGGGCACCCACCCCACCACCCGCATGTGCCTGAAGTGGACGGCCCAACACCCTGAAGCCTTCCAGGGCCAACCCGTGCTGGATTACGGTTGCGGCTCCGGCATCCTGGCCATCGGGGCCGCGTTGTTTGGTTCGGGCCTGATCGACGCGGTCGACATCGACCCGGCCGCGGTGGATGCCACCAACGCCAACGCCGAAGCCAACCTGGCCCACCTGAAGGACCCCGACGGCAAATTGCCCATTCGGGCCGGCCTGCCCGACTTGGTGGGCGAAGCCCAAGGCGCCTACCCGCTGGTGCTGGCCAACATCCTGGCCACGCCGCTGAAGATGCTGGCGCCGCTGCTGGCCGGCCACGTGGCCCCCGGTGGCCACCTGGTGCTGGCCGGCATCCTGGCCCGCCAGGAACAAGAGCTCAAAGACGCCTACGCCGAAGTGGGCCTGCAACTGCAGGTCAGCAACTCGGAAGACGGTTGGATCCTGATGACCGCGCGCAAGCCGGTTTGATGCATCCCGCCTCGCCTGAGGCGCACACGCTTCGAAGCGAACGCCAGCCCGGGTCGGGAAACCGCCCCGGGCTTTTCCCGTGGTTGCGGGCGCCGCGCGTCGGAAGAATTGTTCATGTTCAGAACAATTCGCCAGGAGCCCCCATGCGCACCGCTTCCCCCTCCACTTCCGTCCGCCGCCTGATCGCCGGCCTCACCCTCGGCGCCGCCGCCATGTCGTCGGCCTTCGCCGCCGGCTACGCCAAAGGCCCGGCCCCCACCGTGGCCAGCATCGAGGCCGCCGGCCCGTTCGCCACCGCCAAGGCCACGCTGGTCAACGCGTCGGCTTACGGCAATGGCACCACCGTTTACCACCCCACCGACCGCAGCCAGGGCACCTTTGGCCTGGTGGTGCTGTGCCCGGGCTTCGTGAGCTCGGCCGGCCTGTATGCCGGCATCGCCGAGCGCATCGCCTCGCATGGCTTTGTGGTGGCCGTGGTGCAAACCAAATCGCTGCTGGACATGCCCAAGGCCCGGGCCACGCAACTGGTGGCCGTGATGGACGCCATGAAGGCCCAGAACAAGGTGCAGGCCGTGGCCTGGGCTGGCCAGGTCGACGAGACCCGCGTGGCCTTCATGGGCCACTCGGCTGGCGGCGCCGGCACCTTCTACGCCGCCGCCACCCACCCCGAACTCAAGGCGCTCGTGGGCCTGATGGCGGGCGAGCCCGGCACCAGCTACAAGAGCCTGGCCACCACCACCAAGACCCCCACGCTGGTGCTCACCGCCCAGAACGATGGCCTGGCCAGCAGCTGGTCCAAGCCCTTCTTCCAGGCCCTGGACGGCAGCACGCCCGCCGTGTGGGTCGAACTGGCCGGCTTCAACCACCTGTCGCTGTGGACGACCGCCAGCGCCAGCTCGCAAGCCCACGTGGCCAAATACGCCCTGGCCTGGGCCAAGCGCTTCGTTGACGAAGACGAACGCTACGGCACCTTCTTCCGTGCCCAGGGCACCGACTTGTCGAACTTCGGCAGCAAGGGCAGCTTCTGACCGACGCTTGACGCGCATCAGGCGCTTGCACAGCCGTGTTGGCGCCAGTTGCACCCGGCCAACGTCCCTGCCACCGCAAATCCGGTGGCGGGACGGAAAAAGGCCCCGATCAATGGCATAAACGGGCCTCATGAGCCTGGCCACCCGTTGCACCCATTGCGGCACGATCTTCAAGGTCGTCGAAGACCAATTGAAGGTCTCCGAGGGCTGGGTGCGCTGTGGCCGTTGCAACGAGGTTTTCCACGCCCTGCCCACCCTGTTTGACCTCGACAGGGAGCCGCCGCCACCGCGCCAGGCCCCCGCACCCGAACAGAGCCAGGCCGTTGCCCAGCCGCAACCTGCCGACGAGGTCACCACGGCCGACGCCGACGAGCGCGACAACCCGCCCAGCCAGCCCCCCTCGGAGTGGCCGGCCACCTTGCCGCAAAGCGAACTCGACGACACCGCACCGCCTGAGCCGGTCGCCGCCGCCCCCGCGGGGCCGCGCATCGGGCCCCAACCCGCCCCTGCGCAGACCCGATCCTGGCTGGCCCCCGTGCCCGCCACCACCGACTTCGACCTCGACACCGTGGTGCCCGAGGCGCCCGCCGACCCCGCCGACCCCGCCGACCCCGCCGACCCCGCCGACCCACCGGCGCCAGCCGATGCCGCGCCACGCACGCCGGGCCTCGACGACATCGAACTCGACACCGCCGTCGACCTCATCCCCCGACAGACGGCCGACCTCACCGACCCCTCGGCGCCCCCTGAGCTCGAAGGCATGAGCGCACCGCTGTCGCTGCGCCTGTCGCCCATGGGCTCGGACCCGGCCGAAGCCCGCTCGCCTCAGCCTGCGCCCGAACCCGACCACCGGGCCGCACCGGCCGCCGCAGGCCCTGCTGGCGACTTCCAGCTCGCGGGCCTCACCGTTTCAGACAGCGCGCCCCCGCCTGACAGCGGCGGCGACGACTGGTCCAGCCCCAGCCGCTACGACCTGGTGCCCAGCACCGAAGAATCAGACGCGCTGGACTCCCGCTACCTGCTGCCTTCCACCCGGCGCGACCGGCCGGCCGCCGCCCGCCGCCCGACCGACTCCCCCGATTTCGCCGACGCGGAAGTGCCCGACGACTGGCTGCTGGACGCCGAAGAGGACCTCTCTGCCGCGCCAGCCCCGGCCGCCGCCCCCGCGATCACCGTGCTGGCCGAGCCCGCCCCGGGCACGCCCGAAGCCACGGAAGACGAGCCGTCCACCATCCCCTCTCGCTTCGAAGAAGACGCCGCCCACCTCCAGGCCACGCCAGAGGCCCCCGCCGCGGAGCCACCTGCCGCCGAGCCTGCAGCTGAGCCGCCGGCCAAAGGCAGCGCGCTGCGCCGCAAGGCCGCCCCCGCGGCTGAAGCGACCCCAGGCTTCGTGCAACAAGCCCAGGCTCAAGCCCGCTGGCGCCACCCGGCCATGCGCGCCGCGTTGGGGCTGCTGGCCGTGATGCTGCTCGCTTTGCTGGGTGCGCAGATGACTCACCAGTTCCGCGACCTGATCGCGGCACACCACCCGCCGCTGCGCCCCCAACTGGCGCAATGGTGCCGTCTGGTTGGCTGCACCATCCAGCCGCCGCTGCGCATCGAAGACCTGCAGGTCGACAGCCTGAGTTTCGTGCGCGCCACGTCCGAAGGCCCCGACGTCTACCGCCTCACGGTGGTCTTGCAAAACAAGGCCCCCATCGGGCTGGCGTGGCCCCACATCGACCTGTCGCTCACCGACCTCAGCGGTGCCGTCATCATCCGCAACGTGTTCAAGCCGCAAGACGCCACCTGGCAAGACGGCGCTGAACCCCAAGCAGGCCCCGGCCTGCCACTGCCTGAAGCCGCCCCGGCCCAGCGCAGCACCACCTTGCAGTGGCGCCTCAAAATCGCCAAGCTGCAACCGGCGGGCTACACCGCCGACATCTTCTATCCCTGAAAGGTTTTGCCCATGTCCGTGCTGATCTGCGGTTCGCTCGCGTTCGACACCATCACCAACTTCCATGGTCGCTTCGCGCAGCAGATCCTGCCCGAGCAGGTGCACATCCTCAACGTGTCCTTCCTGACCCCGACCCTGCGCAAGGAGTTCGGTGGCTGCGCGGGCAACATCGCCTACAGCCTCAAGCAGCTGGGCGGCGAGCCCCTGATCATGGCCACGCTGGGCAAAGACGGCGCCCTGTACCGCAACCACCTGGAAGCCATGGGCGTGAGCCTGAAGTACGTCCACACGGTGGAAGAGGACTACACCGCGACGGCCATCATCATCACCGACGCCGACAACAACCAGATCACGGCCTTCCACCCCGGCGCCATGGGCCAGGCCCACATCCAGCGCATCGAAGCCGACGCCTCGATCAAGCTGGCCATCGTGGCCCCCGATGGCCGCGACGCCATGATCCAGCACGCCGAGCAGCTGCAAGCCGCCAAGATCCCCTTCATCTTCGACCCGGGCCAAGGCCTGCCGATGTTCGACGGTGCTGACCTGGAGCGCTTCATCTCGCAAGCCACCTGGGTGGCCGTCAACGACTACGAAGCCAAGTTGCTGGCCGACCGCACCGGCCGCAGCCTGGCCGACATCTCCAAGGGCCACCTGCAAGGCCTGATCGAGACCCTGGGCGCCGAAGGCTGCAACGTGTACGTGCAAGGCGTGAAGACCCACGTGCCGGGCGTCAAGGCCGCGGCCGTGGTCGACCCGACCGGCTGTGGCGACGCCTTCCGCGGCGGCCTGCTGTTCGGCCTGACCCAGGGCTGGGACCTGGTCAAGTCGGTGGCCCTGGCCAACCAGATCGGCGCCATCAAGATCGCCGCCGCCGGCCCGCAGAACTACACGCTGGACCGCGCCGCGCTGGGCATCTGAGCCCCCGAAGGCCGCCATGAAGCCCAGGTTCTTGTTGTGCATCGCACTGTGGGCCTGGGCGATCGGCGCCACCAGGGCACAGGCGGCACCGCGTGGCCCCACGTTCACCCTGATGACGTGGAACATGGCGTGGCTCATCACGCCCGAGGCCGATCGGGCCATGCGGCCGCAGTGCAAGGCACAGCAGCCGCCCTCCAGCGAACACGCACTGCCCTGCACCCCAGGGCGCGAACAGCCCCCCCAACGCACCGCCGCTGACCTGGATGCGCTGGCCCGCACGGCCCAGCGGCTGCTCACCGAGTTCCAGGCCGATGTGGTGGCGCTGCAAGAAGTCGACGGCCCCGCCGCAGCCGACCTGGTTTTCCGCAAAGGCTGGATGACCGATTGCTTCATCCGGCGGGCCCATCCACAAAAAGTGGGCTTCGCCATCCGCGATGGCATCCCTTACCTGTGCAACCCGGAATTGGCCGAGCTCGATGCCGATGGGCGCAGCCGCGCCGGTGCCGACATCACTTTGTGGCCGGGCACCCCTCAAGCCGTGCGCCTGCTGGCAGTGCACATGAAAAGCGGCTGTTTCAACGGTCAGCTCGATCGGGCATTCAAGCCCTGCGGCAAGCTGCGAGAGCAGGTCCCTGTGGTGGAGCACTGGATCGATGCACGAGCGCGCGAGGGCGTCGCCTTTGTCGTGATGGGTGACTTCAACCGCCACCTCGACAAGGATGCCCGACTGCCTGAGGGCTCCGATGAGTCGGCGCCCTTGGCCATGTTCAAGGCGTGGAGCGATGGCGTGCCCACAGGTGCCGTGTTGCACCGTGCGACCGAAGGAGAACCCTATGTGCCGTGCGACACCGATGACCATTTCAACGCCTACATCGACGACGTGCTGATCAGCGACAAGCTCAAAGCGCAAAGTCGGCGCACCGCCTTCATGCGCGTGGCCTACAGCTTGCGCGAACAGGGCAAGCTCTTGTCCGACCATTGCCCATTGGGCATCCAGTTGCGGGGTCTCCCCTAGCTTGCAACTTGTGCCGGCAGGCTGGAGACCATACAGTCGCGCCAAACTGCACATCACGCAACAGGACACCACATGACGATTTCAGCGAGGCAACTCACCGCTCTGGCCGCCCTGGCTTTGAGCGTCCCCGCTTGGGCGACTGGCACCGTGGCCCTGCCGGCCGACCTCAAAGTCACAGGCTCGGTGAGCATCGACACCGCCAACGCCTATGCCCCGACCGGTGGCGCCAGCCAATCGGCCACTTTGTCTCTGACCAGCGGCGGCAGCATCAGCAGCATCAGCTTTTCGGGCGACCCAGCCACCTGGCAATTGGCCAGCCTCAGCAACCACCTGCTGAGCTCAGGCGATGGCCTGGGCGCCCGCCTGACGCTGTCGGCAACGCAAGCCACAGCCGAGGGGCGCGGCGTCTTCGTCGACTACGCCTTCAACCTGAGCAACCTGTCGAGCAGCAACACCTACGCGATCGTCTTCAATGGCTTGATCAACAACGTGGTGACCGCCACAGGTGCCGACGCCTACGGGATCGCCGACATCTCGGTGCGAGACGCCGCCAACAACGAACTGTTGTTCTCCGACCATCGCGTGGACACGGTCAACACCGGCCCTGGCAACAACATGAACGTGGCCAGCGAAGGGAACGCCTTCGCCGTGCAGCTCGCCCCTGGCCAGCAAACCAGTTTCACGGCGCTTCAGCGCACCTGGGGCGGCCTGTATGCCGCGGGCAATTTGTCCAACGACATCCAGGCGCAGCTGGTGATCGACATCATCGCCGTCAACGGCGTGATCTTGCAGCCCCCGGTCATCCCCCCCATCACCAGCACGGTGCCCTTGCCCTCCACCCTCACGCTGGCCTTGTCTGGCCTGTTCACTCTGGCCCTGATGCGCCGCCGCACCTGAGCCCTAACCATCCACTTCAGCAGGAATCCCCATGACCCTTTCGAGCACCCGGGCGCGCATCGCCCTTCATGCTGGCATCGCCGCTTGCGCCCTGTTGAGCGCCCCGGCTCACGCCACGTGCACCGCAGAGCCCTACATCGGCTCGGTGTGCTACACCGCAGCCAATTTCTGCCCTCAGGGATACTTGCCTGCAGACGGCCGCGAACTGTCCATCTATCAGTACCAAGCCGTGTATGCGCTTCTCGGCACAACCTATGGCGGCAACGGGGTGCAATCGTTCGCTTTGCCCGATTTGCGCGGCCGCGTTGCAGTGGGCACTGGCCAACGCCCGGGGGCGCTCGCGGTCACCTTGGGCCAGACTGGCGGCCAGACCCAGGTCAACATCCAGGTCAACCAAATGCCCGCCCACACCCACACGGCGCAACTCAAGGGCACCGCTGCGGCAGGCAACAGCGACAGCCCGGCTGGCGCCGTGCCGGCCAAACTGGCGCGCTCCAGCAACTTCAGCACCGGCGCGGCCACCGACAACATGAGCAGCTCGGCCATCGCGATGGGCTCGGCCGGCGGCGGCCAACCCCTGGACATCCGCAACCCTTACCTGGGCATGACCGCCTGCATCGCGGTCACGGGCCTCTTCCCTTCGCGCCCGTGAACGACAAGGGGGCGCCTGCGCGCCCCCCATTGAGAACCTGGGCTCACAGCCCCGGCATCGCCACGCCGGCCACCAGGCCCGCGTGGCGTTTTCATCAGGCCTTGCCTTGCTTGGCCACGGCGGCAGCAGCCGCTGCAGCGGCTTCGGCGTCGCCCAGGTAGTAGTGCTTGATGGGCTTGAGGTTGGCGTCGAGCTCGTACACCAGCGGGATGCCGTTGGGGATGTTGAGACTGACGATGTCGCTGTCGCTGATGTTGTCCAGGTACTTGATCAGGGCGCGGATCGAGTTGCCGTGCGCAGCGATCACGATGCGCTGACCCGACTGGATGGCCGGGCCGAGCACTTCCGTCCAGTAAGGCACCACGCGGGCCACGGTGTCCTTCAGGCACTCGGTCAGGGGCACCAGCTCGGGGTTGAGCTTGGCGTAGCGCTTGTCCTGGCGCTGGCCGCGCGGGTCGGTGGCTTCCAGGGCGGGCGGCGGGGTGTCGTAGCTGCGGCGCCAGATCAGCTCCTGCTCGTCGCCATAGTGCTGGGCCATGTCGGCCTGGGTCAGGCCTTGCAGGCCACCGTAGTGGCGCTCGTTGAGGCGCCAATCTTTCACCACGGGCAACCAGCTGCAATCCATCTCGTCGAGCGCGTAGTTCAGCGTGTGGATGGCGCGCTTGAGCACCGAGGTGTAGGCCACGTCAAACTCGTAGCCTTCGGCCTTGAGCAGCTTGCCGGCCGACATGGCCTGCGACACGCCGGTGGGGGTCAGCTCGACATCGGTCCAGCCAGTGAAACGGTTTTCCAGGTTCCAGGTCGATTCGCCGTGGCGGATCAGCACGAGCTTGTACATGTCGGCAGCCTCAAAAGGGGTGTGCCTGGGTGGGCACAGGGTGAAAAGCCCTCGATTTTATAATCCCGGCTTGCCCGCAGGCCAGTGGCCTGTCCCCCCTTCCTTGACGTTCCACCCGTCAGGCCACTCACGGCCCCACCCGAAAGCCCCCCTCGCATGAGCACCCCCACCAACTTCCTGGCCGACAACTGGTACTGGGCGCTGGCCGCCATCGGCTCCGGCGGCATGTTGCTGTGGCAGAAGTTCCAGGAAGGCGACCTGTCCGGCGCCGTTTCTCCCGCCCTGGCCGTGCAGCTGATCAACCGCGAGAAGGCCCAGGTGATCGACGTGTGCTCGCCACAGGAATTCGCCGCCGGCCACGTGGCGGGCGCCAAGAACGTGCCGCTCGACCAGCTCGGTGAGGGCAAGGGCCTGCCTTCGAACAAGAAGATCCCGCTGGTGGTCGTTTGCGCCAGCGGCATGCGCTCGAAAAAGGCCGTCGCCGAACTGCAGAAGCTGGGCTACGAAAACGCCCAGTCGCTGGCCGGTGGCCTCAAGGCCTGGCGCGAAGCCAACCTGCCCACCGAGAAAGCCTGAAAAGCCTGACCGCCGTTGCAGGCTTGCGGGTGGCGAGACAATGGCGACACCCGCCTGAATTTGAACCCGCCCTCTACCCAGCGTCACCACCATGCAAGCCGTCAAGATGTACACCACCCAGGTCTGTCCCTACTGCGTGCGGGCCAAGGCCCTGCTGCAGCAGAGGGGCGTGACGACCATCGACGAAGTGCGCGTCGACCTGGACCCGGCCCAGCGTGACCACATGGTGGCCATCACCGGCCGCCGCACGGTGCCGCAAATCTTCATCGGCGACACCCACGTGGGCGGCTGCGACGACCTGATGGCCCTCGACCAGCGCGGCGGCCTGATGCCGCTGCTCCAGGGCGCCTGAATCGCCCCCCCGGGGCCCTCGGGCCTCACCGCTTCACCCTCGTTCAACGCCCACGTGCGAACCCGCACCGTGGGCGTTTCCCCATGGAAAGCGTGAATTTTTGGGGCCCGCATGTCGGGGTGCTGTCGGCCGCCCTTCCCATGCTGTCGTGCAAGCTCCCGTTGTGGGTCGCCTGGGCCGCGCATCATCCAGTCCACGGGATCGGCGCTAGCACAATCGCCACGAAACGATTTTGACAATGATCGTTTTCAGTTGTACAGTCCGCCCATTCTTTCAACGGGTTTGTCGCGAATCAGACCCAAAAGCCCGCACGACGGGTTGAGACCTGGAGACCTTGGCATGTCCGAACATTTTGATGTCCTGATCGTGGGCGCTGGCCTGTCCGGCATTGGCGCTGCGCACCACCTGCGCAAGAACTGCCCCGAGAAGACCTTCGCCATCCTGGAAGGTCGCGACACGATGGGCGGCACCTGGGACCTGTTCCGCTACCCCGGCATCCGTTCCGACTCGGACATGTACACCCTGGGCTACAACTTCAAGCCCTGGACCGAAAAGCAGGTGATCGCCGACGGCGGCCGCATCCGCAACTACATCAAGGAAGTGGCCCGTGACGGCGGCTTCGACAGCAAGGTGCGCTACGGCCACAAGGTCGTCAAGGCCGATTGGGACAGCGCCACCGCCCGCTGGACGGTGACCTGCCAGAAGAAGAGCGGCGAAACCACGCAGCTGACCTGCAACTGGCTGCACATGTGCTCGGGCTACTACAACTACGAGCAAGGCTTCACGCCCGACTTCCCCGGCCTCGACACCTTCAAGGGTCAGCTGATTCACCCGCAATTCTGGCCTGAGAACCTCGACTACAGCGGCAAGCGCGTGGTCGTGATCGGCTCGGGCGCCACGGCCATCACCCTGATCCCCTCGATGACCGACAAGGCCGGCCACGTGACCATGCTGCAGCGCACGCCCAGCTACGTGATCTCGGTGCCTCAGTTCGACCCGATGGTGCGCTTCCTGCTGAAGTTCCTGCCGGAGATGACGGTCTACAACATCAGCCGAGCCCGCAACAATTTCATCACCCAGGGCATCTTCAAGCTGTCGCGCAAGTACCCCAACTTCATGCGCAAGCTGCTGCTCAAGCAAGTGAAGGTGCAGGTCGGCCCGGACTTCGACATGAAGCACTTCACGCCGCCGTACAACCCCTGGGACCAGCGCCTGTGCGCCGTGCCCAATGGCGACCTGTTCAAAGCCCTGCGCCGTGGCAAGGCTTCTGTGGTGACCGACCACATCGACCGCTTCGTGGACAAGGGCATCCAGCTGAAGTCGGGCCAGACGCTGGAAGCCGACATCATCGTGACCGCCACCGGCCTGCAATTGCAGATGTTCGGCGGCATGCAGCTGAGCAAGGACGGCCAGGCGCTCAACATCGCCAACCACATCTCGTACAAGGGCCTGATGTTCAACGACATCCCCAACTTCACGAACACGCTGGGCTACACCAACGCTTCGTGGACGCTGAAGGCCGACCTGATCGCCGAATACCTGTGCCGCATGCTCAAGCACATGGACAAGTCCGGCAACCAGATCGCCCAGCCCATCCGCACGCCCGACGTGAAGGAAGCCCCGCTGCTGGACATGACTTCGGGCTACGTGGCCCGCGTGGCCCACGAGCTGCCCAAGGGCGCCGACCGCGCCCCCTGGAAGCTCTACCAGAACTACGCCATGGACCGCGAGCAGCTGCACAACGGCAAGCTGGAAGACGGCGTGATGGCCTTCACCAAGGCCGGCAGCGTGCAGGCCGCTCAGCGCAAGGCCGCCTGATCCAACTGAACTGAGGCCGCTCAGGCGCTCAGTGCACCCGGGGCCCGTGGCGCCAGTCGCCACCGGGCCCCTTGTTCTGGTGGCCCGGGCTTCTGCCCCGGCGCAAACCCTGTGCGCCGTGTCGCCGAGTGGTCACGGCCCTGAGCCATAATCCACCGCCAGTTTCGTGGCTGTCTGCGTTTGGCTTGGACTTCATGCGGCGCTTGTTGCGCCCGCCTGGCTCGCACACCACACATCAACGAGGAAACTTTCACCATGACCGAACAGGCCAACAACCAGCCCAGCTTTGCCATCCAGCGCATCTACCTGAAGGACCTGTCCGTCGAGCTGCCCAACGCCCCGGCCATCCTGCTGGAGCAAGGCCAGCCGCAAATCGACGTGCAACTGAACCTGCACGCCGAACCCATCGTGGCCGACGCCATCTATGAAGTGGCCGTGACCGCCACCGTGACCGCCAAGCTGGGCGACAAGGTGCTGTTCCTGGTGGAAGCCAAGCAAGCCGGCATCTTCGAGATCCGCAACGTGCCGCAAGACCAGATGCAGCCGATCATCGCCATCGCCTGCCCGCAGATCGTCTACCCCTACCTGCGCGCCACCGTGGCCGACGTGATCAACCGCACCGGCTTCCCGCCCGTGCACCTGACCGAAGTGAACTTCCAGGCCATGTACGAAGCCCAGCTGCAACAAGCCGCCGCTGGCCAAGTCGGCCAGGCCTGAAGGCCAGCCGCCCGCACCCCTCGGGGTGCGCGGGCCGGCCGATTGAGGCAGGCCCACGACCGGCGCCACCGCGCCGATCTGCATTGAACTGACACACGTGGCAGCCGAACTCAGGCCCATCGCGGTGCTGGGCGCTGGTGCATGGGGCACAGCCCTGGCCATCAGCGCCGCCCGCCACAACCCCCAGGTGACGCTCTGGGCGCGTGACCCCGCCCAGGTGGCCGAGATGGCCCAGGCGCGCCTCAACGCCCGCTACCTGGCCGCCGTCCCCTTCCCAGACGCCCTGCAACTGAGCGCCGACTTCGACGCGACCGTCGCCGCCGTGGTGGCCGCCGATGGCCTGCTTGTGCTGGCTTCGCCCATGGCGGGCCTGGCCGGCCTGCTGGCGCGGCTGCCCGAGCAGGCGCGCGCCTTGTGGCTGTGCAAGGGCTTCGAGAAAGGCACCGGCCGTCTGGGCCATGAAGTGGCTCAGGCCGTGCGGCCCCAGGTGCGCGCCGGCGTGCTCTCGGGCCCCAGCTTTGCGCTGGAAGTGGCGCAAGGCCAGCCCACCGCCCTGGTGGCGGCCAGCGCCGACGCCCAGCTGTGCGAGCAGGCCGTGGCGGCCTTCCACAGCGAGACCTTGCGCGTCTACACCTCGCCTGACCCGGTGGGCGTGGAAGTGGGCGGTGCGGTGAAAAACGTGCTGGCGATCGCCACCGGCATCGTCGATGGCATGGACCTGGGCCTCAACGCCCGCGCCGCCTTGATCACGCGTGGCCTGGCCGAAATGACCCGCCTGGGCGTGGCCCTGGGCGCCCGCACCGACACCTTCATGGGCCTTTCGGGCCTGGGCGACCTGGTCTTGACCGCCACCGGCCACCTCTCGCGCAACCGCACGGTGGGCTTGCAGCTGGCTTCGGGCAAGCCGCTGGCCACCATCGTGGCCGAACTGGGCCACGTGGCCGAGGGCGTCTACAGTGCGGCAACGGTGTGGGAACGCGCCCGGCAACTGGGCGTGGCCATGCCCATCACCGAAGCGGTGGTGGGTGTGCTGGAAGGCACGCTGACGCCCGCTCAGGCCGTGATGGCGCTGATGCGCCGCGAGGCACGCGCAGAGGTCTGAGGCGCGCCAGGCGCGCTCAGCTGCTGCCTGCGTAGCCGTTTTGGCGCCAGGCTTCGAACACGGCCACGGCCACGGCGTTGCTCAGGTTGAGGCTGCGCTGGTCGGGCAGCATGGGCAGGCGCACGCGCTGCGCCAGGGGAAAGCCGTCGCGCAAGGCTGGGTCCAGCCCGCGTGATTCGGCGCCGAACACCAGCCAGTCGCCCTTTTGCCAGGCGGGCTCATGGAAGGGCCGACTGCCGCGCGTCGTGAACGCGAAGACCCGCGCCATGTCGGGCTGCTCAGACGCCACGAAGGCCGCCCAATTGGCGTGCCGCTTGACGGTGGCGTACTCGTGGTAATCGAGGCCCGCGCGGCGCAGCAGCTTGTCGTCCATCGAAAAGCCCAAAGGCTCGATGAGGTGCAGCTCGCAGCCAGTGTTGGCCGCCAGGCGGATGACGTTGCCCGTGTTGGGCGGGATCTCGGGTTCGACCAGGACGATGCGGAACATGGGCGCGATTATCCGCGCTCACTGGCCCGTGGTCTGTTTGAAGGCCATCAGCGCCTGGTTGCGCAGGGTGCGCAGCAGCGACAACTCACGGTCGCGCACCTGGAAGGTGCCGGCCTCGCCGCGGTCTGCGTAGATCAAGCCCAGCACCACATCGCCCTGCCCCTTGCGCTTGAGCACCAATGGCAGCAAGAGGAAGGTGGGGGCCCCCACATGCTTGAGGTACCAGTTGGGCAGCTTGGCGCGGATGCCGGCTTCACTGGCATCGTCGATCAGCAAGTCGGCGTGCTTGAGGCAGACCACGCTGAACAGGTCGGGCGGCTGCCCGGCCACCGGTGTCAGGGGCACCTTGAAGGCGGCCTTGACGATGTCGGCGTCTTCGCCAATGGCCAGGCGCCCCAACAGCTGGTTGCTGCGCGGGTCGCGCAGGCAAAACACCACGCACTGACACTCCAGGCCGCGGTAGATGGTCTCCAGCACCACCTGGAGCACGTCATTGAGCTTGAAGGTCTCCAGCAGGGTGTTGGTCAAGTCCTGGATGCCGTTGGTCAGGACGTTGGCCACCGTCTGGTCCGGCAAGGGCATGGGCGTGGCCACCGCGGGCATTTGCGGTGGCAGGCCCAGCTCGTCGTCCGGGCGGCCCACCACGGTCTTGACGTAAGCGCTGTCGGCAAAGCCGTCCGGCGTGCGGTTCGAGTTGACGGCGGTGCGCAGGTGTGGCGACGTGTCTTCGGCCACGGATATGGCTTGCCCCCCGGCCGAGGCCGCTGGCACTTCCACTTGAACGGGCTGGTTCGGCGGCGTGTCCACGTAGTAGGCGTCGAGCAAGCGCTCGACTTCGACCTCGCGGGGCACGGCCATTTGCAGCGCCTGCGTGAGTTCGGTGAGGCGCTTGCGTGACCGGCCCGCGGCGTCTTGCAAGACGGTGCCACGCAGGTTCAACGGCATGGCGTAGCGGCCTTGCACGGCCATCAGCGAGTCGCCCAGCGCGGCGGGGTCGCTGTGCATCAGGCAATCGGTGGCTTCGTTGGAGACCGAGGCCAGCCAGCGCAGGAAATCGGGCTGGCCATGCAGGTCTCGCCGAGGCAGGTCGGAGCCTGGGTCGAGCATGGCCGCGCGCAGCTCGGGCGCCAGGCCCCACATTTCGGCCACCTTGTCACCCAATTGGTCCATGCCCACACCCAAGACCCGCAAGGCGGCCTGGCGCTCATCCAGGCCGGGCCCGCCTTTGGCCAAAGGCACACATTGCGCGCGGATTTGTTCGGCGTCTTCAGGCAGGTAGAAGTGCACCAACAGGCGGCCCAGGTTGCGGAACATGGCCGCCAGGTAGGCTTGCTCGGCTTGCCGCGGTGAAGACGACAGTTCGCTGGCGATCGTGCCGGCCATCACCGTGCGCAGGAACTCGGCCTTGAGTTGCTTGGCATGGACCTTGTCTTCCATGCGGTCGAGCAGCATCAAGGACATCGCCAGGTTGCGCACCCCGCCCGCACCGATGAGGGCCACGGCCCGCGAAACGGTGCTGATGGGGTCGGTGCCCGCACGGCGGAAGTGGGCGGTGTTGACCAGGCGCAGCAGCTTTTGCGTGAGGGCGACGTCTTGCAGCACCTCGTCGCACAAGGTCTGCATGTTGTCGGTGTCGGACTGCGCCAGGTTTTGCACGCGCGACATCGACGTGGACAAAGCCGGGAAGTCGCTTTTGTGCTTCATGCGCCGCAGCAGGTACTCCATCGTGAGGTCGGCCTCACGGCGGGGCGTGCCCTCTGCCTTGGGCTGCTTGGGGGTGGGCTTGGCGGTTGGCGATGACACGATGGGCTGGTGTGCGGTCATGGTGGGCATGGCATCGGGTGGCGGTGCGGGCAAAAAGCGCAACCTCGGCCTGAAGCGATTGACGAGGGCCCTGGCTTGATTGGAGCGGAACGGCCATGCCGCAAAGGTGGAAATGGCATGGCCTTGGGCACCCAGTTCACGGCTTTGACTGCACCGACGCTCAGGGAGCTGGTCTGTCACCACTTCACCCCTGACACACGCGCCTCTGGGGCGAATCACCAGGGCGACGCCACTTCGACTTGGTGAAACTGGCTCGACCGACGGGCCACGCGCCCCCTTTTGCCAACCCAGCGCCTGAAGTGGCGCCCTCCGCCATGTCGACACCACAGAACGCACGCCGCCGCTGGATCGGGCGCACCGCCACCTCGCTGGCCGCCCTGCCCACCCTCAGCGCCTTGGGCACCGGCCCCGCGCAATCGGCCACGGTGGCCTCGGCGCGCGGCAGCTACACCACCGAGGTGGCCGTCCTGGGCGCCGGTTATGCCGGCCTGGCCTGTGCCCGCAGCCTGGTGGCCGCAGGCAAGCAGGTGCTGGTGGTCGAAGGGCGAGACCGCGTGGGCGGCCGTTGCTGGAACCAGCCCCTGCCCGCCCCTTACGACAAGTGGGTGGTGGCCGCAGGGGCACAGTTCCTGGGCCCCACCCAAGAGCGCATGTATGCCCTGTGTGCCGAGTTCGGCCTGCAGACCTCCCCCATCTTCGACACGGGCCGGTTGGTGAACCTGATGAACGGCCGGCGCACGACCTACAAAGGGGTGCTGCCCACGGCCAACCCCCTGGCGCTGTTGAGCGCGGGCACCGCCCTGCTCAACCTCGACAACCTGGCGGCCAAGCTGCCCCCCGACACACCCTGGACGGCCAGCAACGCCGTGGCGCTCGACAGCATGAGCGTGCAGACCTGGATCGACAAAAACGTGGGCAACAAGGACGCACGCAACCTGTTGCGTGTGGCGGTGTTGGCCTTGCTGTCGACCGAGCCGGCCTCGATCTCGATGCTGCATTTCCTTTGGTACGCGCGCATGTCGGGTGGCCTCACCCTGCTGCTGAGCACCACGGGGGGCGCCCAGCAAGACCAGGTGGTGGGCGGCTCGCAGTTGATCGCTCAGGGCATGGCCCGCAGCCTGGGCGAACGCATCCTCTACAACGCCGGGGTCAAGCGCGTCACCCAAAGCGCGCAGGGCGTGCGCATCGAAGGCGACGGCTTCAGCGTGCAAGCGCAGCGTGTGGTGGTGGCCATGTCGCCGGCCATGGCGCAGCGCATCGACTTCCAGCCGCTGGACGGCGCCATGCAGGTGCGCACCCAGCTGATGCAGCGCGTGCCCATGGGCTCGGTGTGGAAGGCCTTTGCGGTGTACGAGCGGCCCTTCTGGCGCGACGCCGGCCTCAACGGCCAGGTCACCAGCGACGACCACATCACCAAGGTGACCTTCGACAGCACGCCGCCCGGCGAAGGCGCGCCCGGCGTGATGCTGGGCTTCATCGAAGGCCAGGACGCCATCGACGCCTCGTTGATGAGCGCAGCCGACCGCAAAGCCGCCGTCATCAAGGCCTTCACGGCCTACTTTGGCAACGAAGCGGCCTCGCCCAAGGCGTACCTGGAAGTGAACTGGCAAGCCGAGGCGTACAGCCAGGGTGGCTACACCGGCGTGTGCCCGCCGGGGGTGCTCACGCAGTTCAAGGACGTGTGGCGCCAAGCCATCGGCCGCGTGCACTGGGCGGGCACGGAAACGGCCACGGCCTGGTCGGGCTACATGGAAGGCGCGGTGCGCTCAGGCGAGCGGGCTGCGCAGGAAGTGCTGAACGCCTGAGCCCGCCCCGGCCTTCAGCGCAAGGCCTGGCTGGCCCCCAGCAAGGCGGGTGACACGGCCGCATCGATGATGAACACCGGCACCTGCCGGGTGAGCACCGACATGCGGCCTTTGTTGTCAAAGCGCTGGCGGAAGGTGGAGCGGTCGAAGAACTCGCCCAGGCGCGGCACGATGCCCCCGCCAATGTAGATGCCGCCACGCGCGCCCAACAGCAGCGCCAGGTCACCGGCCACGCTGCCCAGGAGGCCACAGAAGGTGTCGAGCACCTGCACGCACACGGGGCACTCGCCGCTCAAGCCCGCCTGGCTGATGGCGGCCGCCGTGCGCTCACCGACGCGAGGCACCTGGCCCGTGACGTGGGCGATGGCGTCGCACAGGTTCTCAAGGCCCATGCCTGACAGCAGCCGCTCGGCCGACACGCGACCAGGCAACTGGCCCTGCAAAAAGCGCAACACGCCGATTTCAAGCTCGGTTTCAGGCGCCATGCAGATGTGCCCCCCTTCGCCTTCGATGGGCGCCCAATGCAACACGCCACCAGGCAAACGCAGCGGCAACAAGCCGCCCATCCCTAAGCCCGTGCCCGCGCCCAAGACCCCGATGGCCTGGCCGGCTTCCGCCTGGGTGGGGCCGCCCGGCAGCACCCTCACCTCGTGGGCTTGCAAGTGGGGCAAGGCCAGCGCCAGCGCGGTGAAGTCGTTGATGACCACCAGCTCTTCGAAGCCCAGGGCCGCCTTCAAGGCACTGATGGCGAAAGACCAATGGTTGTTGGTGACCTTGATCTGGTCGCCGTGTACGGGGTTGGCGATGCCGATGGCACACCGTGGCGGCGCGCTGTGGCCGGTCTGCGCCAGGTAGGCGCGCAGGGCGCCTTCGAGCGAAGGGAAATCGGCCGTGGCCAGGGTGCACACGTCTTGCACGGGCGCACCCGGCCCGGCCTGCCAGGCGAAGCGGGCGTTGGTGCCGCCCACGTCGGCGAGCAAGCGGGGGTCAGCGTTCAGGCTCACGTCATTCATGCGGCCACGATATCAGCCACGATGCGCGCCTCGGTCTTGGCGTCGAACAGGTGCACCGCGCGCGTGTCCCAGCTCAGCCACACGTTGTCGCCCACGGCCTGGCTCACATGGCCCGGCACCCGCACCACCAGGTCGCCCACGGCGGTGTCCACGTAGGCGTAGGTTTCAGGGCCCGTGGGCTCGACCATGCGCAAGGTGCCCGCCAGCCCGCTGTCGGCGAAACGCAGGCTTTCGGGGCGCAGGCCATACACCACATCGCTGATCTGCCGGGATTGCAGGTTGGCCAGGTCTTCGTCGCCCAGGGGCAGGTGAGCGCCTTGGGCCATGAGGCCGGTGCTGCCCAGTGCCGCAGTGAGGGTGTTCATGGCGGGCGAGCCGATGAAGCCGGCCACAAACAGGTTGGCCGGGCGGGCGTAGATGTCTTCGGGGCTGCCCAGTTGCTGCACGATGCCGTCGCGCATCACGGCGATGCGGTCGCCCAGGGTCATGGCCTCGACCTGGTCGTGGGTGACGTAGACCGTGGTGGTCTTGGTGCGCTGGTGCAGCAGCTTGATCTCGGCGCGCATCTCGACGCGCAGCTTGGCGTCGAGGTTCGAGAGCGGCTCGTCAAACAGGAACAGCGCCGGGTTGCGCGACAAGGCACGGCCCATGGCCACGCGCTGGCGCTGGCCACCCGAGAGCTGGCCTGGCTTGCGGTCGAGCAGGTGTTCGATCTGCAGCATCTTGGCCACGCGCTTGACGGCGGCCTCACGCTCGGCCTTGGGCACCTTGCGCATCTCCAGGCCGAAGGCGATGTTCTCGGCCACGTTCATGTTGGGGTACAGCGCATAGCTCTGGAAGACCATCGCGATGTCACGGTCCTTCGGCGGCGCGTAGGTCACGTCGCGGTCGGCCAGCATGATCTGCCCGGATGTTGGGGTGTCCAGCCCGGCGATCATCGACAGCAGCGTGGACTTGCCGCAGCCCGAGGGCCCGACCAGGATGAGGAACTCGCCCTTCTCGACTTCGATGTCGATGGACTTGAGGATGTGGGTGTGGCCATAGCTCTTGCGAACCTGACGGATAGACAAAGCGCCCATGATGCTTCCTTTCAACCTTTGACGGCACCAGCCGTCAGGCCGCGCACGAAGTACTTGCCGGCCACGATGTACACGAAGAGGGTGGGCAGGCCGGCGATCATTGCGGCAGCCATGTCCACGTTGTATTCCTTGACGGAGCTGGAGGTGTTGGCCAGGTTGTTGAGGCCCACCGTCAACGGCTTGCTGTCGGTGCTGGAGAACACCACGCCAAAGAGGAAGTCGTTCCAGATCTGCGTGAACTGCCAGATCAGCGTCACGACCAGGATGGGCGTGGACAGCGGCAACACGATGCGAAAGAAGATGCGCCAGAAGCCCGCACCATCGAGCATCGCGGCCTTGATCAGCTCGTCAGGCAGCGCGGCGTAGTAGTTGCGGAAGAACAGCGTGGTGCTGGGCAGGCCGCACAGCAGGTGCACCAGCACCAGGCCCCAGATGGAGCTGGCGATCCCCAGGTAGCCCAGGATCTGCGACATGGGCAGCAAGATGACCTGCAACGGCATGAACACGCCAAACAGCATCAAGGCGAACAGCGTGTCGCTGCCCTTGAACTTCCACTTGGTGAGCACGTAGCCGTTGATGGCGCCCAGCAGCGTGGACACCAGCACCGCCGGGATCACCATCTTCACGGAGTTCATGAAGAAGGGCTGCAAGCCGCCGCAGTCGGTGCCCGTGCAGGCGCTTGACCAGGCCTTGGCCCAGGCCTCGAAGCTGATCGCGTGTGGCAGGGCCAGCAGGCTGCCTTCGCGGATCTCGTCCATGGTCTTGAACGAGGTCGAGAGCATGACGTAGAGCGGCGCCAGGAAGAAGGCGGCCAGGCCGATCAGCACGGCCCACAGCAGGGCCCGGGTCCAATCGAAGGTGGGTTGTTGGGTCGATGGCAACATGATTCAGCCCCCTTCAGTGGCGCTGCTGCGCGCGCAGCTCGCTGTAGAGGTAAGGCACGACGATGGCGGCCACGGTGGCCAGCATCAGCGTCGCAGAGGCGGCACCCACATTGATCTGGCCGCGGGTGAAGGCCATGGCGTACATGAAGGTGGCGGGCGTGTCGGTCGCGAAGCCGGGGCCGCCGCCGGTGAGCGCCATCACCAGGTCGAAGCTCTTGATGGCGATGTGCGACATCACCATCAGCGTCGAGAAGAACACCGGGCGCAGGCTGGGGATCAGGATGCGCCAGTAGATGCGCGGTGTCGAAGCGCCATCGAGCTGGGCCGCCTTGATGATCGAGTCGTCGATGCCGCGCAGGCCCGCCAGGAACAGCGCCATCACGAAGCCGGCGCTTTGCCAGATGCCGGCAATGGCCACGCAATAGATGGCGTGGTCGGGGTCAACGATCCAGTCGAAGGTGAACTCGGCATAGCCCCAGCTCTGCACCATGTGTTCCACGCCCAGGCCGGGGTTGAGGATCCACTTCCACGCCGCCCCGGTGACGATGAAACTCAGCGCCATGGGGTAGAGGTAGATGGTGCGCAGCACACCTTCGGCACGGATCTTCTGGTCAAGCAAGATGGCCAGGAAGAGGCCCAGGCCCATCGAGCCGCCCAAAAACAGCAAGCCAAAGACCAGCAGGTTCTTGGCCGACTGCAGGAAGCGCTCGTTGTCGAGCAGGCCGACATAGGCGTCGAAGCCCTGGAAGGCGTAGTTGGGCATCAGCCGCGAGGCCGACACCGAGAACCACCCGTTCCAGGCGATGAGCCCGTAGATGAACAGCAAGGACAGCACGAAGGACGGGGCCACCACCAGTTTGGGCAGCCAGTCCGTGCTGGGAGATCGGGTTGTTGTGGTCATGGGGTTTGGCAGGCGGTGGGTGACGCCGTCTGGTTGAAACGCCTGTAGCGAAGAAAACCGGGGCCTGAGGCCTTGTGGGCCCCGACCCCGGTCGGTGGCCGATTCAAGATGGCCAGTCTGGATGGCGAAGAATCAGCAGGTCACTTGGTTTGGGCCGCGGCCACCAGCTTCTTGATGGTGTCGTCGGCCGTGGCCTTGTCGCTGTTCCAGTATTGGGAGATGACGTCTTGCATGGCCCCTTGCACCGCTGAAGGCACCGCCATGCCGTGGGCAATGGACGGCACCAGCGAGCCAGCCTTGGCGCTGTCGCCGAAGTCCTTGGCCGAGGTCTTGGCACAGGCGTCGAACTTGCTCAGGTCCAGCCCCGTGCGCACCGGGATGGAGCCCTTGTTCAGGTTGAACAGCTCCTGGAACTCGGGCGACATGATGGCCGTGGCCAGGTCGCGCTGGGCCTTGATGTTGGCGTCGTTCTTGAGCTGGAACATCGCGAAGCTGTCGACGTTGTAGGTGAAAGACTTGGCGGTGCCGGGGGCGGCCACGCATTCGAAGTCCTTGCCCGGCGTCTTGCCTGCGGCGATGAACTCACCCTTGGCCCAGTCACCCATCAGCTGCATGCCGGCTTCACCGCGGATCACCATGGCGGTGGTCAGGTTCCAGTCGCGGCCCGGCGAGTTCTTGTCGGTGTAGCCCTTGATCTTCTTGAAAGTCTCGAGCACTTCCTTCATCTTGGCGCTCTTGATGGTGCCCACGTCGAGTTGCACCAGGGCCTTCTTGTAGAAGTCGGCGCCGCCCAGGCCCAGCGCCACGCTTTCGAACGTGGTGAAGTCCTGCCAGTTCTGGCCACCGTGGGCCACGGGGATGATGCCGGCCTTCTTCAGGGCCTCAGCCGCGGTGAAGAACTCAGGCCAGGTGGTCGGCACCTTGGCGCCGGCCTTCTTGAAGGCTTCGGGGTTGGCCCACAGCCAGTTCACGCGGTGCACGTTGACCGGTGCGGCGATGTAGTGGCCCTTGTACTTGAGGCCATTGGCGATCGGGGCAGGCAGCACCTGGTCCCACTTGTCGGCCTTGGCGACGTCGTCGAGGTTGGTCAACACGCCTTCGGCGGCCCACTCTTGCAGCGAGGGGCCCTTGATTTGGGCGGCGGCCGGGGCGTTGCCCGAGACCACGCGCGACTTCAGCACGGTCATGGCGGAGTCACCGCCACCGCCGGCCACGGCAAAGTCCTTCCACACGTGGCCCTTGGCCTTCATCGTGGCGGCCAGCGCTTGCGCGGCCTTGGCTTCACCACCGGAAGTCCACCAGTGCAGGACTTCGACTTCGCCAGCTCGGGCGACGCCGGTCAGGCTCAGGGCCACCAGGGCAGCGGCGCTGGCGACGGTCAGTTGGGTCTTGATCATGTTGCGTCCTCGAGGATGGGCTCGACCCGCTTGGGCTCGGCCCTGTCAGGCGGGCCAGCGAGGCCCGTCTTGGGAGTGTGGGGGATGCGCGCCACCCGTGCAGAGGCTAGGTTGCAGCGGGTGGCGTGGGTGGGCGCGTGGCCACAGCCCGGCGGCGGTTCAGCCGGGCTGCGGTGAACGGCAGCTCACCACCAGATTTCAGCTTGCACGCCGTAGCTGGTGCCCGAGGTCTTGCCGTCGCCGATGCCGGTCAGGCCACTGACGCCAGCCTGGGCGTTGGCGGCGTTGTTCCACTTGGCGGTGGTCATGTAGAAGCGCAGCTCGGGGCGTTCCCAGAAGCCTTGGCCTGCGGCCAGGGTCGGGGCGATGGTCAGCTTGGTCAGGTTGGCCGCAGAGCCACCCGACGGCTTGACGCGGTCGATGCCCAGCTCGGTCACCAGCTTGAAGTTGCGGGTGGCGGCGTAGGAGACGCGACCGCCCAGCGAGGTGATGGTCGCGTCACCCGAGTCGGCCTTGTTCTGCTGGTACATGGCGATGGCCTGGCCGCCCACCTTGTCGCTCAGCTTGAACTGCAGGCCGTCCACGATGCGGATCTTCTTGACGTCGGAGCCTGCCGTCAGCGTGCCGAAGTTGCCGGTCAGGCCAGCCGAGCCTTGCGAGATCTGCACCCACACGTTGTTCGAGCCGCCGAGCACGCCGTCTTGCGTGTGGCGCACGCTCAGCGAGGTGCCCGCCTTGCCGCCAGCACCGTCGCCCTTGACGAAGGTGGCCACCACGTTGACCTTGCCGCCCAGGGCCGGCACGTCGCGCAGCCAGGCGTTCAAGCGGTTGCCGGGCAACTGCGAACCTGCACTGTTGGTGGTGTCGTCCTGGCGATAAACCGCCAGGTCCAGCTTGCCGCCCATGGCCGGGAGGCTGGCGCCGGCGCCGGTGCCGTCGAGCTGCTCGAAGAACTTGTCGACGATGTGGATGTCGGCACCACGGTGGTAGCGCTTGCCGCCCCAGAAGGCGACGTCAGGCGCGAAGTCCAGGCCCTTCATCTCGGTGTACATCTGGGCCATGCCCAGCTTGGTGCCGCCGTCGGTGCTGGTGCCGCCGTTGTACAGGTTGGGCATCAGCACCAGCTTGACTTGCTCGCCGGTGTCCTTCTTGATGTTGCCGGTGAAGAGGAACTCACCGTAGAAGTCGCATTCGTTGCCGAGACGGTATTTGAATTCCGCACCACTCAAGCCGTAGCAGGCGCGGTTGCTGTCCTTCTTGGTCTGTTGCGGACCAGCGCGGAAGTAGCCATTGGATTCCAGAGACAGCTGGGCCGCGGCCGGCAAGGCCAGCATGGCGCCCAGAACCATCAGGGGAGCGGTACGGATGAGTTTGGAGGTCTTCATGTTGTCTCTTCGTCGGGAGTTGGACATACCCGGCTGATGCTCAGCGACACTGCCGGGGCCAACGAAGTATTAACGAACCATTAACACAACATGTCGGAATCTTCTCCTATTGCGCATCGATACTTTCGGTGCTAGAAGCCACCCCCTCACCTGCGGGGTTGCGGAATTCCGTATCGGTATTTGCAAGAATTTGTGTTCATTCGGTCAAAGGAAAGACCAATGTCACGCTCAAACCATGGGGAACCCTGTTGGCAACATGGACTTCGCCACCATGCCTTTCCACGATTTCTTTCACGATCGCCAGCCCCAGGCCACACCCGGTGCCTTCGTGTGTCGCACGAAAGAAACGCTGGAACAGGGCGTCGATGTGGGTCGGGTCCACGCCCGGGCCGGTGTCGTCCACCTGCACCCACATGCTTTGGCCATCTCTGCCAGCGCCCACCGTCACCTCGCTGCCGTGCCCACCGTAGCGGATGGCGTTGTCGATCACGTTGAACACGGCTTCGCGCATCAGCAAGGCGTTGCCCAGCAGGTTCAGGGGCCCGAGCGCCTCGCTTTCGCCGTCTTCGGCCAGGCCCAGGTCCACGCCGGACTGCAAGGCGCGGGGCACCATTTCAGCGGTGAGTTCGCTGATCAGGCGGCGCAGATCAAAGCGGCTGCGGCCGATCGCGTTGGCCGACTCGGGCTCGGCCCGCGCCAGCGTGAGCAGCTGGTTGACCAGGTGGGCCGAGCGGGTGGCGCTTTCGTGCACACGTTGCAGGCGGGCTTTGAGTTCGGGGTCGGCGGTGGCCTTGAGCGCCAGCTCGGTCTGGCTCTTGAGGCCGGCCAGGGGCGTGCGCAACTGGTGGGCGGCGTCGCTGATGAAGCGCCGCTGGCTGGCCACGCTGAGCTGCACCCGCGTGAGCAAGCCATTGAGCGCCGAGGTCAACACATCGATTTCTTCAGGCGCCTGGCCCAGGTGGATGGGCGCGAGGTCGTCGGCCGGGCGGTCACGCACGGCTTGCTGCAAGCGCGCCAGTGGCGCCAGGCCCGCACGCAAGCTGGCCCACACCACGAGCGACATGGCCAGCACCAGCGCCACCAGGGGCAAGGCGATGTCGCCCAGGATGCGCCCGGCCAGGGCGTCTCGGCTGACCCGGCTCTTGGCAATCTGGACCAGCAAGATCCGCTCGTCCCCCGGCTCGCCCCAGCCCACATACAGCGCCCCCACGCGGACGTTGACCTTCACGCCCGACACGTTGATGCGGTCGTCGTAGAAGCGGGGGTCGTCGAGCGGCGGGCGGCCATCGGGCAAGAGCAAACGCTCAGGTGGCTTGGACAGCGCCTTGTTGCCCAGGATGAACTGACCAGGCGGCGAGCTCACCATGTAATAGACCTGCTCGTCGGGGTCGGATTCGATGATGTCGCGCGCAGCCTTGGGCAGGTCGATCATCAAGCCGCTGCCCGTGGGCTTGACCTGGCGGGCCAGGGCGCGAGAGGCCTGGTAGAGCGTGCGGTCCACGGCCAGGTTGGCGTAACGCGCGGCCACCTGGTAAGACATGGCCGCAGCCCCCACCCACAACACCAGCTGCGGCACCAGCAGCCAGATCATGAGGTAACGCCGCAGTGGCGTGGTGCCGGGGTTGACGCCCGGCAAGGTGAACCACAGGCGACGCAGCCGACCGCTCAGCCCAGGTCGACGGCGATCGAGCATGTGCCGGCCGCCCCGTCAGACGTTTTCGAGCAGGTAGCCCAGGCCGCGCACCGTACGGATGGACACGTCCGAGCCTTCGAGCTTGCGGCGCAAGCGGTGCACGATCACTTCGAGCGAGCCCGACGGCGTGCCTGGCTCCTGGGCGTCGCCCGACCAGACCGCGGCGATCTGCTCCTTGGTCACCACCTTGCCTTCGTGGGTGAGCAAGGCGTCGAGCAGCATCCATTCGCGTGGCGAGAGGTCGACCGACTGGCCATGGACCGCTGCGCGGCGGGCGTCGCGGTCGAAGCTCAATCGGCCACTGATCTGCACCGGGGTGCCCACCTTCGACGGGCCGCCGGTGCCTGCGCTGCCGACCGAGCCGCCCAGGCGGGCACGGCGCAGCAAGGCGCGGATGCGGGCCTCCAGCTCGGGGAAATCAAAGGGTTTGGTCAGGTAGTCGTCTGCGCCCGCATTGAGCCCGGCCACGCGGCTTTCCAGGCCATCGAGGGCCGTGAGCACCAGCAACGGCAAGGTGGGGCGTGCCGCGTGGGCGCGCTTGAGCACGGTCAGGCCATCGACCAGGGGCAGGCCGATGTCGATGACGCCCAGGTCAAACGGGTGCTTGATGAGCAGGTACTCGGCCACGGCACCGTTCTCGGCGACTTCGACGTCGAAACCCGCAGAACGCAGGTTGGCGGACAAGGCGTCGGCCAAGATGGGGTCGTCTTCTGCAAGCAGCAAGCGCATGGGCGTTTCCGAGAGTCTTTCAGGGCGACCGCTGTGGGGCCAGCGCCCCATTTTGGCACGCGCGCTCCGCCCCTCAGGCTTCCGCCCTAGACTGTGCGCACACGCTTTGCCCCCACCGTTGGCCCCCACGAGCGCCCCACCCGCATGGCCCTGACCGATCAAATCTCACGCCAGGTCGAGCACCTGCCCGCCGCCGAGCAGAAAGTGGCGCGCGCCGTGCTCGCTGACCCGCGCGCCGCGCTGTCGTGGCCGGTGGCCGAAGTGGCGCGGCTGGCCGGCGTGAGCAACCCCACGGTGGTGCGCTTTTGCCGCAGCCTGGGCTTCGAGGGCTGGCCTGATTTCCGCCTGAAGCTGGCGGGCAGCCTGGGCCAGGGCGGCGTGCCCTTTGTGCACCAGGCGGTGGGGCCGCAAGACGGCAGCAGCGAGCTGGTCGACAAGATCACCGACAACAGCATCGAGGTGTTGCGCGCCTTCAGACAGTCGGCACCGGCACGCCACATCGAGCAGGCGATCGACGCTTTGTCGGCCACCGTGCGGGCGGGCCGCCGCATCGAGTTCCACGGCGTGGGCAACTCCGGGATCGTGGCCCTGGACGCCCAGCACAAGTTCTTTCGCATGGGCTGCCACGCCAATGCCCAATCAGACGGTCACCTGCAAATCATCGGCGCCACGCTGCTGCAGCCCCAGGATTGCCTGGTGGTGATCTCCAACGCCGGCCGCAGCCGCGACTTGCTCGACGCCACCGAACTGGCCCACAAGCAAGGCGCCCACACCATCGCGATCACCTCGAGCGGCTCGCCGCTGGCGGCGGCGGCGCGCACCCACATCGCAGCCGACCACCCCGAGAGCTACGAAGAGTTCAGCCCCATGGTGTCGCGGCTGCTGCACCTGGTGATCATCGACATCCTCGCCACGGGGGTGGCGCTGCAACTCGGCCCCGATCTCCCCGCGAGGCTGCACCAGGTCAAGCACAACCTCATCAGCCGCCGTTACCGCGCCGACTGAGGCCAGCAGGCCGTCATCAAGCGACCGGCGCCCGCCCCTGTTCCACCCAGCCCCGGGTTTCCAGCCAGCTGGGCGGCTGGCAGCCCTGGCGCTGCACGTTGATCGCAGCGGCGGCCATGGCGTGTTCCAAAGCCTGGTCGAGCACGCCCAGGTTGAGCTTGTGCAGCATGCCGGGCACGAGGTGGCCCGACTTCTTGAGCCACACCAACAAACCGGCCTGGAAGCAGTCGCCCGCCCCCACGGTGTCGACCACCTGCACCCCAGGCGGGATGGCGCGACGCACCACCCCTTGGGCATTGGCCAGCACCGCCCCGTCGGCGCCCAGCGTGAGCGCCACCAAACCTGCGCCTTGCCCGATCAGGCGATGGGCCACGGCGCGCAGGGCCTCGTCGTCGGCCGCACCGCCCGCCCAACCCATGTGGGCGATGTCTTCGTCGCTGAGCTTGACGATGTCGGCCAAGGCCAGCACCCGGTCCACCGCCTGACGATAAGCCTGCTGACGCGCCGGGTCCCGCCCCACCACCACGGTGCGCAGGTTGGCGTCGATGGAGATGAGCCCGCCTCGGTTGCGGGCGGCCTCGATCACCGCCACCACCTTGTCGTCGTCCGGCGGGATCAGGGCCAGGCCACCCGCGTGCAGCAGCGTGACGCCCTCCGGCAAGCGCGCCACCAAGGCGTCGGCGCTGCCGTCGCGGTCGGCCACGTGCTCGCGGTGAAAGACGTATTGGGGCACGCCGCCCGGCCCCAGCGACACCACCGCCAGGGAGGTGGGGCAGTCCGAACGCCACGGCGGGTCGATGGCCACGCCGTCGTCGCGCAGGCGGCCCACGAAACGCTCGCCAAAGGTGTCGGTGGACAAGGGGTTGAGGTAGCGGATGCCTTCGCCCTGGCGGGCCACGGCCCGGGTGAAGTTGCAGACCGAACCGCCCAGACAGGGCTCGTAGCGGCCATCGGCGTGTTCGATGAGGTCGACAAGGGCTTCGCCCAGGCTGGCAAACATGTTTGGCTCTCCAACGCATCAGATCCAGGCAAACCCTGAGTGCCGGCCGAGGCACGGTCTTCAGGTCACTTTGCACGGCCGCCAGTGTCGCGTGGTCACCTAGGGTTTGACACTAGGGTTTCCCATTAATACAACCACTTGATTTATTAATGTTCCATTCCGATACTTCGTCCCGCGGTCGCCGCAAAGAGCCACCCGCTCTGGCTGCGGTCGACGCAGATCTGGACAGACCAACCCCTGACTGAGGAGCTTCCAACATGACCACCCGCACCCTGGCCGTCTCGTTCGGCGCCATCGCCCTGGCCGCCGCTTCGTTTGCCGCGGCAGCCGACCAACCCATCGTCGGCCTGATCACCAAGACCGAGACCAACCCCTTCTTCGTGAAGATGAAGGAAGGTGCGGCCGAAGCCGCCAAGGCCCACGGCGCCAAGTTGCTGAGTGCCGCAGGCAAGCAAGACGGCGACAACGCGGGCCAGGTCACCGCCATCGAAAACATGATGGCCGCCGGCGCCAAGACCATCCTGATCACCCCGTCCGACGCCAAGGCCATCATCCCGGCCATCAAGAAGGCCCGTGACAAGGGCGTGATGGTCATCGCGCTCGACAGCCCCACCGACCCGCAAGAGGCCGTGGACGCCCTGTTCGCCACCGACAACTACAAGGCCGGTGTGCTGATCGGCCAATACGCCAAGGCCGCCCTGGGTGGCAAGCCCGTCAAGATCGCCACGCTCGACCTCTTCCCTGGTCACCCCGTGGGCGCGCAACGCCACAACGGCTTCCTCAAGGGCTATGGCCTGGCCGCCAACGCCGCCTCGTCCAACGAGCTGAGCAAGCCCGCTGAAGTGGTCTGCATGGCCGACTCCTATGGCGACCAGGCCAAGGGCCAGACCGCCATGGAGAACTGCCTGCAAAAGAACCCCGACATCAACCTGGTCTACACGATCAACGAACCCGCTGCCGCCGGTGCCTACAAGGCGCTGAAGGCCGCCGGCAAGGAAAAGGCCGTGATGATCGTGTCGGTCGACGGCGGCTGCCAGGGTGTGAAGGACGTGGCCGCAGGCAAGATCGCCGCCACGTCGCAGCAGTACCCGCTGAAGATGGCTTCGATGGGCGTGGACGCTGGCATCGAATACGCCAAGAGCGGCAAGAAGGTGGCGGGTTACACCGACACCGGCGTGACCCTGATCGCCAACAAGGCGGTGGCGGGCGTCGACAGCAAGGACACCAAGGTGGGCCTGGACCTGTGCTGGGGCAAGAAGTGATCTGACAAGTAGACAGGACCGACCGACATGCTTGCCCCCACCCCCACCTCTTCTCCCCAAGCAGGAATCGCCATGAAAGACCTCGCCCGTCGCCTGCCCCCCATGTCCACTTTGGGGCCCTTGCTGGCCTTGATGGCCGCGTGCGCTTTCTTCTCGTTCAAGACCGACACCTTCTTGTCGGGGCAGAACTTCTCGCTGGTGATGCAACAGGTGATGGTGGTGGGTTTGCTGGCGGTCGGCCAGACCCTGATCATCTTGACGGCGGGCATCGACCTGTCGTGCGGCATGGTGATGGCGCTGGGCTCCATCATCATGACCAAGTTCGCCGTGGAACTGGGCCTGCCGCCTGCCGCCGCCGTGGCGCTGGGCGTGGGGGCCACCACCGCCTTCGGCTTGGTCAACGGCCTGCTGGTGACCAAGGTGAAGCTGCCCCCGTTCATCGTGACGCTGGGCACCATGAACATCGCCTTCGCGATCACACAGATCTATTCCGAATCCCAAACCGTGACCGACTTGCCCGAAGCCATGACCTGGCTGGGTGACCCGGCGATGATCCTGGGCACACCGGTGGCGCGCGGCGTGCTGCTGATGCTGGCCCTGTATGGGGTCGTGTGGTTCGCGCTGACGCAGACCGCGCCGGGCCGCCACCTCTATGCCGTGGGCAACAACCGCGAGGCCGCCCGCCTGACGGGCATCTCCACCGAACGCGTGCTGCTCACCGTCTACGCCCTGGCCGGCACCTTTTACGGCGTGGCCGCCATGCTGTCGGTGGCCCGCACCGGCGTGGGCGACCCTCAGGCCGGTCAGACGGAAAACCTCGACTCCATCACCGCCGTGGTGCTGGGCGGCACCAGCCTGTTCGGCGGCCGGGGCGCCATCGTGGGCACCTTGATCGGCGCCCTGATCGTGGGCGTGTTCCGCAACGGCCTGACCTTGATGGGCGTGTCGTCCGTCTACCAAATTTTGATCACCGGCATCCTGGTCATCTTGGCTGTGGCCACCGACCAGCTGACCCACAAGCAGCGCTGAGCGCATCTCTCCAGGAGCAACCCCATGCACGCCACCGCTGCCACCTCCACCCAACCCATCGTGATGCAGGCCCGGGGCCTGGTCAAACGCTACGGCCAGGTCACCGCCCTGGATGGCGCCGACTTCGAGTTGCGCGCCGGCGAGATCCTGGCCGTGATCGGCGACAACGGCGCCGGCAAGTCCTCGTTGATCAAGGCGCTGTCGGGCGCCACCATCCCCGACGAGGGCGACATCCAGATGCACGGCCAGCGCATCCAGATGAAGTCGCCCATCGACGCTCGCCGCCAAGGCATCGAGACGGTGTACCAGGACCTGGCCGTGGCCCCGGCCATGACCATCGCCGAAAACCTCTTTTTGGGCCGCGAGATCATCAGGCCCGGCATGCTGCCCCGCATGCTGGGCATGATCGACAAGAAGCGCATGCTGGAAGAAGCGATCGAGCGCATGAACGACTTGAAGGTCGGCATCCGCTCCATGACCCAGGCCGTGGAAACCTTGTCGGGCGGCCAGCGCCAGTGCGTGGCCGTGGCCCGCGCCGCCGCCTTCGCCAAGAACGTGGTGATCATGGACGAGCCCACCGCCGCACTGGGCGTCAAGGAAGGCAACATGGTGCTCGAACTCATCCGCCGCGTGCGCGACAAGGGCCTGCCCGTCATCCTCATCAGCCACAACATGCCGCACGTCTTCGAGATCGCCGACCGCATCCACGTGCAGCGCCTGGGCAAACGCGCGGCGGTGCTCAACCCCAAGATGATCTCCATGGCCGACACCGTGTCGGTGATGACCGGCGCCATGACGCCTGACCAACTGCCCCGGGAGGCCCTGTGCTGAAGGGCATCGACCCCCTGCTGACGCCGGAGCTGCTCAAGGTGCTGGCGGAGATGGGCCATGGCGACGAGATCATCGTGGCCGACGCCAATTTCACGGCCGCCACGCTCGCGCGGGAGGCTGGCGGTGGCAGCAAGCCGCTGATCCGCATCCCGTGTGCCACCGTGCTGCGCATGACCGAAGCCATCTTGAGCCTGCTGCCCTTGGGCACCCCCCAGGAAAAGCCGGTGGGCTTCATGCAGGTGTGTCACTTCGCGGCGGGCCAGGCTTCCGGCCTGCAACGCGACGTGCAAGCCATGCTGCGCACCAAGGGTTGGCTGGCGCCCGAAGACACCGAGTTCATCGAACGCTACGCTTTTTATGAGCGCACCCGTCGCGCCAGCGCCATTGTGCTGACGGGTGACCCCCAACCTTATGGCAATGTGCTGATCAAGAAAGGCGTGATCGGCGAAGCGCTGCGGCCCTGAAGGCCCGGCATCGCTGACCGCCCCTGGTTGTCGACAGATGCAAGCAGTTCCCGCCATGGCCCGCCCCACCCCTCGTCCCACCGCCCCCCTGCCCGCCCGTGGTTCCAACCAGGGCGGCGTGAGGCAATACAACGAGCGCGTGGTGTTGCAAGCCATCCGCATGCATGGGGCCTTGCCCAAGGCCGAATTGGCGCGGCTCACCCACCTCAGCGCCCAGGCCGTGTCGCTCATCATCGACCGCCTGTTGATGGAAGGCCTGGTGCGCAAGCAGGCCCCGGTGCGCGGCGGGCGCGTGGGCCAGCCTTCCGTGCCCATCGCGCTCAACCCCGATGGCGCCTTTGCCGTGGGCATCAAGGTGGGCCGTCGCAGCATGGACGCGCTGCTCGTGGACTTCACCGGCGCCGTGCGCCTGCGCCATTCCACGCCTTACCCCTGGCCCGACCCCGACCAGCTGTTCGCCGACATCGGCCGCGACCTGCAGCGCCTGCAGGCGCACCTGGAGATCCAGGGCGAGGGCCTCTCCCAGCGCTTGCAAGGCGTGGGCGTGGCCGCCCCCTTCTTCCTGGGCGGCTGGCAAACCCTGCTGGGCATGCCGCGAGACAAGGCCGAGCGCTGGCAGCAGCTCGACACCGTGCGCACCTTGCAAACCATCACCGACCTGGACGTGCACTTTGTCAAGGACACCTCCGCGGCCTGCGTGGCCGAGCTGGTGGCCGGGGTGGGCCGCACCGTGCGCAGCTTTCTTTATGTGTTCGTCGACACCTTCGTGGGTGGCGGCCTGGTGATCGACAGCCGGCTGCACGCCGGCCGGCACGGCAACGGTGGCGCCGTGGGCTCGCTGCCGCTGGGCCTGAGCCAAGGGGCCAACCAGGGCCTGCCCCCACAGTTGCTCAGCGTGGCCTCGCTGCAAAACCTGGAACAGGCTTTTGAGCAAGCCGGGCTCGACCCGTCGGCCGCTTACGACGAGCGCGCCCTGCAAGCCGACTGGGCGCCGCACAGCCAGGCCTGGCTGGCGCAGACCGCGCGCGGCATCGCCATGGCCGCCAACGTCACGGCCAGCCTGCTCGACATCGACGGGGTGATCGTTGACGGCTCGTTCTCGCGTTCCATGCACCAGCAATTGGTCTTGGCCACGCAGAACGCCTTGTCCGAGTACCGCTGGGAAGGCGTCTTCCAGCCCGAACTCCTGCCCGGCACCATCGGTTCCGACGCCCGCGCCCTGGGTGGCGCCCTGATGCCGCTGTATGCGAATTTCGCGCCCGACCGCGAGGTCTTCCTGAAGCTGGAAGCCTGACGCCGCCCGGCGCCGCGCCCCGATGCCGGGCGCCCGCTCTTTGGCCCTCGAAAAGTCCCTGTTGTTGCCGCCTTTGCCCCCTTCCCAAGGGCGAAAGAATTCATTAAGATCAGCATGTAATTCAATTACACAGTAGCGCGTAACGGCGTTACAACCGCTGAAGAAAGCCCCTCACTGTGTCTACCCCCACACCCGCTGCTTCGGCCCAGCCCACGAAGCTGGATCTCTTGATCTTCGGTGCCACCGGCGACCTGTCCATCCGCAAGCTGCTGCCTGCGCTGTACATGGCTTTCGCCCACGACCGACTGCCCGCCGACACCCACATCTACGGCCTGGGTCGCCAGGCCATGTCGCGCGACGATTACGTGGCGCAGACGCTCAACGCCTCACGCGAGTTCATCGAAGCCAAAGACTGGCAAGAAGACCTCTGGCAACGCTTCGTGGCCTTGTTCGACTACGTGCCGCTCGACGCCAGCCAACCCGCCGACTACGCCCGGCTGGCCGCCCAAACGCGCACGGGCGCCCAGCGCGTGTTCTACCTGGCCACGGCCCCCAGCCTGTTTGCCGGCATCTGCGAGCTGCTCGCCGGCTGCGGCCTGGTGGACGCCCATGCGCGTGTGGTGCTCGAAAAGCCACTGGGCCATGACCTGGCCTCTGCGCGGGCCATCAACCAACAGGTGGGGCGCCATTTCGCCGAACACCAGATCTACCGGATCGACCACTACCTGGGCAAGGAGACCGTGCAGAACCTGATGGTGCTGCGCTTCGGCAACTCCATCTTCGAGCCCATCTGGCGCGCTGGCCACATCCGCAGCGTGCAGATCACGGTGGCCGAGTCGGTGGGCGTGGGCAGCCGGGCCGGCTTCTACGACGGCACCGGCGCCTTGCGCGACATGGTGCAAAACCACCTGCTGCAACTGCTGGCCATCGTGGCCATGGAGCCACCCGTCTCGCTCGACGCCGACGCCATCCGCGACGAAAAGCTCAAGGTGCTGAAGTCGCTGCGCCGCATCGGCCCGGCCGAGCTGGTGCGCGACGTGGTGCGAGGCCAGTATGTGGCGGGCAACAGCGGCGGCAAGCCCGTGCCTGGCTACCTGCAGGAAGCCAACGTGCCGCCGCACAGCCAGACCGAAACCTTCGTGGCCCTGCGCGCCTACATCGACAACTGGCGCTGGGCCAACGTGCCCTTCTTCCTGCGCACCGGCAAGCGCATGGCCGAACGCAAGAGCGAAATCGTCATCGACTTCACCAACCAGCCGTTCAACATCTTCCCGGACTCCTATCACCTGCCGGTCAACCGCCTGGTGATCTCGCTGCAACCCGAAGAATCGGTGCAGTTGCAGATCATGGCCAAGGAGCCGGGCAGCGGCATGCGGCGGCGCCCCGTGGCACTCGACCTCGACTTGCACACGGCCTTCACCGAGCGCCGTGCCGAAGCTTACGAGCGCCTGCTGATCGACGTCATCCGTGGCCGCCTCACCCACTTCATGCGCCACGACGAGCTGGAAGCCGCCTGGACCTGGGCCGAGCCCATACTCCATGGCTGGCAAGACATCAACGAGCCGCCCCGGCCTTATGCCGCAGGCACCTGGGGGCCGGCCGCGTCCTCGGCGCTCACGGCCCGCACCGACATGCAGTGGGCAGAGGAGGCCTGACGGCCCCGACGCCGGGCCCCTTTCCCTGGCCCTTCGCTCTTTGGTTCCCGCAGTCTCGTCCGGTTCCACCGAACCGCTCATGCTGACCCCGCCGCCTGCGCCCACAAGGCCCGACAGGCGGCACCGCTGAACAGGAAATCCACACGATGACCCGCCTCGTCGAACACCACCACGACTCCGAAGCCGCCCTGGCCGATGGCCTGGCTCAAGACATCGCTCACCGCTTGCAAGACGCCATCGACCAACGCGGCCACGCCTTGCTCTGCGTGTCGGGCGGCAAGTCGCCCGTGCCCTTGTTCAAGGCGCTGGCTGGCTACCCGCTGGCCTGGGAGAAGGTCACCGTCACCCTGGTGGACGAGCGCTGCGTGCCCGTTGAACACCCCGACAGCAACGCCACCCTCGTGCGGCAACACCTGCTGCAAGGGCCGGCGGCCGCCGCCCGCTTCGTGGGCTGGGTGCCCCCCACCCACACCGCCGTGCACGCCGGGCCCTGGGACCAGGCGGCCGAGGCTTACCGCAGTTGGGCGCAAGACGTGGAAGCCCAGCTCAAGCCGCTGTGGCCTGCCGACGTGGTCGTGCTGGGCATGGGCCTGGACGGCCACACCGCCTCGCTGTTTTCTCAAGCTTCCGGTGCCGACCTGGCGCTGGACCCCGAAGCCCCCGTGCTGTGTGCCCCGGTTCGACCGCCGCACGCGCCCCACGACCGCCTGACCCTCACCCTGCCTGCCCTCACCTCTGCGCGCCACATCGCCTTGCAGATCTCCGGCGCCAGCAAGCAGCAGATCTACCAACTGGCCCGCCAGGCCCCCGGCACCGGCCGGCCGGTGTCGCTCGTGCTGCACGAGCCTCGCCAGCCTGTGGCCGTGTGGATGGGCCAATGAGCCCGGCCACCGCCCCTTTGACGCCCGATCGGTGAACCCACCATGAGCCCACACCCCCAACCCAGCCTGCACCCCACGGTGGCGGCCGTCACCGAACGCATCCGCCAGCGCAGCGCCACCACCCGGGCCGACTACATGGCCCTGGTCGACCGCGCCAGCCAGGCGGGCACCCAACGCAAAGGCATGGGCTGCGCCAACCTGGCCCACGCTTTCGCCGCCTCGCCCGCGAACGACAAGCTGGCCATCCGCGAAGCCCGCGCGCCCAACATCGGCATCGTCACGGCCTACAACGACATGTTGTCGGCCCACCAGCCCTACGCCACCTACCCTGACCAGCTCAAGCGCTGGGCGCGTGAACACGGTGGCGTGGCCCAGGTGGCCGGTGGCGTGCCCGCCATGTGCGACGGCATCACCCAGGGCGACGACGGCATGGAGCTGTCGCTGTTCTCGCGCGACGTGATCGCCCTGGCCGCCGCCGTGGCCTTGTCGCACAAGACCTTCGACGCCGCGATGTACCTCGGCGTGTGCGACAAGATCGTGCCCGGCTTGCTGATGGGCGCGCTGCGCTTCGGGCACCTGGCCACGGTGTTCGTGCCCGCAGGGCCCATGACCTCGGGCCTGAGCAACGACCAGAAGTCCAAGGTGCGCCAGCAATACGCCCAAGGCCTGGTCGACCGCGAAGCCCTGCTCGAAGCCGAATCGGCCTCCTACCATTCGGCCGGCACCTGCACCTTCTACGGCACCGCCAACTCCAACCAGATGCTCATGGAGATCATGGGCCTGCACCTGCCCGGCTCTTCCTTCGTGAACCCGGGCACGCCGCTGCGTGAAGCGCTCACCGCTGCCGCAGTGCAGCGCGTGCTGGCGCAAACCCAGCAAGGCAGCAAGGACGGCAGCCAGCCCACCCGGCTGGCCGACATCGTCGACGAGCGCGCCGTGGTCAACGGCATCGTGGGCCTGCTGGCCACGGGGGGCTCCACCAACCACACCATCCACCTGATCGCCATGGCCCGCGCAGCCGGCGTGCTCATCGACTGGGACGACTTCTCCGAGTTGTCGGCCGTGGTGCCGCTGCTCACGCGCATCTACCCCAACGGCTCGGCCGACGTGAACCACTTCCAGGCGGCCGGTGGCATGGGCTTTTTGATGCGCGAGCTGGTGGCGGCCGGCCTGCTGCACGCCGACGTGAGGACGGTCATGGGCGAAGGCCTGGCCGCCTACACGCAAGAGCCCTGGCTGAACCAGGGCCAGCTGGCCTGGCGAGCGGTGCCCGCCTCCAGTGGCGACACCGCCGTGCTGCGCCCGGTGGCCGAGCCCTTCAGCGCCGACGGCGGCCTCAAGCTCATGTGCGGCAACATTGGCCGTGGCGTCATCAAGGTGTCGGCGGTCAAGCCCGAACACCGCGTGGTACGCGCCCCGGCCATCGTGTTCCACGACCAGCAAGAGGTGCAGGAAGCCTTCAAGCGCGGCGAGCTGGAGCGCGACTTCGTGGCCGTGCTCACCTGCCAGGGGCCCCGCGCCAACGGCATGCCCGAGTTGCACAAGCTCACGCCGGCGTTGAGCGTTTTGCAAGACAAGGGCTTCAAGGTGGCGCTGGTCACCGACGGCCGCATGTCGGGCGCGTCGGGCAAGGTGCCTGCGGCCATCCACATCAGCCCCGAGGCCCTGGACAACGGCCCCATCGCCCGCATCCGCACGGGCGACATGGTGCTGCTCGACGGCCACAGTGGCGAGTTGCGTGTCGAGGTGCCCGAGGCCGAATGGGCCGCCCGCACCGCCGACGTGCCCGACCTCGATCACTACCACCACGGCACCGGCCGCGAGCTCTTCGCCCTGTTCCGCGACGCCGCTGGCAGCGCCGAAGCCGGCGGCAGCCCCCTGTTTGGCCAGGCCCTGCACACGCTGCAAGGCTGAACCCTCGCCCCCCACACACCATGACCACCCCAGCTCCCTTGCCCCCATTCCAGACCCGCGTGGTGCCCGTGGTGGCGCTCAGCCATGCCGACCAGGCCGTGCCCCTGGCCCGCGCCCTGCTGGCCGGCGGCATCGACGTCATCGAGATCACGCTGCGCCACCCTTGCGCGCTCGACGCGATCGCCAACGTGGCCGCTGAAGTGCCCGAAATGGCCCTGGGCGCTGGCACCTTGCTGCAAGCCGCCGACGTCGAGCGCGTGATGAAGGCTGGCGCCCGCTTTGGCCTGTCTCCCGGCCACACGGCTTCGCTGCTCGACGAAGTGGTGAAGCTGGGCCTGCCCTTCGTGCCCGGCGTGATGACGCCCAGCGAAGTGATGGGCTGCCGCGACCGGGGCTTCAAGCTCATGAAGCTCTTCCCCGCTCAACAGGCGGGTGGCCAGGGCATGCTCAAGGCGCTGGCCTCGCCCATCCCCGACGTGCGCTTTTGCCCCACAGGGGGCGTGAGCGAAGACAACTTCACCACGCTGCTGGCCGAGCGCAACGTGGCGGTGGTGGGTGGCTCCTGGCTGGCCCCGCTGGCCGACATCGAGGCGGGCCGCTGGGACCACATCACCAGCGTGGCCCAGCGCGCCACCGACAAGCTGGCCGCCATGGCCCGCTGAGTCACGCCCACGACGGGGCCCAGGCGTCATCACCCTGACGCCTGCCCCGGGTTCACCGCGGCCGAGACCCGGCCCGGTTCCCCTCCTGCGCCATGGCCCGCCCACGAAGCGGGCCAGGCCCTTCATCGCCGACACCATGACCGCCGCCCTGCCCCACCACTTGCCCGCCTGGCATGCCCTGGCCCTCGCCGCCACCCACGTGCCCCATTTGCGCGACCTGCTGCAAGACCCGCAGCGCCCGGCACGCATGACAGCCCAGGCCGCCGGCCTGACGCTGGACTACAGCCGCCAGCGCGTCACCCCCGCCGTTTGGCAGTCGCTGCTCGACCTGGCCCGCCAAAGCCACCTCGAAGCCCAGCGCGACGCCATGTTCCGGGGCGAACGCATCAACACCACCGAAGACCGCGCCGTGTTGCACGTGGCCTTGCGGGGCGCGCTGGACGACACCCCCACCTGGTCTGCGGCCATCAGCCGCGACGTGAAGACCCAGCTCGAACGCATGCTGGCGCTGGCCGAGCGCATCCGCGCAGGCGACTGGCTGGGCGCCAGCCGCAAGCCCATCACCGACGTGGTGGCCATCGGCATCGGTGGCTCCGACCTGGGCCCCCGCATGGCGGCCCAGGCCTTGCAGCGCGACGCCAGGCCCGGCGTGCGCGTGCACTTCGTGTCCAACCCCGACGCGGCCGTGTTGCAAGCCGTGCTGCAAGGGCTCGACCCGCTGCGCACCGGCTTCGTCGTCGCCTCCAAGACCTTCACCACGCAAGAGACGCTGCTCAACGCTCGCAGCGCCCGCCGCTGGCTGGCCGATGCGGGCGTGGCGCAATGGCAGCGCCAGTTTGTCGCCATCACGTCGGCCCCCGACACCGCCTTGGCGCTGGGCTTCGACCCCGACCTCACGCTGGCCTTCTGGGACTGGGTGGGCGGGCGCTACTCGCTGTGGTCGGCCATCGGCCTGCCCTTGGCCATCGCCATCGGCACCGACGCCTTTTTGCAGCTGCTCGAAGGCGCCCACGCCATGGACCGCCACTTCGCCCAGGCCCCGCTGGCCGCCAACCTGCCGGTGCTGATGGCGCTGCTGGGCATCTGGCAGCGCAACTTCCTGGCCACGCCCACGCAGCTCGTGACCAGCTACACCGCCCACCTCGCGCTGCTGCCCAGCTACCTGCAGCAAATGGACATGGAGTCCAACGGCAAAGGCACCCATGCCGACGGCCGCGCCGTGCAAGCCGCCATGGGCGGCACCGGCCCCATCGTGTGGGGCGGCCTGGGCATCGACGGCCAGCACGCCTATTACCAACTGCTGCACCAAGGCACCCACCGGGTGGCCATCGACTTCATCGGCACGCGGCGCAGCGACGCCAGCCTGCCTCTGGCCGACGAACACCAGCGCTTCAACCAGGCCAACATGCTGGCCCAGGCCCAAGCCCTGTCGGTGGGCCGCGACGCGCCCACCACCCGCCAGTTGCTCATCGACAGCGGCCTGAGCCCGGCCCAGGCCGATCGGCTCACACCGCACCGCAGCTTCGAAGGCAACACCGCCAGCAACCTGATCTGGCTCGACACCGTGACGCCGCACAGCCTGGGCGCGCTGGTGGCGTTGTACGAGCACAAGGTGTTCTGCCAGGCCGCCATCTGGCAAACGCTGGCCTTCGACCAATGGGGCGTGGAGCTGGGCAAGACCGTGGCCAACGGCGTGCTGGCCCACCTGTCGCAAGGCGCAGACATGCCCGAGCACACCGATGCCAGCACCCTCGCTTCGCTCGCGTTTCTCAGGCATGCTGGGGGCACCGACCCCGCCAGCGCCGCCAGCCAGACACCACCCGTGACTGCGCCATCGGCCTGGCCCGCCTGACCACCCCTCACAGCGACAACATGCCCGCAGCGAAGCCCTCCTCTGCCCGCCGCCAGCCTGCCCGGCCGGCCAGCCCCCAGTCCGCCAAGAAGCCCAGACAGGCCGACACCCCCACCACCTTGCTCGACGACATCCGCCACCTGGGCCGCGTCCTGGGCGACGTGATCCGCGAACAAGAGGGCCGCGAGGTCTACGAGCTCATCGAGCGCATCCGCCAGCTGGCCGTGGCCTTCCGCGCCAAGCGCGACGCCGACGCCGGCAAAGACCTCGACAAGCTGCTCAAGGGCTTGTCGGCCGACCGCGCCGTGTCGGTCATCCGCGCGTTCAGCTACTTCTCGCACCTGGCCAACATCGCCGAAGACCAGCACCAGGTGCGCCAGGCCCGCCGTGCCCCGGCCCGCCCCGACGGCGAACCCGGCACCCTCGCCCACAGCTTCCACCGCCTCACTCAGGCGGGCCACAGCGCCGAAGACATCGCCAGCCTGCTGAGCCAGGCCTACCTGTCGCCGGTGCTCACCGCCCACCCCACCGAGGTGCAGCGCAAGTCCATCCTCGACACCGAGCGCCACATCGGCGAGCTGCTGGCCGCACGTCACCAGGCCCAGGACAAGGGCGACACGGCGGCCTTGCCGGAAATCGACACCACGCTGCGCGCACGCATCACCCAGCTGTGGCAGACCCGCATGCTGCGCTTCGCCAAGCTCACCGTGGCCGACGAAATCGAGAACGTGCTGAGCTACTACCCCGGCACCTTCCTGCGCGAGATCCCACGCCTGTACGGCCAGCTCGAAGCCGCGCTGCCCGGGCTCGACGTCGCCCCCTTCCTGCGCATGGGCCACTGGATCGGCGGCGACCGCGACGGCAACCCCAACGTCACCGCCGAGACCTTGCGACTGGCGCTGGCGCGGCAAAGCGAAGTGGCCTTGCGCCACTACCTGCGTGAAGTCCACACCCTGGGCGCCGAGCTGTCCATGTCGGGGCGCCTGGTGGGCATCAGCCCCGCCATGCAGGCGCTGGCCGAAGCGTCGCCCGACCACAACCCCCACCGCGCAGACGAGCCCTACCGCCGTGCCCTGACCGGCGTCTACGCCCGCCTGGCGGCCACGCTGCACGCCCTGACGGGCGAAGAAGCCCTGCGGCATGCCGTGGCCCCGTCCACGCCTTACCTCGGCCCCGACGCCTTCCTGGCCGACCTGCGCACCATCGACGCCTCGCTGCGCAGCCACCACGCCAGCGCCCTGGCCGACCTCGACGTCAAGCCCTTGATGCGTGCCGTGCAGGTTTTTGGCTTCCACCTCGCCACGCTCGACCTGCGCCAAAGCTCCGACCAACACGAGCTCGTGATCGCCGAGCTGTTCAGCCACGCCGGCCTGGGCGACTACCTGTCGCTCGACGAGGCCCAACGCCAGGCAGCGCTGCTGCGGTTGTTGCAAGAGCCCCGGCCCGTGCGCGTGCCAGGCGCGGCCTACAGCGAGCTGGCCGTCAAGGAGCTCGGTGTGTTCGAGGCCGCCGCCGAAGCCCGCAAGCGCTATGGCCCGCAAGCGCTGCGCCACTACATCATCAGCCACACCGAAACGGTGTCTGACCTGCTGGAGGTGCTGCTGCTGCAAAAGGAATGCGGCCTGCTGCGCGGCACCCTCGGCCACCCCAAGGCGCGACTCGACCTCATCGTCTCGCCGCTGTTCGAAACCATCGCCGACCTGCGCAGCGCCACCGACATCATCGGCGGCTACCTGCAGCTGCCCGGTGTGGCCGAGCTCATCCAGCGCTCGGGGGGCGAACAAGACATCATGCTGGGCTACAGCGACAGCAACAAGGACGGCGGCTTCTTCACCAGCAACTGGGAGCTCTACCGCGCCGAGGTCGCGCTGGTGGGCCACTTCCAGCAACTGCAAGCCACCCACGGCATTCGCCTGCGCCTGTTCCACGGCCGTGGTGGCACCGTGGGCCGTGGCGGCGGGCCTTCTTACCAGGCCATCCTGGCGCAGCCCCCGGGGACGGTCAACGGTCAGATCCGCCTGACGGAACAAGGCGAAGTGATCGGCTCGAAGTACGCCAACCCCGAAGTGGGCCGCCGCCACCTCGAAACCCTGGTGGCCGCCACGCTCGAAGCCAGCCTGCTGCAGCCCGACAAGCCCGTGCCTGCGGACTTCCTGGCCGCCGCCGACAGCCTGTCCGACGCCAACATGGCGGCTTACCGCAAGCTCGTCTACGACACCCCGGGCTTTGCCGATTACTTCTTCGCGACCACGCCCATCCGAGAGATCGCCGAACTCAACATCGGTTCGCGTCCAGCTTCACGCAAGGCCACCCGCCGCATCGAAGACCTGCGCGCCATCCCCTGGGGCTTCTCATGGGGCCAGTGCCGCGTGGCGCTGCCTGGCTGGTTCGGCCTGGGCTCGGCCATCGAGGCCTACCTCACGCAAAAAGGCACCCGGCGCGAAGACCAGCTCAAGCGCCTGCAGAAGATGGCCAAGACCTGGCCCTTCTTCCGCACGCTGCTGGCCAACATGGACATGGTGCTGGCCAAGAGCGACCTGGCCATTGCGGCGCGCTACGTGAGCCTCATCGAAGACAAGCGCCTGGGCAAGAAGATCTTCGCGGCCATCGAAGCCGAGTGGCAGCGCACCAGCGACATGCTCACGCTGCTGACGGGCAGCGCCAGCCGCCTGGGTGCCCAGCCTGACCTCGCGGCCATCCTCGCCTACCGCTTCCCTTACGTTGACCCGCTCAACCACTTGCAAGTCGAGCTGATGCGGCGCCACCGCAAGGTGCCGTCCACCGGCCAGGAAGCGGCTGTGGGCGCCGACGGCGCCGAGACGCCCAACCAGCGCTTGCGCCGCGGCATCCACCTGTCGATCAACGGGGTGGCCTCCGCCTTGCGCAACACGGGCTGAGCGCCGTCAGCGCGCCGCCTCTTCGGCCCACAACAAGGCGGCGGTGCGCTGGGCGTTGAGCTCGTCGGGGGCCAGGCCCAGCGACTCGGCCAGCTGCGCCACACGGCGCTGGTGGCACTTCTCCACCGCCAGTGCCAGCATCAGCTGAGGCGCATAAGGCCCTTCGGTGCGCAACAACACGTCCTGCACCGCTTGCGGCAAGGCCATGCGCTGCAAGACCTCGGCCATGGTCATGCCCAGCAACACGTCCACAAAGGTCAACAGCCCCACCAGGAAGAGCTCGTCGGCCTCCTGCTTGCTGGCGCGCGCGAGGCCCACCAGCTCCAACAGCCGCGCGCGCGACAAGGCCATCTCCAGCAGCGTGGCGTCGCGGGCGGTGCCGCCCCCGGTGCGGAACACCGCCACCGCCAGCCAGCGGTACACCGCCTGGCGGCCCATCAGCATGATGGCCTGTTCCAGCCCCGTGATGGCGGTTTGCAGCCCGAACTGGGCCGAGTTGGCTTGCTGCAGCAGTTGCACGGCCACGCCGGGGTCTCGCTTGGCCACCGCCGCGATGGCGCTGGCGTCGGCCTCCTGGCGCACCAGGTTGAGCATCTCCATCAACACCAAGCGGCTGCCATTGATCTTGCGCCCGGCGTCGGCCTGGTCGGCCGTGGCCAGGTAGCGGCCCGAGGCCCACTTCGCGCCCATGGCCATGCACCAGTGCCGGTCGGCCCAGGTCGGCACTTGTTCCACGATCACGCCAACCTGGGGCCAGCGTGCCTGCAAGTCGCGCAACTGCCGCTCCAGCGCTGCGGGCTGCTGGCGGCTGAAGTCCAGCACCACCTGCGTGGCCACCGCCAAGGCCGGGTGATCGAGGTCGTCGTTCAAACCGCTGAGCGCCACGCCCTGGCCCGCCTGGCGAAGGCGCTGCAAGCACCCCACCAGGTCGGCCGGGTCTCCCAGCGCGCGCGAAACGTCCACCTGCCACACCCACCGTGGGCTGGCCAGCGCAGACAGCGCCGTGGCGTGTGCCCAGTCCGGGTCAGGCACATGCACCAGGGCCAGGCGCCGCTCTGCGAAGGCCGGCACGCCCGCCTCTTGCAGAAGTTGGGCCAACGCAGTCGGCTGCAAATCGGCCGACGCCTCGCCATGGACCACGAAGCGGTAGCCCGCCAGACGGCCCGCGTCGTCGAGCAGCTCGTCGCGGCGCAACATCCAGCGTGACGCTGACACCACCGGCGTGGCCGCCACGGGTGGGGGCGCCACGGCAACGGGCGGCGCCAAAGGGGCGCTGCGGGAGGGTGCCACCAAAGGCGCCTGCGCTGGCCCGGCGCCCATCCAGCGCTTCAACAGTGTCCACAAGCCCATGGTGAGGTCTGCTCCTGAACGGGTCAATCTACCCGCGGCGCCTGCTGGTCAGTCCTCACAAAAGCGCCCACTGAACGTGTCAGACTCCCATGACCCGCCCGCTCACCTCGCCATGCACCACGCCAGCCCAGACCCCAGCCCCTTGCAGCCCCTCATCGCCCGCGCCGCCGAACTGGTGCGGCAGGCCGACGGGCTGGTCATCGCGGCAGGGGCAGGCATGGGGGTCGATTCGGGCCTGCCTGACTTTCGGGGGCCAGAAGGCTTCTGGCGCGCCTACCCCGCGCTGGGCCGCGCAGGCCTGGGTTTCATGGACATCGCCAACCCACGCGCCTTCGGCCGCCACCCCGAGCTGGCCTGGGGCTTTTATGGCCACCGCCTGGCGCTCTACCGCGCCACGCCACCCCACGCGGGCTTCCAACTGCTGCGACGCTGGGCCCGGCACATGGCCGGTGGCGCCACCGTGTTCACCAGCAACGTCGACGGCCAGTTCCAGAAGGCCGGCTTCGACCCGGATCGGGTGTACGAATGCCACGGCTCCATCCACCACCTGCAGTGCCTCCACACCTGCACCGACGCCATCTGGCCAGCTGACGGCTTCCTGCCCGAGGTGGACACCGAACAAGGTGTGTTGCGCAACGCTGCGCCCACCTGTCCGCATTGCGGCGGCCTGGCGCGCCCCAACATCCTGATGTTTGGCGACCCGCTGTGGCTGCCCGCCCGCAGCGAAGCGCAATCGGCGCGCATGGAACAGGCCCTGGCCCGCATGCGGCGCCCGCTCGTCGTGGAGATTGGGGCGGGCACGGCCGTGCCCTCGGTGCGCAACTTCAGCCAGCAGTTGCTGATCTACACCGACGCCCGCCTCGTGCGCATCAACCTGGACGAGCCCCATGTGGGCGACCAGGCCGATGTGGGCCTGCCCACGAGCGGGCTGGCCGCGCTGCAAGCCATCGACGCTGCGCTTCAGGCCACCTGACGCGACACGGCTGCCTCTGGAAAGTGCGCCGCCTGCGGCAACACGCGGGTGTCGCCTTCGCCTTGCCCACGGTGGCGCAAGCGCAGCCAAAGCGCACGCGCCAGCAAAGCCGGGGACATCAGGTCCCAAGGCGAGTCGAAGCGCGAAGCCACGCGGTTGAAGCGCGCCGCGTAAGCCGGGTCACGTGCAGCGCCCGCCAGGAACAGCTGTTCGACGGGGTTGATGTGCAGCCGCCGGGCGAAATCGTTGATGAAGAAGCGGTGCCGCCCAATGTCTCGCTCGTGCTGTCGCCGGTAGTTCGCCAAGTCGGCATCCAGCCGCTCGCGTTCAGACGAGGGCCGGCCCACGGCCTGCGCCAGCCAGGACGCCGATTGCAAGGCCCAGCCGCAACCCACCCCCCACAGGTAGTCCATGCTGGCCGCCGCGTCGCCGACCAAGGCCATGCCCTTGTGAACCGGGGCGCGCCACTGGTTGGGGTAGTCTTTGATCACCATGGGCTCGCCCACCAGCTCGGCGCGCGACAGGTCGGGGGCGTCGGCCAACTGCGCGAAGAAGGCCTTGAGCGCTGGCACCAGGCTGGCACGGGGCAGGTCTCGCAGCTCGGCGCGGGGCGCGGCCCAAGCCAGCAGGGTGACGCCGTCGTCGTTGGGGAAGACGTAGGCCACGTGGGGGCCGGTCATCCACATTTGCGACAGGTGACCGCGCCGCAAGCCCACGTTGCGCATGGCCACGATGATGCTGAAGCGCCGGTTCAAGGCGTAATGGGTGGGCACCTCGGCGCGGTCGGCCATGTCGGACAAGCGGCCGTCTGCGGCCACCACCAGGCGCGCGTGCAGGGTTTGCTCCACGCCCGCCGAGCGCGTCACCAAGCCGGTGACGCGGCCCTCGGCCTCGATCAGGCGCCGAGCCGTGTGGCCTGCCATGAGGTGCACGCCAGGTGTGGCCCGCGCGAGGTCTCGCACCATGGGGTCGAGCACCGAGCGGCGCACGTTGTAGCCGTGCCAGGGCCGGCCATCGGGCTGGGCCCCGGGGTGGTCGCCGATCCAGCCGAAAGGCGAGTGGATCTCGATGCCATTGCGCACCGCCCCCACGGCGTCGAGCTGGCGGTCGAGCCCCAGCTGCTGCAACACCGGCAGGGCCGAAGCCTGGATGAAATGGGTGCACATCTGCTTGAAGGCTTCGGGGCGCTCATGACGCTCCAGCACCGCCACCTTGGCACCTTGTCGGGCCATCAGGGTGGCCGCCGTGCAGCCCGCCAGGCTGCCGCCCACCACGATCACGTCGAAGTCATCAGCCATGTCACAGCACCTCCTGAGGTGTAGCGCATTCGGCGCTGGCCGGGCTGACCAGGCAACGGGCCTTCTTGAGCATGTTGAGCGTGCGCTTGCTGTAAAGCCCCTCGTCGACACCTTGCAGTCGACCTTGCTTGAGCATGTCGACATAGGGGGCCACCTGGTCAGGCGCCAACTCATGCCAGGCCGCGGGGGGCACACTGGCTTCGGCCTTGGCGACGAGCCCCATGGCCCGGTCGAACTGGCTGGCCCACCACTGTCGAGACGCCTGCCCCACCCCCTGCGGCAACACCTGACGGTTGAGCACCACCTGGAAGGTGGGCAGCATCACAGGCAACTTCACGAACGCCCCCTTGGGGCCCATGCCTTTGGACAGCTCGAAGGGCCGATAGGTGAGCGCCGGCAAATAGATCACGTCCATCATGCCGTTGTTGAACTTGGTGCCTACACTCGTCACGTCAACCGGCACCGGCTGCCCACCGAGCTTTTGCACCAACCACGCCTGAGCGCGATCGTTGTCGAAGGCTCCGATGCGCTTGCCTGCCAAACTGGGCAGGGGCGCCCAGGCCCGATCACGCACGATGGGGTAAGCCGCGCCTATCGGCACGATCCCCCCCACCTCATGCACGCCCTCGACCATCAAGTTGCTGGCCTGTGCACTGGCGAACGCCACCACCAATCGGTGGAGCACGTCGTAACTGGCCCCCATGTCGATGCGCCCGTCCTTGACCACGGTGGTCGAGCCCATGCTGTCGAGCGAACCACTCGTCTGGTTGAACGGCCTGGCACGAAAGCCCGTGAGGATCACACCCGCACACTGGCCAGTGCGGTAGTCCTCGGCTGCCACCCGTTCATCCAGATAGGCCTTGACCTCGAAGTCCACGCCCTGCTTGGCCATGGCGAGGGCGTAATCCTGCACCATGGCGTAGGTGTCACCGGCTTTGCCCAGGATGTCCCAGGCGCAAAACACGGGTTTGGCGGGTGCGGCCGCAACCGGGCCCACCAGCATGCAGGCCAAAGCCGCCGCCAGCCAGCCACGGCGCCGTTCCCTGTTGACAGGCTTGCACATGGTATGAATCGTCCTCTGTTTGAATGTGGTGGGTGGTTCGCCACCCTGTTCGGGGCACACCTTCGAGGGTGCGCGCCCTGGTGCAGCATTGAGCCACACATTTACTGTACTTGCAAGTATAGTAACGACCACAGGCGGCCGGGCCATGCCCTGCCGCCCAGACCGGCCCGTCATGTCCACCACCCCACCTGAAGTCAACCCGCGCCCTCGGGGCCGTCCCCGTGACCCGCAAAGGCTGGAAAGCATCTTGTCGGCGGCAGGCCAGCTCTTTCAGACGCAGGGCTACGACAAGACCAGCATGGACGAGGTGGCGCGCCAGGCGGGCGTGGCCAAGATGACGCTCTACAGCTACTTCAGCGACAAGCAGGCCTTGTTCGAAGCGGCGATCGCCCGTGGCGCCAACCGCGCCTTCGCCGGCGAGAACGTGGTGCTCGACCCCCAGCGCCCCAAAGAGGTGCTGCTGGGGCTGGCGCGTGGCCTGGCCGATTTGCTTCGCCACCCCCATGTCGCCCGCATGACGGCCAACCTCTTTGCCCTGGGCGACGGGCAACCGGCGGTGCGCGAAGGCTATTACCGCCAAGGGCCCGAACGCATGAAGGCCGTGGTGCGTGACTACCTTCAAGCCGCCCACGCCGCAGGCAGCCTGACGATCCCCGACGCCGAGCGCGCCTCGGACCAGTTCTGCTCGCTGTGCTGCGACATCGCCCAGTGGCGCATCTGGCTGAACCTGGGCCAGCCGACCGATGCCGAGACCGCCGCCTCCGTGCAAGCCAACGTCGACATGTTCATGCGCGCCTACACTGGTAGTCGGCCTCATGGCCAGCAGCCCGATTAACGGTCACCATGTCGGGTTGAGGGGCCTCAGCCACACCCACCCCGTGTCAAAGTGACGCACAGTTGATCTCAAGGTGGGTAAACGTCACAAATTCGCGGCATGCTGCGGCCCGAGAAATCACGACCGAGGACACCTCAATTGAAAAAGAACAGCTACGACCTGAACGACCTGCTGGCCTGCGGCCGCGGTGAACTGTTCGGCCCGGGCAATGCGCGCCTGCCCATGCCCCCCATGCTGATGCTGGACCGCATCGTCACCATCAACGACGACGGCGGCGCCCACGGCCTGGGCCAGATCGTGGCTGAGCTCGACATCCGCCCCGACCTCTGGTTCTTCGGTTGTCATTTCGAGTCCGACCCCGTCATGCCCGGCTGCCTGGGCCTCGACGCCATGTGGCAGCTCATCGGTTTCTTCTTGGGCTGGAAGGGCGGCCCCGGCCGTGGCCGTGCCCTGGGTTCGGGCGAAGTCAAGTTTTTTGGCCAGGTTTTGCCCACGGCGAAGAAAGTGACCTACCGCATCGACATGAAGCGCGTGATCATGCGCAAGCTGATCATGGGCATCGCCGATGCCCGCATGGAAGTCGACGGCCGCGAGATCTACTCGGCCAGCGACCTCAAGGTGGGCCTGTTCACCGAAACGTCGAACTTCTGACGCACAGCACGACAACAAGGGTAAAGCGATGAGACGAGTGGTGGTAACCGGCATGGGCATCGTGTCCAGCCTGGGCAACAACAAGGCCGAAGTGCTCGACAGCCTCCAGCAGGGCAAGTCGGGCATCACCTTCCAGCCGACATACGCCGAGCGCGGCATGCGCTCGCACGTGGCCGGCGCCGTGAAGATTGACCTGGCCGACAAGATCGACCGCAAGCTGATGCGCTTCATGGCAGACGGCCACGCCTTCGCCTGGCTGTCGATGCAGGAAGCCATCGCCGACGCGGGCCTGACGCCCGAGCTGGTGTCCAACGTGCGCACCGGCCTGATCGTTGGGGCGGGCGGCACCTCCACCGAGTCGATGACCGAAGCCACGGACACCCTGCGCGACAAGGGCCTGCGTCGCGTGGGCCCCTACATGGTCACCAAGACCATGTCGAGCGGCGTGGCGGCCTGCCTGGCCACCGGCGCGCAGATCAAGGGCGTGAACTACAGCATCAGCTCGGCCTGCGCCACCAGCGCGCACTGCATCGGCAACGCGATGGAGCAGATCCAGCTGGGCAAGCAAGACATCATCTTCGCCGGCGGCGCCGAAGAAGAACACTGGACGATGTCCTTCCTGTTCGACGCCATGGGCGCGCTGTCCAGCAAGTACAACGACACGCCGGAGCGCGCCTCGCGCACCTACGACGCCAACCGCGACGGCTTCGTCATCGCGGGCGGTGGCGGCATCCTGGTGATCGAAGAGCTGGAACACGCCAAGGCCCGTGGCGCCAAGATCTACGCCGAGCTGGTGGGCTACGGCGCCACCTCCGACGGCCACGACATGGTCGCCCCCTCTGGCGAAGGCGCAGAGCGCTGCATGCGCATGGCGCTGCAAAACGTCAGCCAGCCGGTGGACTACATCAACACCCACGGCACCAGCACCCCGGTGGGCGACGCCAAGGAGCTCGAAGCCATCCGCGCCGTGTTCGGCAATGAGGTGCCGCGCCTGGCTTCGACCAAGTCGCTCTCAGGCCATTCGTTGGGCGCTGCAGGCGTGCACGAAGCCATCTTCAGCCTGCTGATGATGGAGCACAACTTCATCGCGGCTTCGGCCAACATCGAAGAGCTCGACCCCGTGGCGGCCGGCCTGCCCATCGTGCGCGAACGCCTGGACAACGTGCAGGTGAACACCGCCTTGTCCAACAGCTTCGGCTTTGGTGGCACCAACGCCAGCCTGGTGTTCAGCAAGTACACCGGCTGAGCGCGGCAACCCACAGGCGCCATGAGCGAGCTCTACACCGGGCCTGACGGCCACGAACGCTGTCGCTGGTGTGGCAGCGCCCCCGAGTTCCTGGCCTACCACGACCAGGAATGGGGCTTCCCCGTGGCCGACGACACGCGGCTGTTCGAGAAGATCAGCCTCGAGGGCTTCCAGTCGGGCTTGAGCTGGCGCACCATCCTGGCCAAGCGCGAAAACTTCCGGCGCGCCTTCGCGGGCTTCGACTTCCAGCGCGTGGCCCGCTACACCGAGCGCGACGTGACCCGCCTGTTGGCCGACGAAGGCATCGTGCGCCACCGCGGCAAGATCGAGGCCGTGATCCACAACGCGGCGCGCGCGCAAGAGATGGTGGCCGCCCACGGCTCTTTGGCCGCCTTCTTCTGGGCCCACGAGCCCGACGCTCAGGGCCTGCCCACGCCGCAAAGCGCCACCACCCTGCCGGAATCCGTGGCGCTGTCCAAAGCGCTCAAGAAGCTGGGGTGGAAGTTCGTGGGGCCCACCACCGTCTACGCCTTCATGCAGGCCATGGGCCTGGTCAACGACCACGCGGAAGGTTGCGTGGTGCGCGCCCAGGTCGCCCAAGCCCGCGCGGCGTTCAAGCCGCCGCGCTGACCACCGCCCAGGTGGCCCCACGCCGCTTCAATAGCGGTCGAGCCAGGCCTTGGCGCCGTTGGGCCCCAGGATGTCTGCGGTGAACTGGTGGCTCTTGGTGTGTTCCACCTTCTCGGTGGGCACGCCCTCCTTCAGCAACAGCGCGTGGTAGGGCCGCATGGTGCCGATCGGCACGATGGGGTCGGCCTTGCCATGGAAGAACTTCGTGGGCGGGTGGTTGGCGGGCACGCTGTCCGGCACGTTGCACACCGGCCCGAAGCAGGTGGCGTAAGAAGCCGACACGATCACGAAAGCCTTCCACACCGAATCGCCATTGAAGCTCACGGCCATGCGGCTGGTGTTGTAGCCACCGCTGGAGATGCCGATGGCGTAGCGCTGGCCCATGTTGAAGAGCGACGCGTCGCCATACTTGCCCGCTTCGATGGACGAGAACAAGTCGTTGAGGAAGCAGTGGTCTTCGGTGCGCTGGTAATCGCCCGGCACGTTGGTGTTCCAGGCTTGCATGAACGAAGAGCCGGGCGCCTCCGGGGCCACCACCGCGTACTTGCGGCCCGAGCCCGCCGGGTCATCGAGCAACTCATGCAAGGCGGCTTCAGCGTGGTTGGCACCAAAGGCCGTGCTGGTCGACGTGAAGGGCTTGGTGGCCGCCGAGTTGAAGAACACCGTGCCGTTGTAATAGAAGACCACCGGCCAGCCGCCCGCAGGTGGCGTGCCCTCGGGCACCTCCCAGCGCACCACGCGCTGCTTGGTTGCCCCCGTGCAAGCGCCGCCCGAGTTGTTGGCAAAGCTGTGCTTGACCTCGTGGTAGCTGCACGTCCAGCGGCCTTGCGCGTTGGCGTGGCAGCGGTCAGCCAGTGCGGGGCTGGCGGCGGTGGCCATCACCAGCAAGGCGGCGGTGGGGGCCCAGTTGGGGGCCGGCCATTCGGGTTTGAAAGGCATGTCAGGTCTCCTTGAACACATGCGGCCATTGTTCAAACCCGGGCAGGCCCTGACTTACCATTTTCGGTCACGGGTTTAGCATTTCGAGGCAGCTTCGCACGCCCACAGGAAAACCCCGCCCGATGAAACCCGCGCTCCACTCGCCCGGCCGCTACCTCAGCATCCTGGTTGACCTGGTGACCGAGCAAGGTCTGGACTGCGGCCCCACCCTGGCCGCCTTCGAGGTGCAGCGCGACGTGCTGGCCCACCCCGAAGCGCAACTGGCGCCGCTGCAGGCCTTGATGCTGTTTCGCGCACTGGCCGACCTCGACGGCGGCAGCGACATCGGGCTGCGCGTGGGCAAGCGGGTGCATTTCGGGGCGCTGGGCGAAGCCGGTCGCGCCATCCTGGCGTGCAGCGACCTGCACGAAGCGCTGGGCTGCTGCGCCGAGTTCTACCCCCTCATCGCCCCCAGCCTGGCGCTGGAAGTGCACCGCCACGCCCAACACACCGAGCTGCGCTGGGTGCCGGTGCGGCCCATCCCTTACGACTTCCTGCTGGTGGCTTACGACATGGCCATCGGTGGCATCGACACCATGCTGCAATCGGTGATCGGCAAGGACTGGGGCCGCAGTTGGGGCGGCTACGACGCCTACTTCACCAGCCCGGCGCCGGCCCATGCCAGCGCTTACGCCCGCCTGACCGTGGCCCGCGCCCATTTCGATGTGCCCGGCCTGCCTTGCTTGCGGCTGCACGTCGACAACGACGCGCTGTCCACGCCCATGCCCCTGAGCCAGCCGGGTGAGCTCGCCGTGTTGCGCCAGCGCCTGCAACAGCGGCTGGCGCCCAACCCCATGACCGGCCACTGGACCGCGTGGGCCCACATGATGGTGGAGCAAGCCAATGGCGAGCAACCCACCGTGGCCACGCTGGCGCAGCTGGTGCACGTGTCGCCCAGCACACTGACCCGCCACCTGCGCAGCGAAGGCACCACCTTTCGCGACCTGGCCAACGGCATCCGCCACCGCAAGGCCTGCCAATGGCTGGCCGCTGGCCAGTTGTCGGGCACCGAGATCGCGCAACGCCTGGGCTACGCCAACCAGCCCAGCTTCGTGCGGGCCTTCAAGGCCATGGCCGGCGAAACGCCTTCAGAGCACGCCAGGCGCTTGCAGCGACCAGGCCAGGCTCAAGCCGACGCCTGACCCACGAAGTCCTCTTGGGTCTTGGCCAGTTCCCGCTTGACCCAAGACACGAAGGCGCTGACCCGGCTGGGCAGCAAGCCGGCGTGGGGGTAGACCACGCTGATGGGCTGTGCGGGCAGCGCGTGAGCGGCCAGGAGCTCCTGGAGCCGACCTGCGGCCAGGTGGTCTGCCACCTGGTAGCGCAAGAACTGCCCCACGCCCAGGCCCGCCACACAGGCGTCGATGGCGGGCATGCCGTGGTTGCACTCCAGGTTGCCGCTCACGGCGATGCGCTGCTCTCGGCCATGGTCTTGCAACAGCCAGTTCGGACGCCCATTGCCGGTGAACCGAATGCAGTTCGCCTGAGCCAGGTCCGCCGGCTTGCGCGGCACACCATGTCGCTTGAGGTAGCGCGGGCTGGCGACGACCACGCGCCGCACCAGACCCACTTGCTGCGCCACCAGGGTGGAATCTTCCAGCGAGCCGATGCGAATGCCCACGTCGATGCCCTCCTCCAGCAGGTTGACCACGCGGTCCATCAGCAACAGCCTGCATTGCACCTTCGGGTGCCGCAGCAAGAAGCGGTTGACGGCCGGGGCCACATACCGCTGCCCAAAGAGCACCGAAGCCGTCACGGTCAAGACGCCTGCCGGTTCGTCCTGCTGAGCGCGCAGGCGGTGTTCAGCGTGCGCCACCGCGCCGAGGATGTCCCGGCAGGAAGCCAGGTAGAGCCGCCCCTCTTCCGTCAGCGCGATTCGGCGTGTGGTGCGGTTGAGCAGGCGAACGCCCAGGTCCGCTTCCAGCGCCGCCAAGGTCCGCACGGTGGCGGGCAACGACGACGCCAGCGCAGCCGCGGCCTTTGTCAGGCTGCCGTGATCCACGATGGCCACAAAGGTTTGCATGGCCCGCAGCCTGTCCATCCCCGCCCCCAAAGCCAGACAAGGCCTCATATTAATCCACCAATTGGATCAATCAAATCACCTTTCTTACATTGATCCGTTCAACACACCAATCAAGAATGGGGGCACGCCACACACCCGGAGAACTGCCGCCATGACCCTGGCCACCCCCCGCCCGATCCAGCTCTATCGCCACCGACTGTCCGGGCACAGCCACCGGGTCGAGCTGATGCTCCGGCTCTTGCGCCTGCCGCATGAACTCATCGACATCGACCTGCGTGCAGCCGAACACAAGCAGCCAGCCTTCTTGCGCCTCAACCGGTTCGGCCAGCTGCCTGTGATCGACGACAACGGCGTGGTGCTGGCCGACTCCAACGCCATCCTGGTGTACCTGGCCAGCCAACATGGCGAAGGCCGGTGGCTGCCCACCGACCCCGAGGGCGCGGCGCGCGTGCAGCGCTGGCTGTCGGTGGCTGCGGGGCCCCTCGCTTCAGGAGCAGCGGCCGCACGCCGGGTCACGGTGTTTGGCGCCCCACTCGACGCGCCGGCCCTGATCGCCCAAAGCCATGCCCTGTTGGCCGTGATGAACGATGAACTCGCCGGGCGCGACTACCTGCTGGGCGAGCAGCCCACCATCGCCGATGTGGCCTGCTACACCTACACCGCCCACGCGCCGGAGGGCAACGTCTCCCTGGAAGGCTACGCGCATGTGCAAGCCTGGCTGGCCCGCATCCAGCAGTGGCCAAACTTCGTGCCCATGGCCCCGAGTGCCGTGGGCCTGGCCGCCTGAGCGAGCCGCCCACCATGAGCGACGACACGGGCGACGCCGCGCCCTTTCACCCGGGCGAGTGGTTGGCGCAATCGCGAGCGGGGGTGCGCGAGCGGGCCGAAGCCAGCGGACGCAGGTTCATCCGCACGCACATGCCCGAGCAGCACCGGGACTTCTTTGCGCAACTGCCCTTCATCGCCATCGGCGCCTTGGACCGCGCCGGTCAACCCTGGGCCAGCCTCCTGATGGGTGCGCCCGGCTTCATGCAAGCACCCGATGACCAGCGGCTGCAGGTCCACGCCTTGCCTGCGCCCGACGACCCGCTTCACGGGGCCCTGCGCGAAGGCTGCGCCGTGGGCTTGCTCGGCATCGAACTCGACACGCGACGGCGCAACCGCGTCAACGGCACCCTGATCGATTTGGCGCCGCAAGGCTTCGCGTTGGCCGTCAGCCAAAGCTTCGGCAACTGCCCCAAATACATCCAGCCCAGGACACTGGCGCTCCAGGCACCACCACCCCCTGCACCGGCCGTGCGCACCGCACGCCACCTGGACGCGCGCGACGTGGCACAGATCCAGGCCGCCGACACCTTCTTCATCGCCACCCATGCCAACGTGCCAGACCGGCCCCGCGCATCAGGGGCAGACGTGTCGCACCGAGGGGGGCCGCCTGGCTTCGTGATGATCGAGGCCGACGACACCTTGCTGTGGCCAGACTTCATGGGCAACGGCATGTTCAACACCTTGGGCAACCTGCAGGTCAACCCCGCGGCGGGGCTGCTGTTCCCGGACTTCGTAGCCGGAGACCTGCTGCACCTCGCTGGGCGGTCCGAAGTCATCTGGGCCGACGAGCGGATGGCCTACATCGCCGGCGCTGAGCGCCTGGTGCGGTTCCGCGTGGACCGCGTGCGCAGGCGGCCTCAAGCATGGCCTTGGCGAGTCTCGGCGCCGTAGCCTCTGCCGCATTCACACCCGAATGGCGAGCGGGACGCCGACATCCACCCATGCCCCAGGGCTCATGGATTGTGCAGGCAGCGCACAGCCCAGACAGGCGGACGCGGATGGCCCGACGTGAGCTGGGCCCACCCTGTGCTGGGCCAAGGCCCCAACCAGATCTCGCCGTTCAAGGTCAAGCTGGCCATGGCTGTGAGAGGCAAGAATGCGCATACGCACGGCTGCTTGAATAACCGCAGACAAACGGCGTTGCACCTGAGGCCGAATTGGCCTCGCCAAACATCGCGACGGGCTAGAAAAAAGCCCCGAGCGTTTCCGCCAAGGGCTTGATTTCATTGGGAATGGGGTGGCGCGCCCGGCTGGGATCGAACCAGCAACCCCTGCCTTCGGAGGGCCGGGAAATAGGTCTTACTCGCACTTACTCGCACCTACTTAGCTAGGATAGAAGCCATTTTGATGCGGCGTTGTGCGTGTATGATTTTCCCACCTTGTTCCCACTTTTCCCACCCGCATGGCATCCATAAACTTGCAAACCGTAGCCGCGCGCGACAAGCTCAAAGCCCGCGACGACATCTACTACGCACCAGTGCGCAAGGGATGTCACATCGGCTTCCGAAAACTGACGCCCGGCTCGGTCGGCTCTTGGTATGCACGCTGCCGCTCAGAGTTGACGGGAAAACTCAACAAACAAAGCCTTGGCACTTTCGACAGCATCCCCGCACATCAACGGTATGGCGCTGCCCTTGAAGCCGCCGAAGCGTTCTTCAAGCAGGTGGGCATGGGGGCCACGCTGGAAGTGAAGACCGTCAAGGAAGCGTGCGAAGCCTATGTGGCGCACCTGCGCACGGCTGAAGGCGACAAGACCAAGAACGAAGCCAAGGCCAAAGAGGCCGCCTTGCGCTTCACCCGCTTCGTCTACGGCCACCCCATCGCGCGACTGGCGCTGGCGCGCCTGAGCATGGGCGCTTTTGAAACGTGGCGCCGCGAACTGGCCGCCCGGCCCGTGATCATCAACCCCCACGCCCCCACCGACGAGCAGCGCACACGGGCACGCTCCGCCGCCTCCGTCAACCGTGACGTGGCATCTTTCCGCGCCGCGCTGAACTACGCACACGAGCGCGGCCACGTTGGCACCGACGTGTCTTGGCTGGTAGCCCTCAAGCCCACCAAGGGTGCAGACAAGGCCCGCGACACCTACTTGACCAAGGAGCAGCGCCGCGCCCTCGTCGCCGCCGCACCGGCCGACCTGCGCGACTTCATCACTGGCCTGTGCCTGCTGCCCTTGCGCCCCGGGGCTTTGGCCGCGCTGACCGCCGCCAACTTCAACAAGCGGCTTGGCGTCCTGACCATCGACCAAGACAAGGCCGGAGAGGGCCGCAAAGTCACCCTCAAGGACGACGCCGCCGCCCTGTTCAAGCGCCTGTGCAAAGACAAGCTGCCATCGGCACCCATCTTCACCAAGGCGGACGGCAAGGCGTGGGACCGTCACGCATGGAAAAAGCCCTTCAAGGCCGCCGCAGAGGCCGCCAAGCTGCCCGAGAACGCCACGGCTTACAGCCTGCGCCATTCGACCATCACCGACCTGTGCACATCCGGCCTTGACCTACTGACCGTCGCGCGCCTGTCGGGCACCAGCCAGGAAATGATTGACCGCCATTACGGCCACCACCGCCAGGAACAC
>JBEEJT010000217.1:0-4741 GCA_041169085.1 Pseudomonadota bacterium | reverse complement strand
CGAACGGCTCGACGAAGAGGGCGGTCACTACAACTCCAGTCTCAAGATCGACGGTGGCCTGGAAATGACCACCTCGCGCGACGTCCTCGAAGCGCTGTCCAACGGCGCAGGCCCGCGCAAGGTCTTCATCACCCTGGGTTACGCCGGTTGGTCGGCCGGCCAGTTGGAAGACGAACTCAGCCGCAATGGCTGGCTCACCGTTGACGCCGAACCTGCGGTCATTTTCGACACGCCCGTGGAACAAAGGTACGACAAAGCCTTGTCGTTGTTGGGCGTTGACCTGAAATTCCTCATGTCCGAGGCGGGCCACGCATGAGCGGCAACGCCGCTGTGCCCACCCAGACCCTGCTGGCTTTCGATTACGGGGTGAAGCGCGTGGGCGTGGCCACGGGCAACACGTTCACCCGCCAAGCCCAGCCTTTGCGCACCATTGCCGCCGAAGGCGACGCCCGTTTCCAGCAAATCGCCAAGCTGATCGCCGACTGGCAGCCCCAAGCCCTCGTCGTGGGCGTGCCCTTCCACCCGGACGGCCAGCCCCACGAAAACACCATCCGTGCGCGCAAGTTCGGCCGCCAGTTGCATGGCCGCTTTGGCCTGCCGGTGCACGAGGTCGACGAGCGCTACTCCACCACCGAGGCCCAGGCCAGAGGTGCGTCGGACCTGGACGCCGCTTCGGCGGCCATCCTGCTGCAACAATATTTCAACGCTGCCAACGCACACTCCACACCGTGAGCGACCCCGTGAGTGACACCTCTTCCACATTGCGCCTCGACGCCGAGGCCCTGTATGCCGACCTGAGCAAGGGCGTTCAACGCCTGCTGCGCCCCGAGACCTCGCTCGTGGGCGTGTGGTCCGGGGGCGCCTGGCTGGCCGAGCGGCTCAATGCCGAGCTGGGCCTGACCACCCCGCACGGCGTGATCTCATCGGCCCTGCACCGCGACGACTTTGGCCAGCGCGGGCTGAGTGCCACGAAGGACGCCACGCATTTGCCCTTCGAGGTCGATGGCCGGCACATCCTGCTGGTCGACGACGTCCTCTACACCGGCCGCACCACCCGCGCCGTGCTCAACGAGTTGTGGGACTTTGGTCGCCCCGCCAGCGTCACCCTGGTGGTGCTGGTCGACCGTGGCGGCCGGGAGCTGCCCATCGAGCCCGCTTATTCCGCCGCCCGCATCGCCTTGCCCGCCGAGACCCGCGTCTCCCTGGGCCGCAACGAGCAGGGTCGTTTCCAATTCCAGTTCGAGAAGGCCTGACCGCACATGGCCCCCACCACCCCCGACACCGCGGCGCCCCAGGCGCCTGCCGTGCTGCGCAAGCCGCAGCGCAACCCGCAGCTCAACGCCCACGGCGAGCTCATCCACTTGCTGAGCACCGAAGGCCTGCCGCGCGCCAACTTGCTGCAGATCCTCGACACGGCTGAGCAATTCCTCAGCGTGGGCGACCGTGAGGTCAAGAAGGTGCCGCTGCTGCGTGGCAAGAGCGTGTTCAACCTGTTCTTCGAGAACAGCACCCGCACGCGCACCACCTTCGAGATCGCGGCCAAGCGCCTGTCGGCAGACGTCATCAACCTCGACATCGCCCGGTCTTCGGCGTCGAAGGGTGAAAGCCTGCTCGACACCATCGCCAACCTGTCGGCCATGCAGGCCGACATGTTCATCGTGCGGCACTCCGAGTCGGGCGCGCCCTACCTGATCGCCCAGCACGTCGCCCCCCACGTGCACGTGGTCAACGCCGGCGACGGCCGCCACGCGCACCCCACGCAGGCGCTGCTGGACATGTACACGATCCGGCACTACAAGAAAGATTTCACCAACCTCACCGTGGCCATCGTGGGCGACATCGTGCACTCGCGCGTGGCCCGCTCCAACATCCACGCGCTGACCACGCTGGGGGTGCCCGAAGTGCGTGTGGTGGGCCCCCGCACCCTGGTGCCGGGCGACCTGCGTGAGATGGGCGTGCGCGTCTGCCACAGCATGGAAGAGGGCATCCGTGGGGCCGACGTCGTCATCATGTTGCGCCTGCAAAACGAACGCATGAGCGGCGGCATGCTGCCCTCGGCGGGCGAGTTCTTCAAGGAGTTCGGCCTGACCGAAGCCAAGCTCGCCCTGGCCAAGCCCGACGCCATCGTCATGCACCCGGGCCCGATCAACCGCGGCGTCGAGATCGATTCCGCCGTGGCAGATGGCAAGCAAAGCGTCATCCTGCCCCAAGTCACCTTCGGCATCGCCGTGCGCATGGCCGTCATGGGCATCATCGCTGGCAACGAGGCTTGAACACATGAAAATCCTGATCCGCAACGGCCGCCTCGTGGACCCGGCTTCCGGCTTCGACCAGGTTGGTGACCTGGCCATCACGTCGGGCCGCATCACCGCGCTGGGCAGCGTCCCGGCTGACTTCGCCCCCGACCGCACCATCGACGCATCGGGCCTGATCGTGGCCCCCGGCCTCGTTGACCTGGCTGCGCGCCTCAAAGAGCCTGGCCACGAGCACGAAGGCATGCTCGAGAGCGAATTGGCCGCCGCCGCCGCCGGTGGCGTGACCAGCGTGGTCTGCCTGCCCGACACCGACCCCACGCTGGACGAGCCCGGCCTGGTCGAGATGCTCAAGCTGCGCGCACGCAAGCTCAGCCGCTGCCGGCTGTTCCCGCTGGGGGCGCTCACGCGTGGCCTCAAGGGGGAGACGCTCACCGAAATGGCCGAGCTGCAAGAGGCCGGCTGCGTGGGCTACTCGCAAGCCGAAGTGCCCATCAAGGACTTGCAGGTGCTCAGCCGCGCGCTGCAATACGCCGCCACCTTCGGCTACACCGTGTGGCTGCGCCCGCAAGACGCCTGGTTGGGCAAGGGCGTGGCCGGCAGTGGTCCGGTGGCCACCCGTCTGGGCCTTTCCGGGGTGCCGGTGGCAGCAGAAACCATCGCGATCCACACCATCGTCGAGCTGATGCGGGCCACCGGTGCGCGCGTCCACCTGTGCCGCATTTCCAGCGCCGCTGGCGTGGAGCTCGTGCGCCAGGCCAAGGCCCAGGGCCTGCCGCTCACGGCCGATGTGAGCATCAACTCGCTCATGCTCACCGACGTCGACATCGGCTACTTCAACCCGGCCATGCGCGTGAGCCCGCCCTTGCGCCAGGGCCGTGACCGCGACGCCTTGCAAGCCGGGCTCAAGGACGGCACGCTCGACGCGCTGGTGTCTGACCACACGCCTGTGGACGAAGACGCCAAGACCATGCCGTTTGCCGAAGCCGAGCCCGGCGCCACCGGCCTGGAGCTGCTGTTGAGCCTTGCGCTCAAGTGGTCCGGGGCGGACGACACCGATCAGCCCGCGCCTGACGCCCTGCGTCGAGCCCTCAGCGTGGTCACGCAGGGCCCGGTCAAGGTGCTGGGTGAGTCGCTGGGCTCTTTGTCGTCCAGCGCGGGCCGCCTGGTGGCTGGCGGTGTGGCCGACGTCGTGGTGTTCGACCCGGCGCAGCGCTGGGTGGTGACCCCGGATGCGCTGGTCAGCCAGGGCAAGCACACACCCTTTGCCTTCGAGTCCACCGGGTTCCAGATGGCCGGGCGCGTGCGCCTGACCCTGGTGGCCGGCCAGGTCGCCCACGAAGCCGCCGCAGCCTGATTTGACTTTGGCAGCCGCGCCCACCCAGACCGTGGCCACCTCGTGGCTGGGCGCGCCCCTGGCCGCTTGGCGCATGCTGCGCGTGCTGGTCTTCCTGCTGCGCTCGGTGCTGCTGTCTTACACGCTGTGGCCCCATTACGGGCCCGAGCGCCGCGAACAGGTCAAACAGCGCTGGGCGCTCCAGTTGCTGAACATCCTGGGCTTGCGCGTGCACGTGCATGGCCAGGCCCGGCCGGGCGCCAAGCTGGTGGTCTCCAACCACGTGTCATGGCTGGACATCCTGGCCATCGACGCTTCGCTGCCTTCGCGCTTCGTGTCCAAGGCCGAGATCGCGCGCTGGCCCTTGATCGGCCGCCTGGCCACTTACGCCGGCACGCTGTACCTGGTGCGCGAAAAGCGGCGTGACGCCATGCGCGTGCTCGGCATCATGGCCCAGGCCATGAAAGACGGCGACACCGTGGCCGTGTTCCCCGAGGGCACGACGGGGGCGGGCCCGACGCCCATGCATTTCCACGGCAACCTGGTTCAGGCGGCCATCGATGCACAGGTGCCGGTCCAGCCCATCGTGCTGCGCTACAGCGAGGCCGACCACGCCTTCAGCCCCCGTGCCATGTGGGTGGGCGACACGACTTTGGTGCAGTCGCTGTGGTGGGTGGCCACGGCGCGGGGCCTGGCGGTCCACGTGACCATCCTGCCGGCCCAAGGCACGGCCCACGCCGACCGACGTGCGTTGGCCGCCTTGCTGCAAGCCCAGGTGGCGGACAGCCTGCGCGACCAACACTGAAAGCGTTCAACAGCGGTCGTAATTCACGCTGACTCTGGCCAACCCCGAGGGACTCGGCGGCGCAGACTGCGGAAGATGGGCGTCGGGCGTGTCGCAAGATGTGCCTGCCGGGCCCCGACCCGCCCCCCGTTCAAAGGAACCGCCCGCCGCGTGGCGTGTTGGCTCAAAAGCGGCCCTCTACAATCTCGCGTCCCGCTGAAAGGTCCCTGATGTCTCTCTCTCTGACTGTGGGCTCTCTGCACGATGTCGTTGTGCAGTGGGCCATCCATGGGCTGGCTGATGCCAGCTGGTGGCAGATCGTCGCTTACACGCTGATCCTCACTCACATCACCATCGCTTCGGTCACGA
>JBEEJT010000216.1:0-12844 GCA_041169085.1 Pseudomonadota bacterium | reverse complement strand
GCAGGCGCTCAGCCCCGTGGCCCTGCAGGTCACCGACGACAGCGCCTCGCACGCGGGCCATGCCGGCAGCAGCGGCGCCTTGTACGGCACTCACTTTTCTTTGCACATTCGCGCCGCGTGTTTCGCCGGCATCACGCCCGTGGCGCGACACAGGCTTGTGTATGATGCCCTGCGCGATCTGATGCCGCGTGGCATCCATGCGCTGGCGATCAAAGCCGAGCCCGCTTGAAACTCATCACTGGTTTTTCCGCTCAACATGAAACTGAACACTTTCGCCAAGGCGGCAACCCTGCTGGCCTCCCTGACCGTGGCCGCTCCGCTGGTCTTCGCGCAGAACATCGCCGTGGTCAACGGCAAGGCCGTGCCCAAGGCACGCGTCGACGCCATGTTCGAACAGATCTCCAAGCAAGCGCCCCCGGGCCAGCCCGCGCCGCAACGCACGCCTGATCTGGAAAAGAAGGTGCGTGACGAGGTGGTGATTCGCGAGATCTTCATCCAGGAAGCCGAGCGCCGCGGTCTGCAAAAGACCAAGGAATACCAGTCCCAGATGGAACTGGCCCGCCAGAGCGTGTTGATGCGCGCCCTGATTCAGGACGAAGAGAAGAAGGGCCAGGGCGCCAACGCTGAAGCCGAAGCCCGCGCCGAATACGACAAGTACAAGGCGGCCAATGGCGACAAGGAATACCGTGCTCGCCACATCCTGGTCGAGAAGGAAGAAGACGCCAAAGCCCTGATCGAGCAGATCAAGGGTGGCGCCAAGTTCGAAGAGCTGGCCAAGAAGAACTCCAAGGACACCGGTTCGGCCGAGAACGGTGGCGACCTGGATTGGGCCAACCCCAACAACTACGTGCCTGAGTTCGCTGGCGCCCTGAAGTCGCTGGAAAAGGGTCAGATGACCGACGCGCCGGTGAAGTCGCAGTTCGGTTTCCACATCATCAAGCTGGAAGACGTGCGCCCGACGCAATTCCCCCCGTTTGACGACGTCAAGGGCCAACTGCTGCAACGCATCCAGCAGCAGCGCATGCTGAAGTTCCGCGAGGAACTCAAGGCCAAGGCCAAGACCGACTACAAGTTCGACCCGAACTGATGGCGGACAGGGGCGGTTCGCCTGCCCCTGAGCCCCAAGACAAAGGCCTCCTTGCGGAGGCCTTTTTTCATGGACGCGAGCCGCTCAGGCGCGTCGGAACACCAGGTCCCACACGCCGTGGCCGAGGCGCAAGCCGCGTTGCTCGAACTTCGTCAACGGGCGATAGGCGGGCTTCTCGGCATAGCCTGGTGCGGTGTTACGCAACTCAGGCTCGGCGCTCAAGACCTCCAGGATCTGTTGGGCGTAAGGTTCCCAGTCGGTGGCGCAATGCAGGTAGCCGCCGGGGGCCAGGCGGCTGCACAGCAGCTTGACCAGCGGGGCCTGGATGAGGCGACGCTTGTGGTGACGCTTCTTGTGCCAGGGGTCGGGGAAGAAGATGTGCACGCCAGCCAGGCTGCCGGGTTGGACCATGTGTTCCAGCACCTCGACGGCGTCGTGACGCAGGATGCGCACGTTGGCCAGGTTCTGCTCCCCGATGTGCTTGAGCAGGGCGCCCACACCGGGTTCGTGGACCTCGCAGCCAATGAAATCGTGGTCGGGCAACACTTGCGCGATCTTGGCCGTGGCGTCGCCCATGCCGAAGCCAATCTCCAGCACCACGGGGGCGCGGCGGCCAAACACCAGTTCGGTGTTCAAGGCATGGCTGGGGTCGTAGGGCAGGACAAATTGCGGGCCGAGTTCGCTCAAGGCGCGGGCCTGGCCTTCTGTGGTGCGACCGGCGCGCATCACGTAGCTGCGGATGGCGCGTGGGTGGGCCACCGCCTGGTCGCCTTGGGGCGCGCCATCGGCGTCTGCCTCGGGGGCCGGGGTCGGGAGGGTGTCGGGAGATTGCGTCATGGCCGCGATTTTAGGTGGATGGCCGACGCCCCGCCGCCTCAGGCTGTTCGGCGAATTGCGTGCACGAGTGCACGGTCAGGCCGCGTGTGTGCGCCACAAGGGGTGCGCCCGGCGTTCATTTTTGCGATCCTTCGCGCATTGGCTGGCGAACGTCGTCGGCCCACATTTGCGAGGTCAGTCATGAAGTTTCCGAGCCATCCAGTGGTCGTGGGTGTGGTTGCCGCAGCAGGTGCGCTGTCGGCTCAGGCCGGCATCGTGACCACCTTGCCCACCGCCGCGTTGGACGCCAACACCACGTTCACGTTCTCGACGCAAGCGGCCAAGGCCATGAATTTGCTGGACCTCAGCGTTTCGGCGCTGGGCAATGCCAGTGCCGTGGCCGGCAATGCCTGGTCGTTCAACATGCCTGTGACGCAGGTCACCACTTCGCTGAACTTGCTGCCCATGAGCCTGACCCCGTTGTCTGGCAAGGCCACGGGCTCGGCGTTGGACATCCAGGGCCCCGATGGCCGCCTGGTGCTGGCCAATTTTGCGCTGGACTTCCAGCGCAACATGATGACGGCTGACGTGACCACCGGCCTCGGCACCACCAAGGGCATGGACCTGTACACCTTCAGGGTCGCGGAAGGGCTGCAAATTTCCAGCAACGGCGGCTTGTCCTTGTCCATGTCGATGGACCAGATGTACCTGACTTCCGGGGCGCGGGCCTCTTTCGTTCAGGCGCTGCAGTTGCCTGACTTCACCGACGCCGTGATGGCCAAAATCGACTTCGGCAAGATGATGGTGAACATTTCGCCGTCGCTGCGTGACGGCATGAACGTGGCCAACAAGGCCTTTGTGGTGGCGCCGGCTGCGGTGCCAGAACCGGCGTCGATGGCTTACATGTTGCTGGGCATGTTGGGCGTGGCGTTGGTGTCACGTCGCAAGCAAGCGCAATGATTTGATCTTGGGTGTCCTGTGGGTGAGCGGCTAGAATGCGGTGCAACGCGGGCGTCGTTCAATGGCAGGACCTGAGCTTCCCAAGCTCATGACGTGGGTTCGATTCCCATCGCCCGCTCCAAATCAAAAAAGCCAGACCTGCTCGGGTCTGGCTTTTCTCTTTGGGGCTTAGCTTCAAGCACCAGGCTTGGGCAGCGGCCCCGACACGGGCTCCAGCAGCAAAGGTGGCCAGTGCAGGGGCGCGGTGGTGCGGCGCTTGGCTTCGATGTCCTTGTAGATGAAGGCGGCTTGTTGTTCACTCAAGCCCAGGCAGGCGGCCAGTTCCTCGGCCCGCTTGCCTTGGTTGAGGTGCCACAGCGCGACGTCCATTTCCTTGTAGGGCAGGGCGTAATAGAACTCGTCTTGCCCCTGGCTCAGGCTGTAGGTGTCGGTCGTGGGCGTGGCGTTGCAGATCACATCGGGCAGGCCCATGTGTCGGCTCAGCGCATAGACCTGGCTCTTGTAGAGGTGGGCAATGGGCTTCAAGTCGGCCGAGCCATCGCCGTTCTTCACGAAAAAGCCCTGGTCGTATTCGACCCGGTTGGGGGTGCCCACCACCGCGTAGTTGAGCCGGTCGGCATGGAAGAACTCCAGCGTTTTGCGGATGCGCTGCTTGAAGTTGGTGGCGGCCACGATCTGCAGGTATTCGCGCAGTGGCAAACGTTGTTCGTGCAACTGGCCTTGTGGGTCGGCCACCACCAGCTTGAAGTGGTTGATCTGGCCGCTGCTGCCGCCAGCGATCACGATCTTGCTCTTCCAATCTTCGCGGTAGTCCGGGAAGACCGCCTGGATGGCGGCGTCGCGCCACCGGTAGCAGCCGATCGCTTCCAGGGTGGGCGCGATGTCCTCAATCGTGTAGCGGATGCCCAGGGATTCGGCGAGCATCTTGCCTTGCACCACGCTGTCAGAAGACGAGTCGCGCTCGGGCATGAGGATGCCGAACACCTTGTCGGGGCCCAAGGCCTTGACGGCCAGCGCCGCACAGCAAGAGCTGTCGATGCCGCCAGACATGGCCACCACGAGGCCACGGCGTTTGAGGTGGTCCCGCAGCAGTGCGCGCGTGCGTTCGGTGATGCGCGTGACTTCGGCGTCGCCATCGATGGGCAGCAGTCGGGCGAGCAGGGCGTCGATGTCGGTTGTCATGGATCAAAAAACGATGAAATGACCTGTGTAGGGGATGGGGCTCCATCCAATCAAACCACGAGTTGACGGGCTCGGTGCCCATTTGTCTGGGTGGTCAAGCCCATACAGTCTAGGGGGGGCGATCGGCTCTGGCGCGCTTTATCATCCGGACAAGGGGGGCGACTCCCTCGATGCCACAAGCGCCGGGACCTGGGCGTCATGGATCGAGTGGCGTCTGTTGTCAGCTGTTGGGCCGTGTGTTGGCCGGGGGAGCCACGTTGAGTTTCAGTCGCATCCAAGGCATCCGCATTGCTGGGGTGAGCACCTGCATTCCCAGTGAGCGCGTGGACAACATGAGCCTGGGCGAACGCTATGGCGCCGCCGACGTGCGCAAAGTGGTGTCCATGGCCGGCGTGCGTTACCGCCATGTGGTGAGCGACGATGTGACCGCGGTCGACTTGTGCACGGAAGCCGCGCGCCGCTTGCTCGACAAGCTGGGATGGGCGCCGGAGAGCATCACCGGCCTGATCATGGTCACCCAGTCGCCAGACTATTTCCTGCCGTCTTCCGCCTGCGTGGTGCACGCCCGGCTCGGTTTGCCGGTGAGCTGCGCGGCCTTTGACATGGGCCTGGGCTGCTCTGGCTACCCCTACGGGCTGTACGTGGCGTCGACCATGCTCAAGGCCGGCGGCCAGGCGCGCATCCTGGTGCTGCAAGGCGAAACGCCCAGCAAGTTCGTGCACCCCGATGACCACGCCACCACGCTGCTGTTTGGGGACGCCGGCACGGCCACCGCCCTGGAGGCCGGTCGGGGCGACGAGGACGCCTGTTTTGGCTTGTTCACCGACGGCACCGGGGCCGAGGGGCTCATCATCCGGGGCGGCGGCTTCCGCGACCCCCGGCCGGCAGACCCGCGTGACCTCTGTGTGCGCATGGATGGCGCAGGTGTTTTCAACTTCACCATCAAGCGTGTGCCGGCCATGGTGAGCGACACGCTCGCTTTTGCCGGGGCCCAAGTGAGCGACGTGGACCGGTGGGTGTTCCACCAGTCCAACCGCTTCATCATGAAGCACCTGGCCAAGAAATGCGGCCTGCCCGAAGACCGGGTGCCCATGACCATCGAAGACAACGGCAATTGCGGTGGGCCGTCGGTGCCCATCACCTTGACGCGCACCACCCCGCAAGTGCGGACACAGCCCTTGCGCATGATGCTGCTGGGCTACGGCGTGGGGCTGTCGTGGTCGTCGGCGCTGTTGAGCATCGACCCTGAAGCGGTGCTGCTGCACGGCGAGATGGCTGCCCCCTCCCTTTCTGAATGACGACATGAGCGACGCACGCCTGACCCTGGCCCAAGCCTACGAGATGTTGGCCGAGGCCTTCAATGAACCCGTGGAAAGCCTGACCCCTGACCGTGATCGAGAAGACATCCCGGGCTGGGACTCGATGGGGGCCCTCATCTTGATCGCCGAACTGGACGAACGGTTTGGCGTGGAATTGCAGGCAGAAGCCTCTCGCGAGATGCGCAAGATCCAGCACGTGTTGGACTTCCTGTCCACGCAGGGCCTGCTGGCTGCCTGACACCCCATGCGCGGCGCGACTGCCCCTGCCGTGCCCGAGCCGCCCTCGGGCCAGGGGGCGGCCGCGGCTGGCCGCCAGGTCATGGGCTTCGACAAGACCAACCGCCTGGTGGCGCGGCTGTTGGGCATGACGCCCGACGCGTTGATGTCGGCCTTGCGGCTGGCCCAGCCAGACGAGTTGGAGGCCGTGTTGGCCTTGCGTCGTGAGGTGCTGGGTGACGCGCTCACCTGGGATGACCGCGCTTATGTGGCCTGGCGTTATGGTCTGGGTGGCCCATCGGGCTTCGCTGATTGCTGGGTGGTGGTGCGCGAGGGCGCGTTGCTGGCCATGGTGGGCCTGGAGCCCGTGACCTTGACGGCAGGTGGGCAGGTCCTGCATGCCCATGTGTCCATGGACATCATGGTGCGCCCATCTCATGCGGGCAGCGGGCTGGGCGTCTGGATCAACCAGGCCCTGTGTGCGCGCCACGCCTGTGTGTTGGCGGTGGGCTCCAACCCGAATTCCCGCAGCGTGATCGCTCGCACTTTCGAGCCCTTGCCCAACCGACGCAGTTGGGTCCACCCCCTGCATTTCCAGCCTTTTCTGGCCAAGCGCCTGAAGGTGGCTGTGGCTGCGGCCTTGCTGGGGACTCTGGCCGATGTGGCCGGTGTGCTCTGGCGTGCCCTGGCCTGGCGTGGGCGCGCTTGGGGGGTGTCGGTGGCGCCGGTCCGCTCGATCGGGCCTGAGGTCGAGGCGCTGTTCCAGCGTGCCCAACAAGCCGGTCGCGTGGAGGTCATGCGGGACGGCCGCCAGTGGACTCGCCGCGTGTTCGACAACCCGCGCAGCCAGTGCTGGGTGATGGAGGCGCGGCGGGCCGGGCAGGTGGTGGGGCTGGTGGCCGCTCGACAGGCGCCTGGCGAAGAAGGCCGCACCACCTTGCAACTGCTGGACTTGGTGCTGGATCCCGCCCACTTCAGGGCGGCAAGTCGCGCGCTGCTGGCCGCCGTGGCCGCAGCAGGCTATGCCGCCGGGGCCGATTACCTCACCTTCACCAGTTACGATGCCGTGCTGGAAACCTTGCTGGCCAGCATGCCGTTCAAGTTCCAGCCGCATGAGTTCGAGACCATGGCGTGGCACTGTGCCGACGCTGGTTTTCGCGAGGCCGTGGGCCACAGCACAGGCTGGACGCTGACCGATTTGCACACCGACCGCGATTCAGCCTGAGCCGCGGGGCCGGCCTCACCTGGACGCATTTGCAATGAGCAAGCAATCACAAGTGGTGTTGATCACGGGCTGTGGCTCGGGCATCGGTCTGGCCTTGGCCCGCGAGATGCACCAGCGGGGGCACCGTGTGTGCGCCACAGCGCGGCGGCTGGACAGCATGGCCGCCTTGGCCGCAGAAGGCATCCTCACCCGCGCCCTCGACGTCACCAGCGCCTCTGCCGTGGCGGCGCTCATGGCGGGGCTGCACGCCGAGGGTTTGAAGGTGGGCATGCTCGTCAACAACGCGGGCTATGGCGCCATGGGCCCGGTGCTCGACATCCCCGACACAGAGTGGGCCCACCAGTTCAACGTCAACCTGTTTGCGCCCATGGCCATGGTGCGGGCGGTGGTGCCAGACATGCTGGCGCTCGGTGGTGGGCGTGTGGTCAACGTCAGCAGTGTGTCTGGGGTGATGACCACGCCTTTTGCGGGCGCCTACTGCGCCAGCAAGGCCGCTTTGAACGCGGTTTCTGATGCCTTGCGCATGGAGCTGGCGCCCCTGGGCATCAGCGTGGTCACCGTCCAGCCCGGGGGCATCCAGTCCGGCTTTGGTCAGGCCGCGTCTGACCGGGTGAACCTGGCGCCCGACTCGCTTTACCTGCCGGTGAAGGCGGGCGTCATGGCCCGGGCCAACGAGAGCCAGGCCGAAGCCACGCCAGTGGCGGTGTTCGTGCGCGATCTGGCCACCCAATTGGGCCGACCCGATTGCCCGCCCATCGTGCGCCTGGGGGCCAAAAGTCGCTTGCTGCCCTGGCTCAAGCGTCACGTGCCGGTGCGGCTGCTCGACCGCATGCTCAGCAAGCGCTTCCAGCTCAACCGCTTGCCCAAGGCCGGGCGCTGATCAGCGGTCCAGCCCGGCCAGGCACAGGTACTTGGCTTCCAGGTATTCGTCGATGCCCTGGCGAGCGCCTTCGCGCCCCAAACCCGACTGCTTCACGCCGCCAAACGGCACTTCGCAAGTGGAAATCAGCCCGGTGTTGATGCCCACCATGCCGTACTCCAGCCCTTCGGCCACCCGGAAGATGCGGCCCACGTCGCGGCTGTAGAAGTAGCTGGCCAGGCCAAACTCGGTGGCGTTGGCGGCGGCAATGGCTTCGGCCTCGGTGTCGAACTTGAACACCGGTGCCACGGGGCCGAAGATTTCCTCGCGGGCCATGCGCATGTCGGCCGTCACGTTGGCCAGCACGGTGGGTTGGTAGAAGTGGCCGCCGGCCACGTCGGCACGCTGGCCGCCCGTCACCACGCGGGCGCCCTTGGCCACGGCGTCGGCCATCAACACCTCCACCTTGGCCAGGGCCTGGTCGTCGATCAGCGGGCCTTGCACCACACCGGCCTCGAAGCCATTGCCCACCTTCATTTGGGCGACGCGTTCGGCCAGCTTGGCCACGAAGGCGTCGTAGACGCCCGCTTGGGCGTACAGCCGGTTGGCGCACACGCAGGTCTGGCCAGCGTTGCGGTATTTGCTGATCAGGGCGCCTTCCACGGCGGCGTCCACATCGGCGTCGTCGAACACGATGAAGGGCGCGTTGCCGCCCAATTCCAGGCCCAACTTTTTGACGGTCGGGGCGCACTGCTTCATCAGGATGCGGCCCACTTCGGTCGATCCGGTGAACGACAGGTGGCGCACCACGTCGCTCTCGCACAGCGCTTGACCCACGGCCACCGACTGGTCGGCGTCGGCCGTCAGCACGTTGAGCACGCCCGCCGGCATCCCGGCGCGCTGGGCCAATTCGGCCACGGCCAGCGCCGACAGGGGCGTGGCTTCCGCCGGCTTGATCACGACGGGGCAACCGGCCGCCAGGGCCGGGGCCACCTTGCGGGTGATCATGGCGATGGGGAAGTTCCACGGCGTGATGGCCGCGCACACGCCGATGGGCTGGCGGATCACCATGAAGCGCTTGCTGGGGTCGTTGCTGGGCACCGTTTCACCGTAGACGCGGCGGGCCTCTTCGGCGAACCACTCGATGAAGCTGGCGCCATAGCCCACTTCGCCCCGGGCTTCGGCCAGGGGCTTGCCTTGCTCGGCGGTCATGATGGTGGCCAGGTCGTCGGCGTGCTGGTGCAGCAGGTGGAACCACTTCATCATGATGGTGGCTCGGGCCTTGGCCGTGAGGGCGCGCCAGGCTGGCCAGGCGGCGTTGGCGGCGGCGATGGCCGCGTGCGCCTGATCGGCCCCCAGGTTGGGCACATCGGCCAGCTTGGCGCCGGTGGCGGGATCGGTCACGTCGAAACGACTCGGGCCGTCCACCCATTGCCCATTGATCAGTGCCTGGGTCTTGAGCAGGCTGGGGTCCTGGAGTCGGGCGAGGGGCGAAGCGGGGCTCATGGTCGGTCCTTGAAACGATGGGCGCCGGTGCCACCGGCAACCCCGAGATCATCGCCCGGAATCGGCTGAAACGGCCTGGGTGGCGGGGGAAGGACGCGCTGCGGGTTTTCCAGCATGGGTGGCGTGGTCGAACCGCCATGACCCGGCGCTGGCCGGCCTCTGGTTGCAGCCGATGGCCCCCGGGTGAGCGCATGGGCGAAATCTATAATCCCAGGTTGGTCACAGCACGGCCGCCAGGCGATGGCGCCAGGCCCCGTTCACGCAGCGACACCAGAAAGCACCCATGAAAGCCGCACAGATCCGCGACACCTTCCTGAAATTCTTCGAATCCAAGGGCCACACCATCGTGGCGTCCAGCCCTGTGGTGCCGGGTGACGACCCCACGCTGCTGTTCACCAACGCGGGCATGAACCAGTTCAAGGACGTGTTCCTGGGCTTCGACAAGCGCCCCTACACCCGCGCCACCACCTCGCAGAAGTGCATCCGCGCCGGCGGCAAGCACAATGACCTGGACAACGTGGGCTACACCGCGCGCCACCACACCTTCTTCGAGATGCTGGGCAACTTCTCGTTCGGTGACTACTTCAAGCGCGACGCCATCAACTTCGCCTGGGAGCTGCTGACCAAAGAGTTCAAGCTGCCGGCCGACAAGCTGACCGTCACCGTCTACGCCGAAGACGACGAGGCCTACGACATCTGGACCAAGGAAGTGGGCGTGCCCGCTGAGCGCGTGATCCGCATCGGCGACAACAAGGGTGCCCGCTACGCGTCCGACAACTTCTGGATGATGGGTGACACCGGCCCCTGCGGCCCCTGCACCGAGATCTTCTACGACCACGGCCCCGAGATCCCTGGCGGCCCTCCGGGCAGCCCCGATGAAGACGGCGACCGCTTCATCGAGATCTGGAACAACGTGTTCATGCAGTTCAACCGCGACGAGGCCGGTGTCATGCACCCGCTGCCCAAGCCGTCGGTGGACACGGGCATGGGCCTGGAGCGCATCGCCGCCGTGCTGCAGCACGTGCACGCCAACTACGAGATCGACCTGTTCGTGGCCCTCCTGGCTGCGGCCAAGTCGGCTGTCGAAGCCGCTGGCGGCGCCTCGGTCGAAGGCGGCGTGCCAGCTGACAGCCCCAGCCTGAAGGTGATCGCCGACCACATTCGCGCGTGCTCGTTCACCGTGGCCGACGGCGTCATCCCCAGCAACGAAGGCCGTGGCTACGTGCTGCGCCGCATCACCCGCCGCGCCATCCGCCACGGCTACAAGCTGGGCGCACGCACCCCGTTCTTCCACAAGCTGGTGGCGGCGCTGGTCGAGCAAATGGGCGAGGCCTACCCCGAGCTGCGCAGCAACGAAAAGCGCATCACCGATGTGCTGAAGACCGAAGAAGAGCGTTTCTTCCAGACCATCGCCAATGGCATGGAAATCCTGGAAGGCGCGCTGGCCACGGGCGCCCAGCAGATCGACGGCGAAACCGCCTTCAAGCTGCACGACACCTATGGCTTCCCGGTTGACCTGACCGCCGACGTCTGCCGCGAGCGTGGCGTGACGGTGGACCAGGCGGGCTTTGACGCTGCCATGGCCCGCCAGCGCGAACAGGCCCGTGCCGCCGGCAAGTTCAAGATGGCCGCTGGCCTGGAGTACAGCGGCGTGGCCACGGGCTTCCATGGCTACGAACACCTGACGGTGGACGCCGCCAACGTGACCGCCATCTACGTGGACGGTGCCTCGGTGCAGCAGGCCAACGCCGGTGACGATGCCGTCATCGTGCTGGACCACACCCCCTTCTACGCCGAAAGCGGCGGCCAGTGTGGCGACAGCGGTGACCTGCGCAACGCCACCAGCCGTTTCGTGGTCGAAGACACGCTCAAGATCCAGGCCGATGTGTTCGGCCACCACGGCCGCGTGGTCGAAGGCGGCATCCAGGTGGGAGACAAGCTCAACGCCCGCGTCAACGCCGAACTGCGCGCCCGCACGGTGCGCAACCACAGCGCCACCCACCTGATGCACAAGGCCTTGCGCGAAGTGCTGGGCGAGCACGTGCAGCAAAAGGGCTCGCAGGTCACGCCCGACCGCACCCGTTTCGACTTCTCGCACGGCCAGCCGGTGACCGACGACGAGATCCGCCAGATCGAAGCCCTGGTCAACGCCGAGGTGCTGGCCAACGCGGCCGCTTCGGCCCAGGTCATGGCCTTGGACGACGCGCAAAAGACCGGCGCCATGATGCTGTTCGGCGAGAAGTACGCCGACACCGTGCGCGTGCTCACCATTGGCTCCAGCAAGGAGCTGTGCGGTGGCACCCACGTGCAGCGCACGGGTGACATCGGCCTGTTCAAGATCGTGGCCGAAGGCGGCGTGGCTGCTGGCGTGCGCCGCATCGAAGCCATCACCGGCGCCGATGCCCTGAGCTACACCCAGAAGCTGGAAGGCACCGTCAACGGTCTGGCCGCGCTGCTCAAGGCCACCCCGCACGACGTGCCCGCCCGCGTGGCCGCGGCCCAAGACCAAATCCGTGCGCTGGAAAAGGAAGTGGCCGCACTCAAGGGCAAGCTGGCGTCCGCCCAAGGCGATGAGCTGGTGGCCCAGGCTGTGGAGGTGAACGGCGTGAAGATCCTGGCCGCACGCCTGGACGGCGCCGACGCCGCCACGCTGCGCAACACCATGGACCAGCTCAAGAACAAGCTCAAGACCGCGGCCATCGTGCTGGCGGCCGTGGACGGCGGCAAGGTGCAGATCGCTGCTGGCGTCACCGCCGACGCCACCGCCAAGGTCAAGGCTGGCGAGCTGGTCAACTTTGTGGCCCAGCAGGTAGGTGGCAAGGGCGGCGGCAAGCCGGACATGGCCATGGCCGGTGGCACCGACGCTGCCGCGTTGCCGCAAGCCCTGGCCGGCGTGCAGGCCTGGGTGTCTGCCAAGCTGTGACCCCTTGAGCGGCCACGCCGGTGGGGTCCGGTGTGGCCCGCTTGTGCCCAGGATGCTGGCCTGTTAGCCTCGCAGGCCACCACCTTTGCCCTGGACGCCATGTCTGCTCCCTGTCAACACACGATCACGCCCCGCGAACGGCTCGATTTCGGTTTGGACGGCGACATCCCCCGCTACTGGCACGGTGGCGATGTCTACCAAAGCCGCTTCTGGGACGCGATGTCCATCATCTTCCCGCCCGGCGAGAAGTTCTTCATGAACTGCGTGCGCGATTTTCGCGACCAGGTGACCGACCCGCAGTTGCTGGCTGACGTGCGCGCTTTCAACCTGCAAGAGGCTCAACATGGCCTCGTGCACCGAAAGGACAACGAACGCCTGCGGCGGCAGGGCATCGACGTGGACCGCCTCGCGGCCCTCGTGGACGACCGGCTCAACCGCCACCACCGCCAGACCTACAGCGCCGCCCACACCCTGGCGCTCACGGCCGCGCTGGAGCACTTCACCGCCATCATCGCCCACAGCTTGTTCGACCAGCGTGACGTGATGCGCCACGCCGACCCGCGCATGCGCGCCATGTACGCCTGGCACGCCATCGAAGAGGTCGAGCACAAAGCCGTGGCCTTCGACGTGCTGACCCGGGTGGCGCGGGTGGGTTATTGGCGACGCGTCGCCGGCCTCTTGCACGCCACCGTGTTGTTCGCCGGCTTGAGCTTCCGCATCCATCGCCAGCTGATGGTGGCCGATGGTTTCA
>JBEEJT010000215.1:0-11962 GCA_041169085.1 Pseudomonadota bacterium | reverse complement strand
ACCTGGCGTTCTCGGGCGCGTATCTCCTGGGTGGCGGTCACGCCATCCATCCCGGGCATCTCGCAGTCCATGAGGATCAGGTCGGGCGAGTGGCGGCTCAGCCATTCCAGGGCTTCCAGTGCACTCGCCGCCGTGTGCACGTTGAAGCCCAGTGCGCGCAACTCTGCGTCGCCCACGAGCGTGTTGACGGGGTTGTCATCGACCAGCAGAACAAGCGCGGGATGCGGCGACTGGCTGTCCGCCATGGGCTCGGGTGCGGCTGGGGAAGCGTTGGGGGGCGGTGGTTCGTCCGAAGAGCCCAAAGCTTGCCTGGGCGCCTCCACTTCCACGAGGGGCAGTTCGCACATGAAGGTGGAGCCCTGGCCTGGTTGGCTGGTGCAGCTCAAGCCGCCACCCATGGCGCGGCACAGCTCTCTGGAAATCGTCAGGCCCAGACCGGTGCCGCCGAAGCGGCGTTCGTAAGTGCCCTCGGCCTGGTGGAAGGGCTCGAAAATGCGTTCAAGGTCTTCCGGTCGGATGCCCAGGCCCGTGTCCTGGATGCGCACCTGTGTGAGGCCGGTCTGAGCGTTGCGCTGCGCGTCTAGCACGATGCCGCCCGTGGTGGTGAACTTGTTGGCGTTGCCCAGCAGGTTGAGCAACACCTGGCGCACGCGGGTTTCATCGCCCATGACCCAAACTTGGGTGCTGGGCGAGGCCTTCAGGGTGAGGCTCAGGCCCTTGGCTTCGCAGGACACGCGGACGGTGTCGGCCACGTCTTCGAGCATGGTGTCCAGGCGAAAAGGCTGGGGGGAGATGGGCAGCCCGGCCGACTCCAGTTTGGCGAAGTCCAGCAGGTCGTTGATCACGTTGATCAGGTGCTGTCCTGAACTTTGCATGAGCGCCAGGTTGCGCGGGTTGGGGGGCTGGTCGGCCTGTTGCTGCATCAGCCGCAACATGCCCATCATGCCGTGCAGGGGGGTGCGCATTTCATGGCTGATGGTGGCCACGAAGCGGTTGCGCATGTCGGACAGCAACTGCAGCCTTTGCAGTGCGCGCTTTTCTGCCAGGTGCGCTTGTTCACTCTCGAACCGCAGCCGCAGCGTGACCAGAGACCGTCGGTTGAGTCGGGTGCCCTCGAACAACAGGACCCCGGTCAAGCCCAGGAAGCCCGCGAAGCAGAACAGGCCCAGGTCGTCACCCCGCTGCAGGGCGTAAACGCCGTTGGGCGGCAAGATGGGCAAGACAAACAGCCAGTTCGCCGCCGAATGGATGTGCAGCATGATCACACCCAGGCACGCCGCCGTCGCGCCCACGCTCAAGGTGACGACGGCCACCTCGAGGTTCATGTAGGGCGTGAGCCACCAGCCTATGGCTCCCCAGCTGATGCCGTCGGCCATGGCCATGGTCACGTAGGCGCGGTCGGTGTGGCGGTTCAGGTTGCGCTGGCAGGTGAGCGAGTACCAAGTCCGGACGCCCCCGATGACGAAGCGCAGGGCCAGCCACGCCAGCAGGTCGGTGACGTTCACGCGGTGCCACAGCACGAGGGTCATCGCCGTGCCGAACACAATCGAGGCGACCTGCGCCAGCGGCATGACTTCATGCATGGCACGCACTTGGGCGTCTCGGACCTGTTGGCTGACATCAGCCTGCGCGCTGGAGGCCTGCGTGGCGTTCAGCGGTGCGGTCGGGCTGACTGGGCAGGGTTCGGGGCGCATCTTGTGGATATCGGTGGCTCGAACGTGAACCGCCAGCAGCTTATGCCCCCTACGCTCCCTGTGGCGGTGACAAATTCACGCTTTGGCCGACCTGGGGCGACACCTCAATCCCGCAGGAACAGGCCTTGCAGGTCGCTGAGGAAATCGAAGCCGCGATCGGTGGGCCAGGCGCGGTTCAAATCGCGCTGCAGCAGCCCCTTGGCCTCGGCTTCGGTCAGCGCTTGCTGGATGCTGGCCAGGGTGAGCCCGGTGCGTTCGGCAAAGCGTTGCAACTCGAAGCCTTCCTTCAGGCGCAAGGCGTTCATCATGAACTCGAAGGGGCGGTCCTTCAGGGCCACAGGCGTTTCGTTGGACATGGCCTGGCCCTTCATGGCGTTGTCCATGTAGGTGGCCGGTTCACGCCAGCGCACCTGGCGCACGATGCGGTCCGGGAAGCTCAATTTGCTGTGGGCACCTGCGCCCAGCCCCAAGTAGTCGCCAAACTGCCAGTAGTTCAGGTTGTGCCAGCAGTGGTGGCCGGGGCGGGCATAGGCCGAGACTTCGTAGCGTTGCAGGCCCGCTTGGGCCGTTCGTTCGGCCAGCCAGTCGAGCATGTCGAACGCCGTGTCGTCGTCGGGCAGCCCGGCAGGCGGGCGCGAGCCAAACACCGTGTTGGGCTCCATCGTGAGGTGGTAGAGCGACAGGTGGGGCGGCTCGAACGCCAGGGCCTGCTCCAGGTCGGCTTGCAGGTCAGCCAGGCTTTGGCCGGGCAAGGCGTACATCAGGTCGAGGTTGAAGGTGTCGAAGCACGCGCGGGCTTCGGCCACAGCCGCCAGCGCCTGGCCGCGGCTGTGCACGCGGCCCAAAGCCTGGAGTTTGGCGTCGTCGAAGCTCTGCACGCCGATCGACAGGCGGTTGACCCCGGCCGCCCGGAAAGCCCGGAAACGGTCGGTCTCGAAGGTGCCGGGGTTGGCTTCCAGCGTGATCTCGGCGTCGGCCTCGAGTGGCAGACGGGCGCGCACGTCGGCCAGCAACCGGTCGATGCCAGCCGGGCTGAACAGGCTGGGCGTGCCGCCGCCGATGAACACCGAATGCACGCGCCGCCCCCAGACCAGGGGCAGGGCGCTTTCGAGGTCGGCGCAAAGCGCATCGAGGTAGCGCCGCTCCACATCGGTCGACAAGGTGGACGGCGAACCGTCAGGCTGCCGCACCTCGTGGCTGTTGAAGTCGCAGTAAGGGCACTTCTTGAGGCACCAGGGCAGGTGCACATAAAGGGCCAAAGGCGGCAGCGCGGTCAGCGCCCCTGGGCGTTGCAAGGTGATCATGGTCAGCCGTGCTGCCAGGGCCAAGTGGGCCCGGCCGAGGGTGAGGCGCCCCAGCGGGCTGCCATGAGCTGCCGCATCACGGAACAAGCCAGGGCCCGGTGGCTCAGGCTGTTCTTCAGTTCAGGGGCCATTTGCGCGGCGCTTTGGCCTTGCTCGGGCAGCCACAGCAGCGGGTCGTAGCCAAAGCCTTGCTCGCCCGCGGCGGTGTGCAGCAGCTCGCCGCGCCAATGGCCTTCGGCGATCAAGGGCTCCGGGTCTTCGGCGTGGCGCACCGCCACCAACAGGCAGCTGAAGTGCGCGCCACGCAGGGTCTGGCCGGCCATCTGGTCGAGCAGCCATTCGTTGTTGGCGGCGTCGATCAGCTCGCGCGGCAGGCCTTCGGCGATGCGGCCGGCGTCCACCGCGTAACGGGCTGAACGCACGCCTGGCGCCCCCGCCAGCGCGTCGACACACAGGCCGGAGTCGTCGGCGATGGCAGGCCCATGCCCCAGGCTGGCTGCGTGGCGCGCCTTGGCCAACGCGTTCTCCACAAAGGTGATGTGGGGCTCTTCGGCTTCAGGGATGCCCAGGCTGCCTTGCGTGACCAGGTTGACGCCCACGGGCATGAGCAGCGCCTGAAGCTCTTTGAGCTTCTTGGGGTTGTTGGACGCGAGGATGAGCTGGCGGGTCATGGGGCTCTCTTGAGGCCGGGCAGGCGAGGGGGTCAGGCCTGGGTGGGCAGGGGCTGGGCCAGTGCGGCTTGCTGGGCGGCGAGCAGTTCGCCAATGCCCTTCTCGGCCAGGCTCAGGAGCTCGTCCATTTCGGCGCGGGTGAACGCCACGCCTTCGGCCGTGCCTTGCACTTCCACGAAGTGGCCGGCGCCGGTCATGACGACGTTCATGTCGGTGTCGCAAGCCGAGTCTTCGACGTATTCCAAGTCGAGCAGCGGCGTGCCTTCGTAGATGCCCACGCTGATGGCCGCCACGGCTTGCTTGAGCGGGTTGGAGGTGACCTTGCCGGCGGCCATGAGCTTGGCGACGGCGTCGGCGGCGGCCACATAGGCGCCCGTGATGGCGGCGGTGCGGGTGCCGCCATCGGCCTGAATGACGTCGCAGTCGAGCTGGATGGTGCGCTCACCCAGGGCCTTGAGGTCGAACACGGCGCGCATGGAGCGGCCGATCAGGCGCTGGATCTCTTGCGTGCGGCCGCTTTGCTTGCCGCGGGCGGCTTCGCGGTCGCTGCGGGTGTGTGTGGAGCGGGGCAGCATGCCGTATTCGGCCGTCACCCAGCCTTCGCCGCTGCCACGCTTGTGCGGCGGCACGCGTTCTTCCACGCTGGCGGTGCAGAGGACCTTGGTGTCACCAAAGCAGATCAACACCGAGCCTTCGGCGTGCTTGGTGTAGCCGCGGGTGATGGACAGGGGGCGCAGGGCGTTGGTGGCGCGGCCCTGAGGGCGGGTGTGAGTCATGGGGTGTGTCCAGTGGCATGGCCAACGGGCCCAGGGCGCGACAGGCGACGCTGAGCCTTCAGGCGAGTGAAAGGCGCTTCAGGGCTTGCGGTTGGGCGGCTTGCCGCCTTCGCCTGGTGCACCAGAGGTGCCGGACAAAGGGGCAGACGCGGCATTGGCCGAGCGGCGGATGGCTTCGTTGATTTCGCGGATCGAGCGCTCGATTTCGGCTTCGTCGAGCTCGTCGACATCGACGTCGCCACCCGGCGAAGCGCTGTTGCCCACGCTGGCCTGGATGGTGGACGCGAACACCTCTTCGCCCAGGCTCTCGGTGCGCACGGCGGGCAGCTCTTCGTCAGAGGCCGATTCCCATTCCATGGCGATCACGGTGACGTTGTCGCACTTCGGGCCGCCGTTGCGCAGCGCCACTTCCACGAGTTCAGGCACGGCATCAGAGATCGTGCGTGAGGCCAAATGGGTGGTGATGATCTCGTCTTCCACCGTGCCCCACAGGCCGTCGGAGCACAGCAGGATGCGGTCGCCTTGCTGCATCAGCAGGGGGCCGGCGGTGTCGACCACCGGCTTGCCCGGGCTGCCCAGGCAGGTGAACAGCACGTTGCGGTTGTAGCGGTCGGCCATGGGCACGACCGACGACAGCGTGTTTTGCAGCTCGGAGTAGGAGTGGTCGCGGGTGCGGGCCACGAGCTTGTCGCCCCGCACGAAGTACAGACGCGAGTCACCGCAGTGGGCCCAATAGGCCGAGTTGCCTTGCATGATGCACGCCACGATGGTGGTGCGCGGGGTGTCCATCAGGCCCTTTTCGCTGGCGTAGCGCAGCAACTGGTGGTGGCCGGCCATCACGGCGTCTTGCAAGAAGCGCAGCGGGTCGGCCAGGCGGGGCTTGGCGTCGCGTTGGAAGAGCGCGGCCATGGTTTGCAGCGCCAGCTGCGAAGCCACCTCGCCTTCGGGGTGGCCGCCCATGCCGTCGGCGAGGGCAAACAGGCCGGAATCCCGCGTGTAGCAATAGCCCATGCGGTCTTCGTTCTTCTCGCGGCCGCCTTTGCGGCTGATCTGGTAGACCGAGAACCTCATGCCTTGGCTCCGGATTTGAGGTTTTCAAGCTGCAGCTTCACACGCTCGGCGAACGTGAGCTTGGAGTAGCGCCGTTCGGTCTCGCGGGCCAGCTCCTTTTGCAGGGCGAACACGCTCTGGGGCCGCGCCAGCGGGTCGAGCGACATGCACCACTCGGTCACCTCGATCAGGTTGTCAGAGTAGACGTTGCGCAGGCGCGAGAGCGAGAGGTTCAGGCGGTCTTTTTCCAGGCGCTGCGGTGCGTCGTTGGGCGGGTAGCCCTGCATGCAGGCGTAGATGCAAGCGCCGATGGCGTAGATGTCTGTCCACGGGCCCAGCGAGCCGTCACGGCGGTACATCTCGGGCGCGGCGAAACCGGGCGTGTACATCGGGCGGATGAAGTTGCCTTCCTTGGACAGCACTTCGCGGGCGGCGCCGAAATCGAGCAACACCGCCTTGTTGTCGTTGGTGATGAAAATGTTGGCCGGTTTGATGTCCAGGTGCAGCATCTTGTGCTGGTGGACGATGCGCAATCCCCGCAGGATTTCGTCAAACAGGCTGCGAATCGTCGATTCGCGAAACACCTTGTCACGTTTCAAATCGCGCGCCGTGACGATGAAATCCTGCAAGGTGTCGCCTTGCAGGTAATTCATCACCATGTAAACGGTTTCGTTTTCCCGGAAGAAATTCAGCACCGACACCACCGAGGGGTGGGCGATCTGGGCCAGCGAGCGGCCCTCTTCAAAGAAACTTTTGAGGCCCAGGCGGTAGAGGGGCTGCTTGTCGGGCTTGACGCGCGGAATCAGCTCGCCAGGCGAGCGCTCAGCCAGGGAGGCGGGCAGGTATTCCTTGAGGGCAACCAGCCTTTTATCGGGGTCTTCGGCCAGGTAGACCACCCCAAAACCGCCTGCGGCCAGTTTTTTGATGATCTGATAGCCGCCCACGACGGTGCCCGAGGGCAACGGGGCGGGCTTCGGCTTTGACATAATCGGCTTTTGTCTGGTGTCCAAGTAACCATGTCAGTCTACTCCATGACCGGCTTCGCCAGCGCGGTGGCGTCTTCCGTTGACCACCCCGGAGAAGCCCCAGAAGACGGCGAAAACACGGCTGTTTCTCGCAAGGCGGCATCGGGGGCGGTGGGCGCCGAGTTGCGCTCCGTCAACAGCCGGTTTCTCGACCTCAGCTTCAAACTGGCCGACGAATTTCGTGGGCTGGAACCCGCGCTGCGCGACGTGCTGACCGCGAATTTCAAGCGCGGCAAGATCGAATTGCGGCTGCAACCCCAGCGCGCCGCCGATGCCGGCTGGCCCCAGCCTCAGCCTGACCAGTTGCACACGCTGGCTCGACTGGAAAACACGGTGCAAAACTGGCTGCCCAAGGCTCAGCCCTTGAGCGTCAACGAGGTGCTGCACTGGTGTCGTGCGGCTGCGCCTTCGGTGAAGCTGGAAGACGCCGCCCTGGACGCCTGCCGCCAGGCTGTCGTCGCACTGACCGAAGCCCGCGAGCGCGAAGGCGCCCGCCTGGTGGGTGTTTTGAAAGACAAGCTCAAAGGCTTGCAAGCGCTGGCTTAACAAGCGCAGCCCCTGGTGCCCGCCGCCGTGGCGCGGCAACAAGAGCGCTTCGTGACCAAGTTCCAGGAAGCCTTGCAGACCGTGGGCGGTGCGGTGACCGAACAGGCGGCCCAAGAGCGTGCGCTGACCGAAGCGGCGTCTTACGCCATTCGCATCGACGTGGACGAAGAGCTGCAGCGCTTGAAGGCGCACCTCGACGAGATCGGCCGCCTGCTCAAGAAGGGCGGCGAAGTGGGCAAGCGCCTCGATTTCCTGATCCAGGAGCTGCACCGCGAGGCCAACACCCTGGGCTCCAAGGCGGCGGCGCTGGAACTCACGCAGATCTCGGTGGACATGAAGGTGCTGATCGAGCAGATGCGCGAACAGGTTCAGAACATCGAGTGATCTGCGAGCCGGGGCCAGGCTCAACCCACATGCGTCTCACGTCGGTAGATGCTTGGGGTTTTGCCTGTCCATTTGCGGAAGGCGCGTGTGAAATTGGCCGGATCGGCGTAGCCGAGGCGCGCAGCCACTTCGCCTACGCTGAAGTCGGTTTGCGACAACATGAGTTGGGCATCCACGCACCGACGTTCATCGACCAATTGAGAGAAGTTCAGCCCTTCTGCGTCCAGGCGCCGTGTGAGTGTGCGCGTGGAGATGGACAAGCGCCTCGCCATTTTGTCCATGCTGGGATAGCCGTTGGCGTCGCTGTTGGCCTTGAGCAGCGAGGCCACCAACGCTGCGAACGACACTGAACCTTGATTGAAGCGGGCGAATTCTCGCTCGCAGGCCATGGATGCCTTCTTGGCGGTGAGCTGATCCGACAGGGCGATGGGCAGGCTGGCATAAGACATGGACACGTCCGCCCCATCGCGTGGCTGGTTGAATTGCGTCAGGGGCAAACGGTCCCTGTACTTCGCAAAGCAAGCTGGCTCTGGCCCCGAAAAATGCAAAATGAAGTCCGACTTGTCGCTGGGGGGGCCCACAAGCATGCGACCTCCGCGGGCCAGGCCCACCATCACGCATTGGTGAATGAAGCTTCGGACGGCACCCATCGGGGCGATCTCCTGCAATGAAATGAGCACGCGGGTGCTTTTGAACGTCAAGCTCGCCTCCAGGAATGGGGAAACCAAGCGCAGAAAGCGGCTGACGGTGTGCAAGGCTTCCACACCCGTGGCCGAGGTCAGGCACAGCAAACCGAGGTTGCCGTGCATGGTCGGGGCCATGCGCAAGCCCATTTCACAGCCCAGGCAGGCATCACCGGTGAGTTGCACGGCCCGCAAGATCATCAACGCGTAGGCATATGCCGGAATCAAGCCATCTGGCGCATCCAGCATCTCCTTGGTGACACGCGTGTCCGTCAACAGTGCGATGGGGTCGGCGCCGCGGTCTTGGACCACTTGCTGAAGCAACCTGGGGTAACTGACGGGGACCGATGGCGTGTGCAGGTCCGTGGCATTGGGCTGAGAAGTCGGGCGAGGGGCGCGCATGGACGGCGTGGCGATGTCTGCTCGGTATTCGAATTGTCGCGATTTGGCGTGCGTTCGCCAACCGGGGTAGCGCAAGTGATTTCACCTGGTGGCAACGGTGGCCAGCGCCCAGGCACGGCGAAGGTTTTTGGGCGCCACCCGCTCCGCGATGAAGGCTTTCAGCTGAGCTTCTTGTGCGGAGGCGCTCAAGTTGCCTTGGGCTTGCAGCCGCGTCCACTCCTGGCGGGCTTCTGCCACGTGACGGTCAAACTGTGCTTGCTCGGCGTCGAGTGCTTCCAGGCTTTTGGCGGCGTCTTCGCCATAGCGGGCCACGCGCTCGTTGCGCAAGGCCTGGGGGTCCTTGTCTGGCGTCAGCATCGGTACCGGGTCGCGGGGGGACGGTGGCGGCGCCTGGCCTGCGCTGGCCTGTGCCAGCGTGGCCATGAACTCCTGGTCATCTGCGGCGAAGAAGGCGCGTGCCCAGTCCTCACCCAAGGTCTGCTTTCGAAAGGCCTGAGCCTCTCTCAAGGCGGGCAGCCATGTGGAGGTGTCAGCCATGTCAAGCCGGCTGGGGTACTCGTGGTTGCGCACCGTCCAGTAAGCATCAAAGACGGCCATGATCCGAGTGGCCAGCATTGCGCCATGCGCCTGCCGGGCTTCGTCCTCGATCAGGATTCGGACTTCCGCAGGCGTGATTTCTCCCAATCCATTGATGTAGTACTCGAAGCGATCCCGCAGAAGTGGGCAGGGCCGGAGCTGACGGCCTTCAGCGACGCACCAGTCGCCAAACGGGTGTGTGCCAGCGAAGGAGCCTTTGTAGAGCACGTCACGCAATTCGCTCGGCGTGCGGCTGCCGGCAACGGGCTGATCGCCCGATGTCGCCTGCTTGAGGTTCAGTGTGTCCCAAAAGGAACCTTCGGTATGGTGTGCCCCCGGTGTGGCGGCGAGGGCACTCGAGTGGTCCGAGTCGCTATGGATCGAGGCCCGCCAAGCGAGCGCGCCAATGCCCATGGCCGTGACAGCGATGATGGCGCTAAAGGCCCGAATCCGGCAGGGAAAGATGTGCATGGCCATGGGTGGGGTGTCATCGGTTGAGGCGCGCCCGCTTGGGCATCACAGGCCCTGGCTGGCCAGCATCTGGATCAGCGAGCGATAGACCTCCTTGGGTGAGGGCGCGCCTTTGCCCAGCAATCCCAGCGATTGGTTGACTTCATCCAGGTGGTTCCACGGGTAGGTCTTGAGGTGCTTGCCCCAGTACTGTGATGTCAGTTGCACCAGCCCGTCGGCTTCCACGTTCTGGAAGGCCACCTTGGCGGAGTTGGCCAAAAGCAGGCCATCCAGCGGGTCCAGGCTGTTGGTGCTGCCATTGGCGTTGCCCGTGATCGAGTAGTAGCGCACGCCGTTGCTGCCCTTGTCGTTGGTGCCTGCCGTGCCTTCGATGGCGGGCGCGCCTTCCGGGTATTTCTGGTTGAAGGCCACCGATGCCTCGTAGGTCATCGACAGGGTGGCCGTCAAGGCACTGATCTGGTTGCTGTCACCGCTGTAGGTCGAAGCCCATCCCAGCAATTTGAGCAAGGAGGTGCCGCCCTTGTCCAGCCAGTTGCCCGAAGCGATGTACTTGTTGCTGACCATGTAGTCGGCCAGGCTCGAGCCCAGGTTCACGCCGCCCACCGTTGTGGCGCTGACCACCAGATCGGGACGGACGCTGGCCGCATAGCGCACGGTGGGCGCGCCCTGGCTGTGGCCGATCAAGTTGAACTTGCTGCCCTTCTTGGCCGCCTTCCAGGCCTCCAGTTGCTTGATCAACTCTTCGCCTCGGTACTCTGGCGTCTGGGAAGGGTTGACCTGTGCCGTCAAAACGGTCGCGCCTTCCTTTTCCAGCGTGGACGCGATGCCGTACCAATAGTTCAGGCCCAGGATGGTGTCAAAGCCAATGAAGCCATGCACCAGCACGACGGCGTTCTTGGGCGCGGCGGCATGCGCAGCGGGTGCCAGTGTGGCTGCTGCCATGGCGACGGCGCAGAGGGTGGCTTTTTTTGCTCCAAACATCGGGGTCTCCAAATCGGGTGTTCTGTGGAGGCGCCAGTCTGCGGGCGATGTGTGTCCAAACGTGAGCGGCTGCGCCGCCAACTTTCTTGTCATTGACCGCCACGGTGCGTCGACTTTGGCGTTTACCCGAGGGGTGTGCCGCCACAGGTGCGCAGGGCGCAGGAGTCGAGGCCGGTGGGCCGTCTGTCATTGGCCGCCGGATCGATGGTGGCTGTCCGTCGAAGACCTGCCGGGCCGGTGCATTCGTGGGTAAGCACGAACAAGAGGTGATCCGCCTGTTGCCAACATCGTCACAGTCCTGCTGATGTCAGTCGTGTGGTCCACGCATTGGCGTCGCGCAGGCCACAGGCTCCATGCCAGAGCCCGAGTCCTCAACCTGCAATTGAACTGGAGACTTTGTATGAAAGTGATCGCTGCTGCGTGTTTGAACCTCCTCATTGGCGTCTCTGTGGGGGCGGCCTCCAGTGCCGTGACTGCACAGACCATGTTCCCGACCGCCAAGGCCAGTGTCGTGCCGACTGCGGATGCGTTCTACGCGCCACCATCGGCCGCTTCGCTGGAAGCCGTGGCGCCGGGCACCGTGTTGCGCTACCGCGCAACGCCCAACACGACCTATGCCTCGACGGTGAATAGTGCCTACCAATTGATGTTCCGCACCACGGATGGCCATGGCGCCGCTGTTGCCGCGGTCACCACTTTGCTGATCCCCACCGCCGCGCCCGCCACGGGCAGAAAGCTGCTGTCTTACCAGGCCTTCTACGACAGTCTGTCCCTGGATTGCTCCCCGTCTGCGCTGGTGATGACGGGCAAGCTGTTCGAGAAGGGCAATGTGAACACGGCCTTGAAGGCGGGTGTGCTGGTGGTGTTCACTGACTATGAAGGCCTGCAGTCCCAATGGATTGCCGGCATGAACACGGCACACACGGTCCTGGATGGCATCCGAGCCGCCCAACGCTTCAGCAAGTCTGGCTTGAGTGAAACGTCTCCGGTGGCCATGATGGGCTATTCGGGCGGTGGTCACGCCACGGCCTGGGCCAACGAGGTGGCCAATGAATACGCGCCTGAGCTGAACATCGTGGGCGCTGCTTTGGGTGGGGTACCGGTCAACCCGATCAATGTGGCCAAGAAGGTCGACGGCACCTTGTTCTCTCCGGTCTATTTCGGTGCCGTGGTGGGCTTGTCGAGGGCCTTCCCCGAGATCGATCCGGACAAATACGCCTCCGCAGCCGGCAAAGCGATGATCACAGACATGGGCAAGCGCTGCTTGCTGGGCACGCTTTCTGGCCAGCCCGACATGTTGATCCCGAAATACATGTTCCAGAAGGGCAGCAAGTTCTTGCAGGACCCCAATTTCCTGGATCTGCCGGAGATCCAGGCCATTGGTGCGCAGATCACGCTG